>NZ_JACGWV010000001.1:2264088-2587530 GCF_014137995.1 Promicromonospora sukumoe
GGTCCGCTTGCGCCACCACGTCGCGCACTGCTCCCGCAGGCGCGGGGTGTCCGGCGCCGGGTGCAGGAAGATCTCGCTCGTCCCCTCGGGCAGCCGCCCCAGCAGCCCCAGGTAGTGGTCGCGCAGCGTCGCGTAGTCGCGGGCCTCCGCGTCGCCGCCGCGATGGGTAGCGATCACCCGCGGCATCCGCACGCCCGCGGCGTCGGCCGCCGCAACGGCGCCGGCGTGCCGGGCCCGCACTTCCGCGGCGGCCAGCACCGGGTCGCCGTCGCCGTACAGCTCCAGGCCGCAGGGCAGACGGAAGGCCAGCCCCTGCCGTGCGCAGAACCCGATCGCCTCGGGCAGGTAGGAGCGGCCCGTGAGCCCGTACAGGCTGCCCTGGTGGGAGTCGAGGCGGTCCGGCGCCGGCGTCCCGACGGCGGCGGTGGCCCGCCGCAGCGCCTCGACCTGGCTGGCGATGCGGCCGGCGACGTCGTCGAAGCCGCCGGGCGGCGCCTGCGCCGGGAGCACCACGTGCACCCCGGGCGCGACGTGGGGCGCGGACCGGGCGAGGTGCCCGACGGCGCGTTCGGCACCGGACTCGGTGGTGATGACGCTGACCGCCGTCAGCGGCGAGCCGGCCAGGAGGGCGGCGATCTCGCGGTCCGCGTCGGGGTCGGTCCCGGCGTCGTCGGCGGTGAGGACGAGGCTGCGCGTCATGCACCCAGTCTGGCCCAGCCGGACGCGATCTTTCGCCCTCTGACCTCAGGTTTCGCCGACGACGCTCGTGCCGAGCGCCGAGCGCACCTTGCCGAGCTCCACCTCGAGCTCCCACGGCGTGGTCACGTGCGGGATGGCCGACGCCACGCACGACGGCTTGCCCGTGTGCAGGGTCAGGCTCGTGCCCAGGCTGTCCGCCCGCCACGCGCCGGGGCCGACCAGCTCGAACTCTCCGGCGTCGTCGCGGCGCAGCACCACCACGTACTCGTGCCCGCTGCGCAGGATCGACGGCAGGTGCGCACCGGGCGGCGACGACGCCGACCCGACCTGCGAGACCGCCAGCACCGCGTCCGTCTCCACCGCGCCGAGCAGCACCTTGCGCAGCTCGAACTCGGTGCGGGTCCACGGCACCCGGTCCACGACGTCCACCCCGGAGCGGCCCGCCTGCACCAGGGCGACGACGTCGGCGTCGGCGACGAGCTGCTCGACCGTGCCGTACTGCTCCGGCACCGTGAAGTTCGCCGTGCTCACGTCCCGCACGCAACCGCTGAGACCGAGGCTGAGGAGACCGCCGACGGCGAGCACGCCCCACAGGGCCACCATGCGCGTACGCATCAGCCGCTCCCGCCCTCGTCCTGGTCATCAGGCGCCCGGTCGGCACCCACTGAGAGAGAGCGACAGGACGCGGGCGCTTGGTGCGGCAGCTTCGTGTGTACTCGCTTGCAGTGCAACGAATGCTCCACGGCGCCGTGACCCGGGACAAGGCCCCACGAGGGCGAACACGGAAGGCCCGACCCCTTTTTTTGCCGCCATCTGAAAAAGCGGGGCAAAACCGGGGTGACGGGTTCGTCAAGCCTCCGACGGCGCCGCGTGGCGGCACCCGGCGGACGGGTTCAGGCGGGCCGGTTCAGTCGGACGGCGTCAGGCGGTCACGCGGCGTGCGCGCTGCCGATCGCACGCACGAGGCCCGACGTCGAGATCGAGCCCTTGCGATAACGCTCGACGGCGGCGACGAGCGCCTCGCCCACGTCGCTCGGCACCCGCGAGGACCGCGTCGCCGGGTACCAGATCTCCCGCTCGAACACGGCGGTCCGCCGGGCCGGGCCACGGAACAGGCGCCCGGCCAGGGGCTGCGGCGCACCCGCCGGGGGCGCGGGCACGGGCGGCAGGGGAACCGGAGGCAGGGGAACGGGAGGCAGCGGGACCGGCCCGGGCACGGCGGCCGAGGCCGCGGCCTGCTGGTTCGCGAGCTGCGACGCGCGGTAGCGGACGCCGGGGTTCCACCGCAGGGTCGGCGTCGTGGGCTCCGCGGCCCGCACGCCGCTGGTCTCGCGGCGGGGCGTGAGCGGCTCCGGCGCGGCGGTATCAACCACAGCGGCATCGGGTGCGTCGTCGGCGACGGTCGCATCAGCAACGGCAGCGTCAGGAGCCTCGTCGGCGCTCGCGGCGGACCGGGCGGCCTGCTCGGCGTGCGCTGTGCGGAGCGCCGCGACGATCCGGGCGACGCGCCCCGTGTCGGAGAGCCGGCCGGTCACCTCCGCCGCGGCGGCCGGCGGCGCCTCCTCCGGCTCACCCGGCTGATCCGAGGGCTCACCCGGCTGGTCCGAGACCTGGTCCTGCGTACCGTCCGCCATGACCGCGCTCCCTCACCGTCGACCTCGCCGCGACCCGTCGCGGTGCTGTCCCATATGTTCCCTGCCAGGCCCTGGGCGTGCAAGCCCCGGACCTGGTGGGGGACATCGGCCGGGCGTGTTCCGGTCAGTCCCCGCCCAGCATGTCCAGGAAGCTGGGCGTGCTGGCGAACGGGTCGCCCGGCTTGGCGTGCTCGCCGCGTGCGGCGACGATCCCGGCCAGGGCCCGGCCGGCCCGCTCGATGCGTTCCGGCAGGGAGCTGGCGCCGTCGTCGTGCCGGGTGCGGTCGCCGGCCTGCGCCCAGTCGTCCGTGGCCGCGAAGACCGACGTGGTGACGACGTCGGCCCGCAGGTAGGTGAACAGCGGGCGCATCGAGTACTCCAGCGCGAGCGAGTGCCGCGGTGTGCCGCCGGTCGCGCCGAGCAGCACGGGCATGCCCGTCAGGGCGTCCTTGTCGAGGATGTCGACGAAGGACTTGAACAGCCCGGAGTACGTGGTGGTGAACAGCGGGCTGACGGCGATGACGCCGTCGGCCCCCGTGATCGTCTCGATGTCGCGGCCCAGGTCCCCCGAGGGGAACCCGGTGAGCATCGCGTCGATGATCGCGTGCCCGTGGTCGCGCAGCTCGACGACCTCGACGGTCACGTCGTGGCCCAGGGCCTCGAGCTCGTGCACCGTCGCGTCGGCCAGCCGGTCCGCGAGCAGCCGCGTGGAGGACGGCTGGCCCAGCCCCGCGTGCACGACGGCGATCGTGCGGCGCGGCTTGTCCTCGACGGGGACGATGTCTGTCATCAGAGAGCCTCCTCGGCCCGCTTGCCGGTGTACTCGTCGCCGCCGTCACCCACGTGGGTGGCGCCGGTCTCGCCCTTGGCCTGCGCCGCGGCGACCCGCTCGGCGTGCGTCGGCGGGTTGGCCGGCACGTCCTTCGGGAGCTTGGCGTCGGCGATCTTGCGCAGCTCCGGCACGACGTCGGCGGCCAGGATGTCGATCTGCTCCAGGACGGTCTTCAGGGGCAGGCCGGCGTGGTCCATGAGGAACATCTGGCGCTGGTAGTAGCCGACCTCGTCGATGAACGAGCCGTACCGGTCGACGACCTCCTGCGGGGAGCCGACGGTCAGCGGGGTGTCGCGCGTGAAGTCCTCCATCGTGGGGCCGTGCCCGTAGACGGGCGCGTTGTCGAAGTACGGCCGGAACTCGGTGATCGCGTCCTGGCTGTTCTTCCGCATGAAGACCTGGCCGCCGAGGCCCACGATCGCCTGGTCGGCGCGGCCGTGGCCGTAGTGCTCGAACCGCTGGCGGTAGAAGGCCACCATCTGCTTGGTGTGGCTCATGGGCCAGAAGATGTTGTTGTGCAGGAACCCGTCACCGTAGTAGGCGGCCTGCTCGGCGATCTCGGGGCTGCGGATCGAGCCGTGCCACACGAACGGCGGCACGCCGTCCAGCGGGCGCGGGGTGGCGGTGAAGCCCTGCAGCGGGGTGCGGAACTTGCCCTCCCAGTCCACGACGTCCTCGGTCCACAGGCGTCGCACGAGCGCGTAGTTCTCGATGGCGAGCGGGATGCCCTGGCGGATGTCCTGCCCGAACCACGGGTACACGGGGCCGGTGTTGCCGCGCCCCATCATGAGGTCCATGCGCCCGTCGGAGATGACCTGGAGCATCGCGTACTCCTCGGCGATGCGGACCGGGTCGTTGGTGGTGATCAGCGTCGTGGCCGTGGACAGGGTGATGTCCTTGGTCACGCCCGCGAGGTAGCCGAGCATCGTCGTCGGGCTCGAGGCCACGAACGGCGGGTTGTGGTGCTCACCGGTGGCGAAGACGTCGAGGCCTGCCTCGTCCGCGTGCTTCGCGATGGTGAGCATGGCCCGGACGCGCTCGGTGTCGTCCGGGGTGTGCCCGGTGGTCGGGTCCGTCGTCACGTCGCTGACACTGAAGATCCCGAACTGCATGATGCTGTGCTCCTCGATCGTGGTGCTGAGCTGGCTGCCGCACGTGCTGTGTGCCACCCGCGCTGTTCATGCATCTGCATGAACATGGGTCCTAACCGGCAACCCGGGCCGATTGTTCCCGCCCGGAATGCTCTCACCTGCTGCGACGTACGTGACATCGCGCACATCCATACCCAGTTTGACCGCAGTGCGCTTGCGCGCGCACATCCGGTCGGTAGCCTGGATTGGCACACGGCTGGTCGTGAGACTGCCGAAACCTGGGCTGGAACATCACAGAGGGTCCCTGCGTTGGCTATACGGACCTTTTTCCGCCACCAATCCCGACAACCCTCTGGAGGACATCGTGCCTGACCGGTCCCTGCGCGGTATGAGCATCGGTAGTAAGAGCATGGAGTCCGACGAGGGCGTGGACTTCGCCCCTCGGTTCCAGGCCTACTACGACTGCCCCAACGGCCACACCATCATCCTGCCCTTCGCCACCGACGCGGACGTGCCCCCGATCTGGGAGTGCCGCTGCGGCGAGGAGGCGCTCCTGCGCGACGCCGAGAAGCCCGAGCCGAAGGCGACCAAGCCGCAGCGCACCCACTGGGACATGCTGCTCGAGCGCCGCACGGTCAAGGAGCTCGAGGACCTGCTCGACGAGCGCCTCGAGCTGCTGCGCGCCGGCAAGCTCCGCCGCTCGGCCTGACCCCTCCCGGGGGCCACGCCGCCCAGCAGCAGGAATTGCAGAACGACCGCTGGTCCGGACCTTCGGGTCCGGACCAGCGGTCGTTTTCGTGCCCCCCACGGGTTACCGGCCCGACGACGCGGCCTCGGTGCCGGCCTCGTCCCGGCCGCGCGCCGTGCGCCGCTCCCCCACCCGCCCGACGACGCCCGCGACCACCAGCAGCACCGCGAGCCCGCCGACCACCCAGCCCGGCCAGTACCCCGCCGCCACCGCCGGCGTCACCGACGACCGCAGCGGCAGGTTCACCACGAACTCGTCCGCCGTGAACAGCTCCGTGTCCCGCACCACGGTCCCGTCCGGGGTGATCACCCCCGAGACACCGACCGTCGAGATCTGCACCGCCGCCCGGCCCGTCGTGATCGCCTGCACCCGCGACATCGCGAGCTGCTGCGTCGACTCCGCCGTGAACCCGAACGACGCGTTGTTCGTCGGGACCACCAGCACCTGCGCGCCCTCCGTCACCGCGTCCCGCACGATCTCGTCGTACGCCACCTCGAAGCAGATCACCGTACCCAGCCGGTACGACCCCTGACCCAGCCGGCTCGGCACCTCCACGACCGGCGGGTTCACGCCCGCGATCATGTCCGTCGTCACCCGGTCCACCTGGTCCGAGAACACCCGCAGCACCGACCGCATCGGGATGTACTCACCGAACGGCGCCGGATGCTGCTTCGCGTACCGCCCGATCACGCCCTGCCCCGCCTGCCACAGCAACGACACGTTGTACCGCCCGCCCGTCTCCGGGAACTCCTGCGCCCCCACCAGGATCGGTGCCCCCACCGCCGTCGACGCCGCGTCCAGCCCGCCCGCCACGTCCGCCGCCTCCTGCGGGTCCAGGTCGCTGCCGTTCTCCGGCCACAGCACCACGTCCAGCTCGCCGGCGAAGTCCTCCGCCAGCACGTACGTACCCTCCAGGTGGTTGTTCAGCACCTCCGCCCGGTTCGCGAACGCCCCCAGCCCCGGCTCCCCCACGTTGCCCTGCACCGCACCGGCCCACAGCTGCCCGTGCTCCGCCAGGTCGCTCCCGGCGTCGTACACCACGTCCCCGTCCGGCGTCTCGACCGGCCCGGCGCTCGCGGACGTGGGCAGGGGCAGCACCAGCGGCACGACGGCGACCGCGGCACCCAGCACGAGGGCCCCGGCGGCGCGGCCCACCCGGGCGCGGAGGGCGGCGGCCACGGCCAGGGCGAGCAACGCGCCCGCGAAGGCGACCAGGAGGCCCACGGCGACGGTGCCGCCGAGCCAGGCGGCGCGTCCGGTGGGGGCGCCGGCCATCGCCCAGGCGAGGCGCCCCCAGGGGAACCCGCCGAACGGGATCTCGGCCCGCCACTGCTCGACGGCGACGAACAGCACGGCGAACGCCGCCGCGAGCCGCCAGCCGCGCCGGCGCAGGAACGGGGCGCGGCGCACCCAGGTCCACAGGGCGCCGAAGACGCCGAGGAACAGGGCCTGCAGCGTGGACAGGGCGATCCAGGGCACGGTCTCGGTGGACTCGTGCGCCCACCACAGGTGCGGCAGGAAGAAGGCGAGGCCGAACAGGGTCCCGATCAGCAGGTTCCACCAGGCGCTGTCCCGGCCGAGGGCCCAGTACAGGACCGCGACGGCGACGAACGCGGCGGGCCACGCCCCGGCGTCGGGGAACGCGGACCACAGGACCAGGCCGCCGGGCACCGCGAGGAACAGGGACAGCAACCGGGACGGCTCAGGCACGCGCACGGTCGCAGCCTACGGCCCCCGGCGGGGGCGCACGGTGCCGCCCGGCGTCAGAACGTGTCGTGCAGGACGACGCCGTCGCGCAGGGTGTGCAGGCACTCGGGCTGCACGGCGTCGGGCGACAGGTCGGGCAGCAGCGGGGTGCCGGCGCGGGCCTCCTCGCTCCAGGAGCTCAGGCGCCCGGGCGCGGCCTGCACGCCGAGGTGCTCGGCCCGCCAGACGGCGAGGTGGGCGGGCGCGCCGACGCGGAGCTGTCCGGCGCCGGTGTGGTCGAGCCCGGCCAGGCGCCAGCCGCCGCGGGTGTGGGCGCGGAAGGCGGCACCGGCGGAGATGCGCTGGTCGGGGTCCTCGTGGGTGGTCGCGGCGCGCACGCCCTGCCAGGGGTCGACCGGCGTGACGGGCGTGTCGGAGCCGAACGCGAGCGGCACGCCCGCCTGGGCGAGGTCGGCGAACGGCATGATCGACCCGGCGCGCATCGCGCCGAGCCGGGAGGCGTAGACGCCCTTGCTGCCGCCGAACGAGGACTCGAACGCGGGCTGCACCGACAGGCCGATGCCGTGCACCAGGAGCGCGGCGAGGGTCACGGCGTCCACGAACAGGGCGTGCTCGATGCGGTGGTGCCCGCCGCGCACGGCGCTGTCGCCGCTGACCTGGGCGGCGATCTGCAGGCCGAGCACCATCTCGTCCATGGCGCGGTCGCCGATGACGTGGAACGCGCTCTGCACCCCGGCCTCCCGGACGGCGACCAGGTGGTTCGCGATCTGGTCGGCGGCGAGGTACAGGTTGCCGGTCCAGGGCGAGCCGTCGGCGTTGGTCAGGGCGCCGGCGAAGCTGCCGGAGGACGGGTCGGCGGGCAGGTCCGAGTAGGGGCTGCGCATCGCGGCGGTGCGCGACCCGATGGACCCGTCGACGTTGAGGTCTCCGCCGATCCCCGTGAGGAACGGCAGCTCGGCGAGGAGCGCGCGGGCGTCGTCGGCGCTGGTACACAGCTCGCCGCGGTAGGCGGCCAGGTGCGGCAGGCCGAGGGCGTCCGCCTCGGCGAGGGCGTCGGCGCTCACGGAGGCCGCCGTCAGGGCGTGGAGCTCGGCCAGCCCCGCGCGGGAGTCGAGGTGCTCGCCGCTCATCTCGTGCACGGACACAATGCCGCGCGCCGCCCACGCGGACAGGGTCTCGCGGTACAGGCGGGAGCGGCGCTCGGGAGACAGGGCGTGCGCGACCTCGCGCACGGTGTGGTGCAGGTCGGCGGTGACCAGGCCGGTGTCGGCGGGGGCGTCGGACCACCCGGAGCCCGACAGGCCGGTGCCCGTCCAGGCGGGGTCGCGCTCGATGCCCGCACGCTGGGCCAGCGCGGAGGAGATGACGGCGGAGTGCACGTCGACGCGCGCCGCGTACACGGGGCGGCCGCCGCAGACGGCGTCGAGCTCGGCGCGCGTGAAGGCGCGCCGCTCGGGCCAGGCCTGCTCGTCCCAGCCGAAGGCGAGCAGCACCTGCTCGCCGGACGGGTCGGCCGCGTTCAGCCGGCGGCCGCCCTGCACCAGGGCGGCCAGCGCGTCGGCCAGGGAGTGCACGCCGCCCGCGGTGGTGAGGTCGACGGAGTCGGCGGCGAGGCCGCTCTCCAGCACGTGGGCGTGCGCGTCGACGAACCCGGGGGCGACCAGGGCGCCGTCCAGGTCGATCACGCGGTCGGCGCGGGCGGCGAGCCCGGCCGCGGTGTCGTCGGCGCCCAGCCACGCCACGACGCCGTCGTCCACGAGGATCGCCTCGGCGAACGGGTCGGCCCCGGAGTGGACGACGCCGTTGCGGTACAGGATGGATCGTGCTGGCTGGCTCACGTCGGAACTGTAAACGATCGTGCCGGTCGACGCCCTGGTCAGGAGGGCGTCGACCGGCACAGTCACCCGCTCAGGGGCCGGAACCGCGGGCCGGCTAGAGGCTGGAGTAGGCCACGACGCCCCGCATGACGGCGTCCTGCGCCTTGCGCGCCGTGGTGCGCAGCTTGTCCGACGGCGCGGCGCCGCCGAGCTGGTCGAGCACGTCGACGACCTGCTTGCACCAGCGCACGAAGTCGCCCGCGGCCAGGTCAGAGCCCCGCAGCACGGAGTCCAGGCCCTTGCCGGACGCCCACCGGTACATGGCGCCGACAAGGCCCAGGTCCAGCGGACCGGTCGCGTCGATGCCGTGCGCCTCCTCCAGGTCGTCCACCTCGGACCACACGCGCTGCGTGTCGTCCAGCACACCCGCGAGCCGGCCGGTCGGCCCGCCCGGGATGTACGGGTCGGGGGCGTCGTCCCGCCGGCTCTGGTAGACGACCGTGGAGACGACGGCGGCCAGGCCCGCGGGGTCGAGCCCGTCCCACACGCCGCGGCGCAGGCACTCGGCGAGCAGCAGGTCATTCTCCGCGTACAGGCGACGCAGCCACCGGCCGTCGTCGGTCACGCGGATGCGCCCGGCACCGTCCCCGCTCTTGCCGGCGCCCGTGCGCTGCAGGTACCCGAGGGTGAGCAGCACGTCCAGGGTGCGGTCGAAGGTGCGGGCGATGGACCCGGTGCGGCCCTCGACGCGGCGCACGAGCTGGTCGTGCTCCCGCTTGAGCTTGTTCCAGCGCTCGGCCCACCGGGCGTGGTCGTCCCGCTCTGGGCAGGCGTGGCACGGGTGGGCCTTCAGGGCCTTGCGCAGGCGGGCGAGCTCGGTGTCGGTCGACGCGTCCGAGCGGCGTCCGACCGGTGCGCGGCCGCCGCGCGCGGCCCGGCTGGCCGCGCTGCGCGACGGCGACGTCGTGGAGTGCGCCGACGGCACGTCGTCCGCCAGGACACCCAGGGCGTTGCGCATGGACGAGACCAGGTCGCGGCGCGCGTCGGGCTTGCGCGGGTTGAACGCCTTGGGGATCTTGACCGTGGTCACGGTCTCCAGCCCGTCGGGCGCGTCGGCCAGGGTCAGCTTCTTGACCTGCCGCTCCTGCGTCAGGACCGTGGGGCGTGGCCCGTCGAACCCGCCGGGCTCCCCTGGGTCGAGCACGAGCACGTACCCGCGTCGCCGCCCGGACGGCACCTCGACGACGTCGCCGCGCCGCAGGTTCTCCAGGGACGTGACGATCTCGGCGCGGCGTGCCCCGGACGCGGCACGGGACAGCTCGCGCTCGCGGTCCTTGATGGCGTGGCGCAGGTCCATGTACTCGCCGAAGTCGCCGACGTCGCAGGACATGGCCTTGGCGTACCCGTCCAGGGCCTCGGCGTGCGCCTGGGCCTGCTTGGCGAGCCCGACGACGCCGCGGTCGGCCTGGAACTGCGCGAACGAGGTCTCCAGGACCTCGCGGGCGCGGTCGCGGCCCACCTGGGCGACGAGGTTGACGGCCATGTTGTACGTGGGCCGGAAGCTGGACTTGAGCGGGTAGAGGCGCTTGGACGCGAGGCCGGCCAGGGCCACGGGGTCCAGCGCGGGGTGGTCGACGACGACGGCGTGGCCCTCGACGTCGATGCCGCGGCGTCCGGCACGGCCGGTGAGCTGCGTGAACTCGCCGGGGGTGACGGGGACGTGGCTGGAGCCGTCCCACTTGACGAGCTTGTCCAGGACGACGGACCGGGCGGGCATGTTGATGCCGAGCGCGAGGGTCTCGGTGGCGAACACGACCTTGACCAGGCCGCGCTCGAACAGGTCCTCGACGGTCTCCTTGAACACGGGCAGCATGCCGGCGTGGTGGGCGGCGATACCGCGCGCGAGGGCCTGCGACCAGGCCCAGTAGCCGAGCACGTCAAGGTCCTCGGGCGGGATGGCGGCGGTGCGTTCCTCGACGAAGGCCCGGATCGTGGCCTCCTCCTGGGGGCTGGTCAGCCGCAGCCCGGCCTTGAGGCACTGGTCGACGGCGGCCTCGCAGCCGGCACGGGAGAACACGAAGTAGATCGCGGGCAGCAGGGCGTCGGCGTTCAGGGCGTCGATGACGATGAACCGCGGCGGGGTGCGCCGTCCGCTGCTGATCGCGCCGGACGGGCCGTCGGCGCGGCGGCCGTTGCCGCCGCGGTACCCGCGGTCGCCCCGGCCGCGCCCGCGGCCTCGTCCGCCGTGGTCACCGGGGCGACTGCCGCCGCGCCCGGACCGGAACGCGGCGGACAGGTCCGGGTTGATGGGCGGGCTGGTGCCGGGGTCGGTCGGGTCGACGTGCCCGGCGTACAGGTCCAGGAGGCGCGGCTTGCCGCGCGGCTCGGGCGACGACATGAGCACGTGCTGCCACAGGGGCACGGGCCGCTTCTCGGAGACGACGACGGCGGTGTCGCCGCGCACCATCTCGAGCCAGTCGCCGAACTCCTCCGCGTTGGACACGGTGGCGGACAGGGAGACGAGCTGCACGTCGTCGGAGAGGTGGATGATGACCTCTTCCCAGACGGGGCCGCGGAAGCGGTCGGCCAGGTAGTGCACCTCGTCCATGACGACGTACGCGAGCCCGTCCAGGGTCGGGGACCCGGCGTAGAGCATGTTGCGCAGCACCTCGGTGGTCATGACCACCACGGGTGCCTCGCCGTTGATCGTGGAGTCGCCGGTCAGCAGGCCCACGTTCTCGGGACCGTGCCGGCGCACGAGGTCGGCGTACTTCTGGTTGGACAGGGCCTTGATCGGCGTCGTGTAGAAGGCCTTGCGGCCCGACGCGAGAGCCAGGTGCACGGCGAACTCGCCCACGACGGTCTTGCCCGCCCCGGTCGGGGCGGCGACCAGCACGCCGCGCCCCTGTTCGAGCGCCTCGCAGGCGGCGACCTGGAAGTCGTCGAGCTCGAACCCGATGACCTCCCGGAAGCGGGTCAGCTCGGGGTGCTCGGCCGCCGAACGGCTCTGGGACCGGAAGGCCGAGTAGCGCTCGGCGGGGCTCAGGTCGTTCATGGTGCACAGCCTACGGTCACTGGGTGACACACAGGTATGACAGCGGGGCGTGACACCCGTGTGTCACGCCCCGCTGCCCTACGACTGGTGTTCCGTCAGACCTCGGCGTCGGCGAACCGCTTCTCGACGCGCCGGTCGTGCAGGACCGACACGCCGACGGCTGCGAAGTAGAGCACGCAGATCGGCAGCGCCACCAGGATCATCGTGAGCGCGTCCGGCGTCGGCGTGATGATCGCCGCGAACGTGAACGCGACCAGGATGGCCCACCGCCACCCGGCCAGCAGCGCCTTGCCCGACAGCAGCCCGGCGAAGTTGAGGCCGACCAGCAGCACCGGCGACAGGAACGCGAGACCGAACGCGATCAGGAGCCGCATCACCAGCGACAGGTACTCCTGGGCGTTGGTGAACGCGGTCGCGTCGTCGGGCAGGAACCCGGACAGGATCTGGATGGCGTGCGGGAACACGAGCCACGCCATGTACGCCCCGCCGAGGAACAGCGGGAACGCGGCGCCGACGAACCCGTACGCGTACTTCTTCTCGCTCTTGTTCAGGCCCGGCGTGATGAACGCCCACACCTGGTAGAGCCACCAGGGGCAGGTGAGGAACACGGCGAGGAACAGGGACGACTTGATCTTCAGGTCCAGGGCCGCCATCGGCCCGGCGAAGTTCAGGGTCATCTCGTTGCCGCGCATCTCCTCCGCCACGACGAGCGGACGCTGGAGCAGCACCAGCAGCGGGTCGTACAGCAACCAGCCGGCGATGGCACCGACCACCAGGCCGAGAGCTATCAGGACGAACCTCTTGCGAAGCTCGAGCAGGTGCTCGAGCAGTGGCATCCGGCCGTCGGACGCCCGTCTCGTTCGTGCCACCGATCAGGCCTTGGGGATGTCGCGGTCCTTGTGGTCGATCAATCCGGGGGTCGAGCTCGAACCAGAACCCGATCCGGTGGTCGAACCGGTGGTCGTGGTGGTCGAGGCGCCCGGCGCGTTGTCGGCAGCATTGCCGGCGACGTTGCCGTCGGCGTCGGACCGGTCCTCACGAAGGTCCTTGACCTCCTTCTTGAAGATCTTCATCGACTGGCCCACGCTCTTGGCCAGGCCCGGCAGGCGGCTGGACCCGAAGAGCAGCAGGACGACGACGAGCAGGACGATCCAGTGCCACGGCTGCATGGCGCCCATGGTGACTCCTTACGGTGCGGTGCTGATACGCGGTGCGGATATGCCCGATCCTACGCGGACCTGGGGGGCGAATTGGTAGCCCACCGGGAAACGGGCGGTTTCAGTCATTGAAGTGCTTCCACTTCTGCCACGTCGCCACGTTGCGTGCCCGGCGTGCGTCCCTGCGCCCCGCCCGGGCCACCCGCTGCGCGTGGACGCGCTGGTAGTGGATGGTCACGTCGTCGAACAGGCTGGGGCCCGCGTGCTCGGTGCTCGCGGCCTCCCGTGCCCGGTCGGACGCCTCCTGCAGCCGGTCGGCCGACTCGCCGAACCGTTGCGATGCCCGGCCCAGCTCCTCCAGCAGGCCCTTGGCCGACCGCCACAGAGAACGGGCCAGAAAGAATGCTCCGACGAGGGTCCCCACGATCAAGAGGGTCCATACCCAGAACCACATGGTCGCCCAGCCTAGTGGTGATCGGCCGATGTGGCTGCGTCACCCACGCCGTACAGGGCCAGGGCGCCGTTCGCGGCCCCTGCGACGTCGTCGGCCAGGACCCCCGGGGACACCGACCGCACCAGGGGCGCCAGCCGGATCAGGGAGCTGCGCAGCCAGCCCGGGTTCGTCACCCGCAGCGTGACCTCGAAGTCGCCGTCGGGCAGGTTGCGCACCGACTCGACCGGCACCTCCTCCGCGAACCACCGCGCCCGCGGCGCGAACCGGATGGTCGCCAGCGGCGAGGAGCCGCCCGCGAACAGGGCCGCGAAATCTATCTCCCCGGTCGCGTCACCCGGGTGCGCCTGCACGGGCACGTCCGTCTCCGTGGCCTCCAGGATGCGGTCCACGCGGAACGTGCGCGGCGCGTCCGCGCGGTAGCACCACGCCGCGAGATAGGCGAACTCGTCCTGCGTGTGCAGGCGTACCGGGTCCACCTCCCGCTCGCTGACGACGTCCGACGACGTCACGTACCTGATCCGCAACCGGTGCCGGTTGGTCAGCGCCGACGAGATCGCGGCGACGACCTGCCGGTCCCCGCCCGGCGCGAGCCGCACGTCGACGGCGCTCGCGGCCTCGCCGGTGGCGTCGGTGAGCTTGCGCAGCGCGGACTCGACGACGGCGGAGCGTGCGGGGTCGGCCTGGACGGCGTCGGTGGCCTTCATGGCCCGCAGGGCGGCGACCAGGGCGATGGCCTCACGGGTGCCGAGCCGCAGGGGCCGGGTCATGCCGCGCGCCTCGGTCAGGTGCACGACGCCGCGGTCGATGGACGCGGCGTCGAAGTCGATGAGGTCGTCGGGCCAGTACCCGGGGGTGCCGGAGACCCACAGGGCGTCGACGTCCTTCTGGATCTGCGCGGGCGTGGTCCCGAACCGGCCGGCGAGGTCGGCGATGGACACGGGTCCGGCGCCGTCGAGGTAGGCGACGATCCCGAGCAGGCGCAGGAGCCGGTCGTCGGCGCGCTCAGCCATGGTTCGCCTCCGTCACGACGGTGCCGAGCGCCGCGGCGGCGGTCAGCCGACGCACGGTCTCCTCGCGCAGGGGTTCGGGCTCCAGGACGACGAGCGCGGCGCCGTACCCGGCGGCCTCGGACGCCATGCCGGTCAGGGACCGGTAGGGCACCTGCAGCACGTCCCACCCGGCGGGGTCGCCGGTGAGCCCGCCGGAGGACTCGGTCAGGTGTGCGTCGTGGGCGGCGCGCTCGCCGTCGGGCACGGCCTTGGCGCGGGCGCGCAGCGCGCTGGCGCGTTCGGGGCGGACGGCGACGACGGCCTGCCGCATCTCGCCGTGCGGTCCGGGCGTCCCGGTGCCGAGCATGGCGTCGGTGTCGAAGTCGGGTACCTCGTAGGCGTTCACGGGGCCGACGACGCGTACGCGGGACTCGATGCGGGACATGCGGAAGACGCGGGGTGCCTGCCGGTCGCGGTCGAAGCACATGAGGTACCAGCCGCCGTCGCGGGCCGCGATGCGCCAGGGTTCGACGTGCCGGGTCAGCACGGCGCCGTTGTACGCGGCGCGGTAGCTGAACGTGACCACGCGGCGGGCCTCGATGGCCTCCATGAGGGGGCCGTAGGCGTCGCCGACGGCGCGCACGGACGGTGCGAGCCCGGCCAGGGCGTCGGCGGAGGGGTCGCCCGCACCGGCGGCGCGGAGCTTGACCATGGCGCGCGTGATGTCGGTCTGCAGCGTCTTGTCCTGCCAGAACTGCGCGGCCAGGGACAGGACGCCCAGCTCGGCGGGCGTCAGGTCGATCGACGGGAGCGCGTAGGCGTCCTGGTCGATGCGGTACCCGAGCTCGTCGGTGTGCCCGCCGGTGCCGACGGTGACCACGGGGATGCCCAGGGCCCGCAGCATGTCCTTGTCCCGCTCGAACATCCGCTCGAACGCCTCGTCGCTGGGCGCGTCCGAGTAGCCGGCCACGGCGGTGCGCACCTGCTGCTTGGTCATCGCGGCGTTCGTGTTCACGAGCGCGATGACGAGGTTCAGGAGGCGTTCGGCCGGGTTCAGGCCGGAGGAGGGCGCGGGCGGCGGGGCGGAGGACAGGGTGGGGGGCAGGTCGCTGGACATCAGGACCAACGGTATCGGGCGGTAACCTCCACCGTGTGATGACGTGGCGGATCGGGACCGTGATTTCCACAGGCAAGTCCTGGCAAGGGGCGCTGGAGCTCGAGGTGAGCCTCGACCGGCCCCTGCCGGGCGGCACGGCCGGGAGCCTGACGGTGCGCGCGCTGGCCTACACCGATCTCGTCGGCACGCCCGCTCCTGGTGAGGCGCTGCTGCTGAACGTGTCCGCGCTGGCCCGTGGGCTCGGCACCGGCGGGTACGCCCTCGTCGTCGGGCCTGCCTCACCGGGCACGGTCCTGCCGCCCGACCCCGCCGTCGGCCCCGGCCACCTCGTCAAGGCCCGGTACACGCCCCTGCAGACCATGGTGCTCGGCGTCGACGAGCAGGAGTCGCCCCACCACGCGACCCTCGCCGACGCCGACAGCCTCGACGGCATGCCCGTCGTCGTCGCCGACCTGCACTCCGCGCTGCCCGCGGTCGTCGCGGGGATCCGCCACGCCGCGACCGCGGAGGGCCGCGACCCCTCCGGCCTGAAGGTCGCGTACGTGATGACCGACGGCGGCGCTCTGCCCGCCGCGTTCTCCCGCACCATCGCCGCCCTGCGGGAGACGGGCTGGCTCGCCACCTGCGTCACCGTCGGCCAGGCGTACGGCGGCGACCTGGAGGCCGTGACCGTGCACACCGGCCTGCTCGCGGCGCGGCACGTCGCCGGGTGCGACGTCGCCGTCGTCGCCCAGGGGCCCGGCAACCTCGGCACGGGCACCCGGTGGGGCTACTCCGGCGTCGCCGCGGGTGAGGCCGTCAACGCGGCCGCCGCCCTGTCCGGCCGCCCCGTCGCGTCCCTGCGCGTGTCCGGCGCCGACCCCCGCGACCGCCACCTCGGCGTCTCCCACCACTCCGTGACCGCCTACCAGCGCGTCGCCCTCGCCCCCGCCGACGTCCCCGTCGCCGTACCGACCGCCGACGTCGAGGACCTGCCCGCCTGGGGCGCGCCCCTGACCCATCGCATCCAGGAGCAGGCCGCCGCCCTCACCACCGCGCGCCACACCCGCGTCGACGTCGCCGCCGACACCACCCTGCTCGACACGCTGCGCACCTCCCCCGCCGGGCTGCGCACCATGGGCCGCGGCCTGGACGCCGACCCCGCGTCCTTCGTCACCGCCGCCGTCGCCGGCATCCACGCCCACCAGCTCGCCACGCACGCCGGGACCGCCACCGCATGACGTCCCGAGCACGCCTCGCCCTGATCTGCCTGCTGGTCACCGTCGTCGTGCTCGGCGCCGCCACCGCCACCCCCTGGACCTTCAGCCCACCCCACCTGCCCGCCCCCGAGATCTCCGCCCCCGCCGAGTCCCAGCCACCTGCCTCCGGTGAGCTCGGCCAGGCACCCCCGCAGGAACCCGACCAGGTCGACTCCCGCTGGATCATCCTGGTCCTCGTCACCCTCCTGGTCCTCCTGATCGCCGTCCTCCTGACGCTCGCGGCCCGCAAGCTCCTCCAGATCCGCCGCGAACCCACCGACACCACCGAGGACCACCTCGCCCCCGGCGCCGGCACCACCGCCCTCGGCGACGACGTCGACCTCCCCCAGCTCCAGGACGCCGTCACCCGCGCCCTCGCCCACCTCGACGGACACCCCCGCCCCCGCGACGCCGTCGTCGCCGCCTGGGTAGCCCTCGAAGAAGCCGCCGCCCGCGCCGGCACCAGCCGCGACCCCGCCCAGACCCCCACCGAGTTCACCGCGACCGTCCTGGCCGCCACCCCCGCACCACCCACCGCCGTCGCCCGCCTGCGCACCCTCTACCAGCGCGCCCGCTTCACCGACCGCCCCGTCGACGACACCGCCGTCGACCAGGCCCGCACGGCGCTCGCGGACATCGCCCGCAGCCTCGACGTGCAGGAGCCCCGATGAGGCGCTGGAACCTCGGCCGCATCACCACCGTCACGATCGTGGCCGCGCTGATCGCGGCCGGGCTCGCCTTCTGGCAGGTGATCGACGTCTGGCACGCCGCCGCGGCCACCGCCGTCACCCTCGCCGTCGCGACCCTCTGGTCCCGCACCGGGACCGTCGTCGAGGACCCCGAGTGGCCCCGCACCGTCACCGAGGCCCGCGCCGGCGGCCGGCACGACGTCTCCGACCTGAGCTGGTCCACCTTCGGCCGCGACGGACGCGTCACCGACCGCGTCGTGCGCCGCGTCCGGGCGCTGGCCACCGACAGGCTGCGCGCCCACGGCGTCGACCCCTCCGACCCCGCCTCCCTGCCCGACGTCGAACACCTGCTCGGCGCCGACGTCGTGCGGCAGCTCGCGTCCCGCCAGGCCCCCACCGCCCGCACCCTGCAGACCTGGCTCGACGCGATCGAACGCCTGGGGCCCGGGGCCGCGACCCGGCCCGCCCCGACAGCGGCCGCTCCCCCGGCCGCACCCACCACGACGTCCACCCCCGAGGAGAACCGTGCCTGACACCAGCACCCTGCCCGTCGCCGACGTCGCCCACCTCGGCGAACAGGTCCTCACCGAGGTCGGCACCGCCGTCGTCGGCATGCGCGACGCCCTCCAGGTGGCGCTCGCGACCATCCTCGCGGGCGGGCACGTGCTGTTCGAGGACGTCCCCGGCCTCGGCAAGACCCTCGCCGCCCGGTCCCTCGCGACCGCCCTCGGGCTCGACTTCGCGCGGTTGCAGTGCACCCCCGACCTGCTCCCGGCCGACATCACCGGCTCGTCCGTGTTCGACCCCGCCACCCGGACCTTCGAGTTCCGCCCCGGGCCCGTGTTCACCGGCCTGTTCCTCGCTGACGAGATCAACCGCACCGCCCCCAAGACGCAGTCCGCGCTCCTGGAGGCCATGGCCGAACGGCAGGTCTCCATCGAGGGCGTCAGCCGCCCCCTGCCGCGCCCCTTCCACGTGCTCGCGACGTCCAACCCCGTCGAGTACGAGGGCACCTACCCCCTGCCCGAGGCGCAGCTCGACCGGTTCATGGTCCGCCTCGCCGTCGGCTACCCCGACGCCGGCCAGGAGGCCGAGGTCCTCACCCGCCGCCTCGCCCGCAGGCAGGAGGCCGCACCCGTCGACCAGGTCGTCGACCCCGCCACCGTGCTCGCCATGCAGGCCGGCACCGAGGCCGTCGCCGTCGACCCCGACGTCGTGCGCTACTGCGTCGGCCTCGCCGCCGCCACCCGCGACCACACCGCCCTCGAGGTCGGCGCCTCACCCCGCGGCTCCCAGAACCTCGTGCTCCTCGCCCGCGCCGTCGCCGTCCTGGACGGCCGCGACTACGTGCTCCCCGAGGACGTCAAGCGCGTCGCCGTCCCCGTCCTCGCCCACCGCATCACCCTGACCCCCACCGCCTGGGCCTCCGCGACCCGCCCCGAGGACGTCGTCACCGAGCTCCTGCACACCGTGCCGACCCCCAGCACGGTCCGGGCACGATGACCGTCGGCGGCGTCATCGTCTCCGGCGGCCGCACCTCCCGGGGAGACCGCGCCGACGGCGCCAAGGGCTGGCGCCTCACCTCCGCCCACACCGCCGCCGTCGCGGCCGGCGTCCTCCTCCTCGCCCTCGGCGTCCTCACCGGGCGGCCCGACGTCGCCCTCGTCGGCGTACCCGGCCTGCTGGCCGCCGCCTGGGGCCGCTCCGCCCGGCCCGGGGGCACCGGTGCGCCCGCGGCCCGTACGTCCATGGACGACGACGGCGACCCCCGCGGCACCCTCCACGAACCCGAGGGCACCGCCGCCCCCGGCGAGCTCACCGCCACCCTCCGCCTCACCACACCCCCGCACGCCGCCGACGTCGTCCACCTCCGCATCAGCGCCGCCGGGCACCGCACCACCGAGGTGGCGCTCGCGGCGCGGCCCCTGTCGGCGCCGCCGACGTCGGAACAGGCCCGGCCCGTCCGCGACGTCCCCCTGCGCCTGTCCTCGGTGCGCACGGGACCGCAGGAGACCTTCGCGATCGACGTGCGCGGCTCGCTGCACGCCGTCTGGGAGCAGGAGCCCACGCAGGTGGGCGGCACCCGCCGGCTCGTCCTGCCCGCGGCCGCCCCGCTGGGCCGGCTGCCCCTGCCGCGGCGCCTGCGCGGCCTGACCGGCCCGCACTCCGCCCGCCGCCTGGGCGACGGCGCCGAGCTGCGCGACATCCACCCGTTCACGCCGGGCGACCGGCTGCGCCGCATCGACTGGCGCACCACGGCCCGCCGGTCCCCCGACCTGGACACCCTGTACGTGCGCCGCACCTACGCCACCGCGGAGGCCACGGCCATGCTCGTCGTCGACTCCCGCGACGACGTGGGACCCGACCTACGCACCTGGCGCGGGTACGGCACGCTCCGGGTCGACGAGCCCACCTCCCTCGACCTCGCGCGGCACGCCGCCGCGTCCGTGGCCCGCGCGCTCGTCGAGGCCGGGGACCGGGTCGGCATGGAGGACCTGGCCCGACGACGTCGGCCGCTCCCGCCCGCCTCCGGCCGCCGCCACCTGCGCCGCGTGCTGCACGGCCTCGCCCTGGCCCACCCCACCCAGCGCGCCTCGGTGCACCGGGTGCGCCCGCCCCAGGTCCCCGCCGACGCGATCGTCTACCTGTTCTCCACCGTGCTCGACGACGAGCCCCTCCACCTGGTCCGCACCTGGCGGGCCAAGGGCCACCCCGTCGTCCTGGTCGACACCCTGCCCGACGTGCACCGCGCCACCGCGAGCCACCTCCGCATCGCGTGGCGCATCGCCCGCATGGAACGCGAGGACCGCATCGACGCCCTCGCGGGCGAGGGCGTCCCCGTGGTGCGCTGGGCCGGCTCCGAGCGCGACAAGGCCGCCGTCCGGTTCGAGGCGCTCGCCCGCGCCGCCGAACGGCACGTCCCCGGACGGACGGGAGCCCCGTGAACCTGCCCCGCGTCCCGGCCTGGGCCCGCTCCTGGCTCCGCCTGCCCGACGACCCCACCACGCGCCCGCTGCCCGCGGTCACCGTCGGGACGGGCCTCACCGTGCCCGGCTGGGCGCTGAACGCCGCCCTGCTCGTGCTCGTCCCCGCGCTGCTGGTCACCGCCGCGGGCCGCGCGCCCGGCCTGCTGCCGACCACGGTCGCGATCGCCGTCATCGTCTGCACCGCCCTGCTCGTGCTGCGCCCCACCCCCACCGCCGCGGGCGTCACGGTCGTCGTCGCCGGGGTGCTCCTGCTGACCCTCGGCGAGCCCGGCCCGCTCGGTCTCGCCGTCGCGCTGCTCGCCTACCTCGTCGCGCGCTGCACCTGGTGGGCCGCGCACGTCCCGCCCCGCGGACGGGTCGAGACCGCCGCCCTGCTCACCGGCCGGCGGCGCGACGTCGTCGTCCTCGGGGCCACCGGTCTGCTCGGGGCGCTCGCGCTGCTCGCCTCCGGCACCACCCTGCCCGGCGTCGTCCTGCTCGCCGCCCTCGCCGTGGCCGGGACCGCCTTCGCCGCGCTGGCGACTCGACGCTGACCGCGTGACGATGGACGGGTCCCACCGCCGGCCGGAACAGGAGGACCCCCGATGTCCCCGAAGCTGCCCCGCTACACCGTCCCGTCCCTCACGCCCGAGCAGGGCGCGGAGGTCGCCGAGATCCTGCAGCAGCGGCTGCACGCGCTGAACGACCTGCACCTGACCCTCAAGCACGTGCACTGGAACGTCGTGGGACCGCACTTCATCGGCGTCCACGAGATGCTCGACCCTCAGGTCGACGCCGTCCGCGCCATGGTCGACCAGATCGCCGAGCGCATCGCCACCCTCGGCGTCGTGCCCGTCGGCACTCCCGGCGCGCTCGTCGCCTCCCGCACCTGGGACGACTACGCCCTCGGCCGCGCCCCCGCGATCCAGCACCTCGCGGCCCTCGACGACGTCTACGCCGGCGTCATCACCGCGCACCGCAACGCCGCCGACGCCACCGCCAAGCTCGACGACGTCACCAACGACCTGCTCATCGGCCACCTGCACGAGCTCGAGCAGTTCCACTGGTTCGTCCGCGCCCACCTGGAGTCGACGTCCGGGGCCCTCACCGAGACGTGAGCCGCTCTCCCGACCGCGCTGCGCGCCACCGCATCGCGCGCCGTAGACGTGTCAGACGCCCAGGTCCCCCGAGGGACCTGGGCGTCTGACACGTCTTGCGGGGTGGGTCAGGAGGTCAGGAGGAGAGTTCCTCCGTCACCAGCGGGTACACACCGTCCGCGTCATGCACCTCACGCCCCGTCACCGGCGGGTTGAACGTACAGATCAGCCGCAGGTCCGTCGTCGGACGCATCGTGTGCTTCTCGTTGCCGTCCAGCAGATACATCGTCCCGTCGGAGATCTGATGGCGCTCGCCGGTCTCCCGGTTCTCCAGCTCTCCGGTGCCGCCCACGCAGTACACGGCCTCGATGTGGTTGGCGTACCACATCTCGGTCTCGGTGCCCGCGTACATCGTGGTCTCGTGGAACGAGAAGCCGACGCCCTCCTTCGCGAGCACCAGCCGGCGGCTGCGCCACGTCTCGGACCGCACGTCACGGTCGGTGTTCTCCAGGTCGGCCAGTCGGGTGACGATCACTTGGTGTCCTCTCGGTGGTCGGTCGGGTTCTCGGTGCCCTCGTGGGCCGTGTTCTCGTGGATGGCGGGTGCCCCCAGCACCTCCGCCGTCGCCGCGGCGATGATGTCGACGCCGGAGCGCAGCTCGTCGGAGCTGATGGTCAGCGCGGGCATGGTCTTGAGCACCTCGTCCTCCGGCCCGGACGTCTCGACCAGCAGGCCGCGCTCGTAGGCCGCGGCGGCGATCTTCGACGCCGCCGACGCGTCCGGGAACTTGATGCCGGTCAGGAACCCGCGCCCCTTGACGACGGCGCCGTCGTACCCGCTCGCGATCTGCGTCAGCCCGTCGTGCAGCTCGGCCGCCCGCACCCTGACCCCCTCGGCGAACGCGTCGTCGGCCCAGAACTGGTTCAGCGCCGCGGTGGCCGTGACGAACGAGGTGTTCTGGCCGCGGAACGTGCCGTTGTGCTCGCCGGGCTCCCACTGGTCCAGCTCGGGGCGGATCAGGGTGAGCGCCATCGACAGCCCGAAGCCGGAGATCGACTTCGACAGGCAGACGATGTCGGGCACGATGCCCGACTCCTCGAAGCTGAAGAACTCGCCCGTGCGGCCACAGCCGGCCTGCACGTCGTCGAGGATAAGCAGGATGCCGTGGGCGCGGCACAGCTCGGACAGGGCGCGCAGCCACTCGGGCCGCGCGGCGCTGAGGCCGCCCTCGCCCTGCACCGACTCGACGATGATCGCGGCGGGCTTGTCGACGCCGGACCCGCTGTCGCTGAGCACCCGCTCCAGCCAGAGGAAGTCCTCCGTGGCGCCCGAGAAGTAGTCGTCGTACGGGATCTTCGAGCTGTTCGTGAGCGGCAGGCCCGCGCCGTTGCGCTTCATCGAGTTGCCGGTCACCGAGAGCGCTCCCAGGGTCATCCCGTGGAAGGCGTTGGTGAACGACAGGATGTGCTGGCGGCCGGTCACCTTGCGGGCGAGCTTGAGCGCGCTCTCCACAGAGTTGGTGCCGGTCGGGCCGGGGAACATCACCTTGTAGTCCAGGTCGCGCGGCACCAGGATGCGGTCCCGGAACGTCGTCAGGAACTCCCGTTTGGGCACCGTGTGCATGTCGAGCGCGTGCACGATCCCGCCGCTGCGCAGGTAGTCGATCAGCGCGTCCAGCAGCACCGGATGGTTGTGCCCGTAGTTCAGGGCGCCCGCTCCGGCGAAGAAGTCGAGATAACTTCGGCCGTCCTCGTCCTGGAGCGTGCTGCCGGCCGCCGTCGTGAAGGTGGCGGGCCAGCTACGGCAGTAGCTGCGGACCTGGGACTCGAGCTCGTCGAAGATGCTCGTTCCGGTGCTGGGACTACTGGGGCTGGCACTGCTGGTGCTGCCGGTGCTGCTGGTCGACGGGCCGGTGGGCGTAGCGGTGTTCGGGCGCATGGCTCCTTCTGCGGTCCGGCTCTGCTGGCCGGACTCGGCTGGGGTAGATCAGTGGTGTCCTGCTCGGGGCGTGCGGGATCGTGCTGGGTCGTGCCGGGGTTTTCTGACCGGGACCAGGTCAGGAGAGTGGCCCGATGCGGAACACGAGCTCCGCGTCGTGGCCGTCCGGGAACGCCTCCGTGGGGAAGACGGTCCGCACGTCGACGGGCGCACCCTGCGCCGACGCGAAGGACATGAACAGGGCGATCGACGCCGTGTTGTCCGAGGTGATGGTGGTCTCGACGTGGGTGCAGTCCGGGTGCTGACCCGCCAGGTGGGCGAGCATCCGGGACGCCAGCCGCTGTCCGCGGTAGGCGTGGTCGACGGCCACCTGCCAGACCATCAGCGTGGTCGGCTCGTCGGGCCGGACGTAACCCGTGACGAACCCCGCGGGCTCGCCGTCCACGGTCACGACCACCGATGTCCGGGCGAAGTCACGGGCCCAGAGGAGGTACGCGTAGGACGAGTTCAGGTCCAGCGTCTTGCTGTCGCGCGCCAGGCGCCACATCGCTGCTCCGTCATCGACGGTGGGCTCCCTCAGCGCCACCGTGGTCTCGGTCGGATGGATGTGCTTGAGTTCCTCTTCGAGGTTCTGCATGACAAATCGACCGTAACCAACTTGGACGACAATTGCACATTACGATCCCGTGACGATCCCGTTACTGGCGTCTTCCTGCGGCAAACTCGGGGTAACGCCGGCCGGCCGTTCCCAGGGCGCTACTGTGTCGCGGGTGACCGAGCCATTCATCCGTCAGTACCGCGTCGCCGACCGCGACGACGTCGCCGACATCTGCGTCCGCACCGCCGCGGCCGGGGGCGACGCCCGGGGCGTCTACTCCTCCGACCTGATCATGCCCGACGTCTACGCCCTGCCGTACGTGGACCACTCCCCCGACCTCGCCTGGGTCGTCGAGCACGAGGGCCGCGCCGCCGGGTACGTCGTCGCCGTCGACGACACCCAGGCCTTCGCGCAGTGGTGGGCAAACGAGTGGACACCGGGCTTCGTCGCCCGGCACCCCGCCCCCGGACCGGACACCGGCCACCACCCCGGCTACACCGAGGCCCAGCTCCTGCGCGACGGCGCCGACCCCGACCGCATGGTCCGCGGCCTGCGCCACGGCGAGCTGGAGACGCACCCGGCCCACCTGCACATCGACCTGCTCCCCGTGCTGCAGCGCCGCGGCCTCGGCTCACGCCTCATCGACACACTCCGGACGGCGCTGGCGGAGCGCGGCGTCCCGGGCGTGCACCTCGGCTACGCCGCGGAGAACACCTCGGCCGCGAAGTTCTACGACCGCTACGGCTTCCAGGAGCTCCCCTCCTCGACCCCGACGTCGCCGCTGGTAGGCATCGCCACCTCCTGACCCGCCCCACACCCTAACCCCCTCGTTGAGTGCTGGGTATTTGCCCTCTTTCGCGCGCCAGAAGGACAAATACCCAGCACTCAACGAGGCCGTTGGGGCGGGGCAGGGGGGCGGGTCAGCCTTCCTGGGCGGCGTCCGTCCAGGCGCGGCGGACCTGCTCGAACCGCGTGGGCAGCGGCGGGCGCAGCGCGCCGTACCGCGCGTTGGTCCGGTGCACGAACCGCCGCCACGACAGCACCAGCCCCTGCCGCGTGATCGGCAGGCCGGACACGACGGTCGTCCCGTTGTCGTGCGTGTGGTGCACCGTGAGCAGCAGCGCCCGCGGGACCGACCCCTCCAGCTCCGCCGCGAGCTCCTCGCGCACCACCATCCAGTGCTTGAGCAGCACCACGAGGTCGGCCGGCAGCAGGTGCCGGCGCGGCGTGCGGTGCTTGCCGTGCCGCACCAGCACGGTGCCCTCGGTCGACTTGGCGCGCGCCGGCCCCAGGTCGATGTCCTCGACCCGCACGCGCAGCAGGTCGCCGTACCGGGAGCCGGTCGCGCGCACCAGCCCCGTGATCACCGCGAGACGCGCCGCCTCCGGCTTGGCGCCGGGCCGCATCGCCTCCGTGGTCAGCTCGCGCCACACCCACTCGGCCTCCTCGAGGGTCACCGGCGGCCGCGGGTAGCGGCCGGGCTCCCCGGCCCTGGCTGATGGTGACGTGGCATCGGGACTGGTCATGGGTGTGAATATACGCTTGGCACACTATTAATCAAGGGGGAAGCGCCGTACGACGACGATTGGTCGACGACGCCGTGCGTACCCTCTGACGGTGGACCTCCCCAGCACGATCGCCCGTCCCGTCGACCACGAGCAGGTCATCAAGAAGTCCCGGTTCCTGGCCCACCTCGCCCCCGCCCGCAGCGTCGCGGAGGCCGACGCCGTCATCGCCCGCCTCCGCAAGGAGCTCTGGGACGCGCGCCACCACTGCGTCGCGATGGTGCTCGGCACGCACGCCGACTCCGCCCGCTCCTCCGACGACGGCGAGCCGAGCGGCACGGCCGGGGTCCCGATGCTGGAGGTGCTCCGCCACCGGGGCGTCACCGACCTGGTCGCCGTCGTGACCCGGTACTTCGGCGGCGTGAAGCTCGGCGCCGGCGGCCTGGTCCGCGCCTACTCCGGCGCCGTCGCCGCCGCCCTCGACGAGGCAGCCGCGACGGGGGCCCTGCTGCGCCGCGAGCTGCTGCTCGAGGCCGAGGTCGCCGTACCCCACGCTGACGCCGGCCGGATCGACAACATGCTGCGCGACTGGGCGTCCGCGCACGGTTCGCTCGTGGAGCCGCCCGCCTACGACGCCGTCGCGCGGCTGCGCCTGCTCGTACCAAAGGCCGAGGTAGCAGCGCTGACCGCCGACGTGGCGGCCGCCTCGGCGGGAGCCCTCTCCCCCGTCGTCGGCGACGCCCGGGTCGTGGACGTGCCCGTACCGGCGTCACCGGCGCGTCGTCCTTGACTGGCCCCGCGGCGGGGTGAATTGTCTGGGGCACCCAGCACGTGCCCGCAGCTCAGCCCGCACCAGCAAGGCCCGCACCGTGGAGGGAACGACCATGCACCGTCGCATCCGCCCGTCCGTCGCCGCCGTCGCACTGACCGCCACCGCCGCCCTGCTCGCCGCGTGCGGCGCGCCCGCCGAGGAGCAGTCCGGTCCCCTCACCTTCTGGACGCCGCAGTCCACGCCCGAGCGGGTCGCCGCCCAGGAGGCCGTGGCCGCGCAGTTCACGGAGGAGACCGGTATCGAGGTCGACGTCGTCCCGCTCGCCGCGGCCGACCAGGACCAGGCCCTCGTCACCGGGGCCGCCTCGGGCGAGGTGCCCGACGTGATCCTCGCGGGCGCCGCGCAGGTCACCTCCTGGCAGTCGCAGGGGCTGCTGGACACCGACGTCGTCCAGGAGGCCCTGGACACGCTCGACCCCGCCACGTTCAACGAGAACGCGCTCGGCGCGGTCACGGTGCAGGACGCCGACACCGGCGAGAGCACCGTCGCCGCCGTGCCGAGCGACGGCTGGGTGCACCTCATCGCGTACCGCGCCGACCTGCTCGAGGAGGCGGGCGTCGAGGTGCCCACCACGGTCGCCGAGCTCGCGGCGGCCGCGACGGCTGTCAAGGAGGAGCTGGACCTCACCGGCATCGCGCTGGGCACGCAGTCGGGCACGGCGTCGGGCACCGAGGGGATCGAGTCCGTCTTCCAGTCCGCGGGCTGCCGGCTCGTGTCCGACGGCGAGGTCGCGATCGACTCGCCCGAGTGCGCCGAGGCCGCCGGGCTGTTCAAGGAGCTGCGCGACTCGTCGGTCGCGGGCGACTACGACGTCGAGTCCGCGCGGGCCGCGTACCTCGCGGGCGACGCCGCCATGCTGCTCTTCTCGACCCACATCCTGGACGAGCTCGCGAACCTCGACGAGGCGGTGCCGCCGTCGTGCCAGGAGTGCGGCGACGACCCCGAGTTCCTCGCGCAGAACTCGGGCTTCATCACGGTGCTGGAGCCGCCGTCGGGCACGGGTTCCGGCACGGACTCCGGCACGGCCGACGAAGCCGCGCCGGCCCAGTTCGGCGCCACGCTCGCCTACGCCGTCCCGGCCCGCGCGAACGCCGACGAGGCCCGCCAATACATCGAGTACGTGCTGGGCGAGGGCTACGCCGACACGCTCGCCGTCGCCACGGAGGGCAGGCTGCCGCTACGCACGGGCACGCCGGAGAACCCCACCGAGTACCTCGACGCGTGGGGCGGCCTCGGGTTCGGGCCGAAGGTCGAGTCGTCGGTCGCCGAGGTGTACGGCGACGAGCTGGTCACCGCGATGGGCGAGGGCATGTCGGCCGTCTCCCGGTGGGGCCAGGGCACGCCCGACGCGACGCTCGCCGGGCTGGTCGCCACCCAGGGCACGCTGGCGCAGCAGCTCGACCCGCTCTACCGCGGCACCGACCCGGCCGAGGTGACCCGGCAGATGGCGGCCGAGGTGACGGCGCTGCAGCAGGACCAGTGACGGCGGCCCGCCCCGCTCCGCCGCACACGGCGCCCGCCCGCACCCGGGTGGCGCGACCGAAGGCGAGGACCGGGCTGGCCCGCAGGGAGAACCGCTCCGGCTGGCTGCTCGTCTCGCCGTCGCTGGCGGTCGTCGCCCTGGTCGTGCTGCTGCCGTTCGCCCTGGTGGTGGTGTTCGGCTTCTCGGAGATCCGGCTGGTCGACATCCCGTTCCTGGGCACGGAGCCGATCGAGTGGTCGCTGGACAACTTCCGCCGGGCGGCGGCGTCGCAGGCGTTCTGGGGCGCGCTGTGGACCACGGTCCTGTACGCGGGCCTGACGGCGGTGGGGTCGCTCGCCGTCGGGCTCGTGCTGGCCCTGGCGCTGCGCAGGCCCTTCCCGGGGCGCGGCCTCGTGCGCGCCCTGCTCCTGGTGCCGTACGTGCTGCCGGTGGTCGCCGCCGCGACCATCTGGAAGACGATGCTGAACCCGCAGTACGGCGTCGTGAACGCGTTCGGCCGGGCCTACCTGGGGTGGGACACGCCCGTGGGCTTCCTCAGCACCACCTCCGCCGACGTGTGGGGCATCCCCGTCCCGGTCGCGCTGCTGGTGGTGGTGCTGTTCGACATCTGGAAGTCGGCGCCGCTCGCCTTCCTTTTCCTCACCGCCCGCCTCCAGTCGGTGCCCGGCGAGATCGAGGAGGCCGCGGCGCTCGACGGCGCGGGCCGCCGCCAGATCCTGCGGTTCATCCTGCTCCCGCAGCTGCGGGCCGTGGCTCTGCTGCTTCTGCTGCTGCGGTTCATCTGGTCGTTCCAGACCTTCGACGACGTCTACCTGCTCACCGAGGGCGCCGGCAGCACCCAGGTGATGGCCATCCAGGTCTACACCGAGCTCGTGACCAAGGCCGACATCGGCAGCGCCGCCGCGTTCGGGCTGCTCATGAGCCTGATCCTCGGGGTGCTGCTCGTGGGGTACGTGCTGCTGTCGCGACGGACGGAGGAGTCATGAGCGGTGTCCGACCCACCCGTGCGGCCCGCGCCGGCCGCGCCGTCGTCGTCGTGGTCGCGCTGCTGTGGTCGCTCGGCCCGGTCGCGTACGGCGTCGTGCTGTCGATGCGCCCGTACGGCGAGGTGACCCGCGACCCGCTGGGCCTGCCCAGCGGGCTGGACCTGTCGGCGTTCGCCACGGCCGTCCGGGACGAGGCCGACGGCGGCTTCGGGCTCGGCCGGTTCGTGCTCAACTCCCTGGGCGTCGCCGTCGGGACCGTCGTGCTGAGCATCGTCGTCTGCGTGCTCGGCGCGTACGCCGCCGCCCGTCTGCGGTACCGCGGCCGGGCCGTCACGAACGGCATCATCCTGGCGGTCTACCTGTTCCCGGGGATCGTGCTGGCGGTACCGAAGTTCGTGATCCTGTCCCGGCTCGGCCTGACGAGCTCCCTGGTGGGGCTGCTGGTCGTCTACGTGGCGGCGACGGTGCCGGTGGCCCTCTACATGATGCGCAACTTCTTCCTGGCGCTGCCGGCCAGCGTCGAGGAGGCCGCCATCATGGACGGCTGCAGCCTGGGCCAGCTCCTGATCCGCGTCGTGCTGCCGATCGCGATCCCGGGCGTCGTCGCGACGGCCATCTACGTGTTCATGATCGCCTGGAACGAGTACTTCTACGCCCTGCTGTTCCTGGTGCAGCACCGCGACCTCTGGACGGCGCCGCTCGGCATCGCGCAGCTCGGCGACTTCCAGGTGCCGGTCACGGTGCTGCTGGCCGGCTCCATCGCGGTGACCGTGCCGGTGGTGGTCGTGTTCTTCCTGGCCCAGAGGTACATCGTCTCGGGTCTTGTCCAGGGCGCCGAACGATGAGATGTTCCCTGTCCAGAGACGGTTCTGTGTCCTGAGAAGGAGGACCGCGCGATGAACCATCCCCTGCGTCTCGCCGTGCTCGGCGCGGGCGGCCGCGGCGCCGACACCTACGGCCGCTGGGTGCGGGCGCACCCGGACCGGGCCCGCGTCGTGGGGGTCGCCGACCCGGTGCCCGCCCGGCTGGACGCCCTCGCCGGGACGACGGCGGCGCGCTATCCCGACTGGCGCGACCTCGTCGCCGACCTCGGCCGGCTGCGCCCCGACGCCGTCGTCATCGCCCTCCCGGACGCGCTCCACGTGGACGCCGCCGCGGCGGTCGCGGCGTCGGCCCCCGGGCTGCCGATGCTGCTGGAGAAGCCCGCCGCCCCGACCCTGACGGCCCTGGCCGACCTGGCCCGCGTGGTGGACCGGACGGGCGCCCGCATCGCCGTCGGGCACGTGCTGCGGTTCGCGCCGTTCTGGCAGGGGGTGCGCGCCCTCGTCGCCTCGGGCACGCTGGGCGACCTCGCGACGATCGAGGTGCGCGAGAACATCGGGTTCTGGCACTTCGCGCACTCGTTCGTGCGGGGCAACTGGCGCAACGCCGCCGAGTCCAGCCCGATGGTGCTCGCGAAGACGTGCCACGACCTCGACCTGATCCGCTGGATCGCCGGCGCGGCGCCCCAGGAGGTCTCCAGCCAGGGGTCGCTGCTGCACTTCCGGCCGGAGAACGCGCCCGACGGCGCCCCGGACCACTGCACCGACGGCTGCCCCGCCGCGGCGAGCTGCCCGTTCTACGCGCCGCGCTACTACCTGGACGCCCTGCGCGACGTCACGGGCCACCCCGTGACCATGCTCGGCGCCGACCTCTCCCCCGCCGGCCGGCTCGCGGCCCTGCGGCGCGGCCCGTACGGGCGCTGCGTCTACCACTGCGACAACGACGTCGCGGACCACCAGCAGACGCTCCTGCGCTTCGCCTCCGGCCTGACGGCGACGCTGACGGCCAGCGCGTTCACCGCGGAGAACACCCGGCACCTCACGATCACCGGCACTCGCGGGCAGCTGCACGGGCACATGGACTCGGGCGAGATCCGGGTGGACCTGTTCTCGCCGTCGGCGGGGCTGAGCGGGGGGCCCGACGGCGTGCTGGGCGGCGTGCCCGGCGTCTCGGTCGCGGCGGCGGGCACCGCCGGGCCCATGGGGCACCCGACCTGGATGCTGGTCGCCCGCGCGGACACCGTCGCCGCCGACCACCGGGGGCACGCGGGCGGCGACGACGGCCTGATGGACGCGTTCTGCCGGGCCGTGGCCGACGGCACCGTGGGGACCGGCGAGCTGTCGTTCGCGACCGCGCTGGACAGCCACCTCATGGCGTTCGCGGCCGAGGAGTCGCGCGAGGGCGGGGGCGTGGTGGACTTCGAGGTATGGACGAGGACGGCGCTGGGGCTCGGAACGGTGGGGCTCGGAGCGGTGAGGCTGGGATCAACGGAGGCGGGGTGACACCCGGGGCTCCCGCCTGGGCCGACGCCGTCCGCGGCGTCGCGCGCCGGACGGGCCTGGACCCCGCACTGGTCACCGTCGAGGAACTGGACCGCCCGGCGAGCGCGGCCGACTACCGTGCCGACGGCGGCCGGCTGACGCTCCGCGGGTCCGACCCGGTGGCGGCGTCGGTCGCGCTGGGCCGGTACGTGCGCACGCACCTGGGGACGCGCCTGACGTGGCAGGGGCAGCGGGTGAGTGCTGCTCCCCTGCCCGACGCCCAGCGCACCGCCGTCTCGTCGCCGCACGACGTGCGGTACTACCTGAACGTCGTGACCTTCGGGTACTCGACGCCGTTCTGGGGCTGGGACCGCTGGGAGCGCGAGGTCGACTGGATGGCGCTGCACGGCGTGACGCACCCCCTGATGCTCCTGGCGCACGAGGCGGTGCTGGCCGAGACCTTCCGCCGGTCCGGCCTGCCCGACGCCGACGCCGCCGCCTGGATCGGCGGCGCGGCGCACTTCCCGTGGACGTTCATGGGCGGCATGCACTCGTTCGGCGGCCCGCTGCCCGCCCGGTGGGCCGAGCGGCGCGTGGACCTGGCGCGGCGCGTCCTGGCGCGGATGCGCGAGCTCGGCATGACGCCGGTGCTCCCCGGGTTCGGCGGGCACGTACCACCGGCGCTGGCCGGGCCCGGGCCGGTCGACGAGATCGAGTGGCAGGGCTGGCACATCCCCCTGTTGCACCCGGAGTCGCCCCGCTTCCGGGAGCTGGCCGCGACGTTCGGGCGCGTCCAGCGCGAGCTGCTCGGCCCCGGGACGGGGTACTACGCGGTGGACCCGTACATCGAGTCGGTGCCGCCGTCGGGCGAGGTGGAGCACCTGCGCGGCGCAGGCCGCGGCATGTACCGGGCCCTCGCGGAGGCGGCCCGGTCCGCGGGCGAGCCCGATCCCGTCTGGGTGCTGCAGGGCTGGCCGTTCCACTACAAGGGCACCTTCTGGACGCCGGACCGCGTGGCGGCGTACCTGCGCGACGTACCCGCCGACCGGACGCTCGTCCTCGACCTCTGGGGCGAGCACGTGCCGCTGCACGCGGCCCTGCTCGCCGACGGCGGCCCGCTCGCCGGCCGCCCCTGGGTCTGGTGCGCGCTGCACAACTTCGGCGGCCGGCCCGCCCTGTTCGGCGACCTCGCCGGCTTGGTCCGGGACATGCGCACCCTGCCCGACGGCGTCCCCCACCTCCGCGGCGTCGGCCTCGCCCCGGAGGCGATCGAGAACAACGAGGTCTTCTACGAGCTGGCGACCGACCTCGCCTGGGACGACGCCCCGCACTCCCCCGCCGAACTCGACGCGTGGCTGGAGAGCTTCGTGCTGACCCGCTACGGCTTCGCAGCGCCGCCCCCTCCGCCAGGGTCGATCTCTGGTTCCGAGTCGGTCTCTGGTTCCGAGTCGGTCTCTGGTTCCGAGTCGGTCTCTGGTTCCGAGTCAGGCCCCCGGTCCGCTCTGACCTCCGAGGCCGAGTCAGCGCCCTGGTCCAGCCCGACCTCGCCGTCCGGGCCGGCCTCGCCGTCCAGCCCGACTTCGCCGTCCAGCTCGACCTCGCCGTCCGGGCTGGCCGATGTCCCCAGACCGACTGCTCTCTCCCGGCCGACCGGGCTTTCGAGGCCTGTTGCTGACCCGGTGCAGGAACCGATACAGGCAGCGCTACGCGCTTGGCACACTATTATCTCGACGCTCTACGGACCCGGGCGCACCCGATCCGTCCCGACGCCGGTCATCGCCCGACCCTGGAGCGCCGGACTCCCGTTCCCCGCCCAGCGCAGCGCCGGAGAGGCGATCAGCGGCCCGCAACCGCCGACGCCGTCGTCCAACGTGGACGCCGAGAACGACCCCGGGGTCGCGACCGCCCTCCCCCGTCTGGCCGAGGCGGTCCGGGATCTTGTCGCGGTCCGGGACGCTCTCCCGGGTGGTGGTGGTCTGCCGGGTGGTGACGCGCTGCCGGCTGGTACGAGCACCGCGCACCCGAGCGCCACGAGTCTGACCCCCGGCGACACGCCCTCCGCCCGCGACCTCCTGGACGCGGACATCGCCGACCTCACCGGGCACATCCTGGCCCAGGGCACACGGGTGCATGTCCGCGGCATCCTTGCGGCGGCCCGCGCCGGTGATCCTGACAGCGTCCGCGAGCACATGGCGCGGCTGCGCGCCGACCTGCTGCAACTGGACGACCTCGCCGACGCCCGCCCCGAGACCCGGGTGAGCACCTGGATCGACGCCGCCCGTGCCTGGGGCGACACCCCCGCCGAGCGCGACACCATGGAACGCGAGGCGCGCAGCCTGGTCAGTGTCTGGGGCGGCCAGCACAACGGCCTGCACGACTACTCCGGCCGGCACTGGCAGGGCCTCGTCCGCGACCTCTACCTGGCGCGCTGGCAGGCCTGGGCCGACTGGCTCGCCGACGCCGCCGAGGCCGGGCCGGTCTCAGAGGACGCCGACCCGGCGGCCCTGCGCGAGCGCATCGTCGCCGTCGAGGAAGCCTGGCAGTCAACGACGTCCGGCTGAGCGCCGCCCGCCCGACCCGGGTTCCGAACGGTCGGCAGAACGTCAGGTGGTCGGCACCCCGGAATGCCGACCACCTGACGTACTGCCGGCCATCTGATGTCCTACTGATCATGCGACGTTCTGCCGACCACACGACTGGCCGATCACACCGCCGCAAGCATCCAGCCGGCGGCACGGCACGGCACGGCACCGAGCCACCCCACGCGCCACAGCATCCGGCTGAGCGCCAGCGCCCCGACCCGGGTTCCGAACGGTCGGCAGAATGTCAGATGGTCGGCACCCCGGAATGCCGACCACCTGACGTACTACCGACCATGCGACGTCCTACCGATCACACAGCCGGTCGGGCCAGCGGCGCCGGCCTCAGCGCCTCAGCCCCAGCAGTGCCTCAGAACCCCTCGGCACCAACCACCGCGCCGTCCGGCACCGTGCCGCCCTCGCCCGCCAGCGATGCCTTGCCCTCGGCCCGCACGTCCGACCCGAAGGTCCAGTCGCCGCGCACGGTCATGGAGTCGGCGTCGCGCAGGGACGGCGCGCCCGCGGCGAACCGCCGCGTGAAGCCGTCGATGAGCTTGTAGTGGGCCTTGTCGAGGTCGACGAGCGGCGCGGGCGCCTGGGCCTCCAGCAGGTAGTCCTCCGTGAGCGTGTAGACGTCGGAGCGCAGCACGAGCAGGTCGTTCGTGGTCTTGACCGGCAGGAACCGCGACCGCTCCACCTCGATGGCCGTCGCGCCCTCGAAGACGGCCACGGCGGCGCCCATCGCGGACTCGATCTGCACGACCTCGGGCGACGATGCGTCGGACGGGTCGACCGTCTTGTCGTTACGGATCAGCGGCAGCTCCAGCACGCCCCCGGTCCGCTCCAGCTCGTCCGCGAGCGCCTGGAGGTCGAACCAGAGGTTGTTAGTGTGGAAGAACGGGTGGCGGGTCGCGTCGAGGGAGGCGGCGACGTCGTCGGGGTGGGTCTGCGCGGTCTCGCGCTGCACGATGCGGCCGTCGGCCTTGCGGACGACGAGCTGGCCGCCCTTGACGTCGGCGGGCGTCTTGCGGCAGAGCTCGGCGGCGTAGGGGGCTCCGGAGGCGGCGAACCAGCCGGCGATGGTGGCGTCGGGGGTGGCTCCGAGGTTGTCGGAGTTGGAGACGCACATATACCGGAAGCCGGCCTCCAGCAGGGCGACGACGACGCCGGAGGCGTGCAGGGCCGGGTAGAGGTCGCCGTGGCCGGGCGGGCACCACTCGAGGTCGGGGTCCTTCTCCCAGGTGACGGGTGTGAGGTCCGAGGCGAGGAGCTTGGGCTCGCGGTTCTGCAGGAAGTCGACGGGCAGGCCGTCGACGGCGATGTCGGTGTGGCGCTCCAGGGCGGCCAGCGTGTCCTCGCGGGTGCGGAAGGAGTTCATGAACAGCAGCGGGAGGCGGGCTCCGGTGGCCTGCCGGGCGGCGCGGACCTGGCCGACGATGATGTCGAGGAAGGTGAGCAGCTCGCCGGCGCCGTCGGGGGCCTCGCGGACGGGGAGCAGCGACTTGGCCTGGTCCATGCCCATGGAGGTGCCGAGCCCGCCGTTGAGCTTGAGCATCGCGGTCTGTGCCAGCGCCGCGGCCGCGTCGTCGTCGCTGATGGTCAGCTCGGCGCGGTTGGGGATGTCGACGAGGGGGTCGATGTCGGTCTCGCGGATCAGGCCGGTCTCGCCGGACTCCAGCAGGTGGTAGAACCGCGTGAACGTCTCGATCGCGGCGGGTGCGACGCCTGCCTGGGTCATCTTGGTGCGGGCCTGCTCGAGCCCGGTGGGGTCGGTCATGACCCCAGGCTATTCGAAGCGGGCGGGGTCTCCGGCGCCTTCGCGGACCACCTGTGGATAACCGTCGGACCAGTCGACGACGGTCGTAGGCTCGGTACCGGCGTCGCCGCCGTCGACCACGGCGTCGAGCACGTGGTCGAGCTCCTCCTTGATGGTCCAGCCGTCCGTCATGGGCTCGGCGTGGTCCGGGAGGATCAGGGTGGAGGACAGCAGGGGCTCGCCGAGCTCCCTCAGGAGCGCCTGGGTGACGGCGGAGTCGGGGATGCGCACGCCCACGGTCTTCTTCTTGGGGTGCGCGAGCCGGCGGGGCACCTCGGCGGTGGCGGGCAGGATGAAGGTGTAGGCCCCGGGCGTGGCGGCCTTGATGGCACGGAACGCGGAGTTGTCGAGCTTGACGAGCTGGCCGAGCTGCGCGAAGTCGGAGCACACCAGCGTGAAGTGGTGCTTGTCGTCGAGCCGCCGGATGCCGCGGATGCGGTCGGCGCCGTCGTGGTAGTCCATGCGGCAGCCGAGCGCGTAGGAGGAGTCCGTCGGGTAGGCGATGAGCGCGTCGTCGCGCAGCATCGCGACCACCTGCGCGACCGCGCGCGGCTGGGGGTCGACGGGGTGGACGTCGAAGTAGCGAGCCATGCGGCGAGCCTAGTCGGGCGTGGGTGCGTCGGCGCGCTCCAGGGCACGTCGCAGCTCGTCCGCGCTGGCGTTCCCGCCGGTGCAGACGACGCCGACGCGGCGGCCCGCGAACCGGGCGGGGTCGGCCAGGACGGCGGCGAGCGCGGCGGCCCCCGCGCCCTCGGCGACGGTGTGCGCTCCGGTGAGGTAGAGCCGCTGGGCGGCGGTGATCTGCTCGTCGGTGACGAGCACGAAGTCGGCGAGGTGCCGCCCCATCAGCGCCTGGGTCACCGCGAAGCCGCAGCCGACGGCGAGGCCCTCGGCGCGGGTGGTGTTGGGCCGGTCCAGGAGCGCCCCGGTGTGCCACGAGTCGTGCGCGGCGGGCGAGGCGGCGGACTGCACGCCGATCACCTCGGTGCCGGGCGCGACGGCGGCGGCGACCAGGCCCGCCGCGGCGCCGCCGGAACCCCCGCCGACGGGCACCACGAGCACGTCGAGGCCGGGGGCCTGCTGGAACAGCTCGAGGTAGAGGGTGCCGACGCCGGCGATGATGTCGGGTTCGTTGGCCGCGCCCACGAGGCGGGCGCCCGAGGCCTCGGCGAGGGCCGTGGCCTGCGCGCGGGCGTCGTCGAACGTGGCGCCGTGCAGCAGCACGTCGGCGCCCTGGTCGAGGACGGCGCGCAGCTTGACGGGGTTGGGGTCGTCGGGCATGACGATGGTGCACGCGGTGCCGGTCAGGCGGGCGGCGTAGGCGACCCCCTGGGCGTGGTTGCCGGTGGAGTAGGCGACGACGCCGCGGGCACGCTCGGCGTCGGACATCGAGAGCAGGAGGTTGCTGGCGCCGCGGGCCTTGAAGGCCCCCGTGCGCTGGGCGTTCTCGTGCTTGACGACGACGGCGGTGCCGGCGGCACGGTCGACGTCCGGGTACTGGCCGACGGGGGTGCGGACCACCGTGCCGTCCAGCCGCGACTGCGCGGCGAGCACGTCGGCGATCGTGACCTCGGGTCGGGTCTCGACGGGGGCAGGCGCGACGATCATGAACCCAGCGTGACCCGTCCATGACCCATAGGTCCAATACCTGTTACGTGGACTTTCCATCGATGGCGCCTATCTTTCTGCGCTAACCTGGAGGCATGACCGCAGAGCTCGACCTCACCCGGCTGCGGGTGCTCGCGGCGGTGGCCCGTACGGGCTCCGTCACGGCCGCGGCGAAGGAGCTGCACTACGCCCAGCCCTCGGTGAGCCACCACCTGTCCCGCCTCGAGGCCGACGCCGGCATCCCGCTGCTGCAGCGGCACGGCCGCGGCGTCCGCCTCACGGAGGCCGGCCGCCTGCTCGCCAACCGCGCCGAGGAGATCCTGGGCCGCGTCGAGGGCGCGCGCCGCGAGCTCGACGCCCTGGCCGGCCTGCGCGCGGGCCGCGCCCGCCTGGCCGCCTTCCCCTCCGCGCTCGCCACCCTCGTGCCCGACGCCGTCGCCGGGCTCGTCCAGGAGCACCCCGGCCTGTCCGTGGGCCTGGTCGAGCACGAGCCGCCGGACGCCGTCGCGGCGCTCCAGTCGGGCGCCGTCGACGTAGCGCTGGTGTTCGAGCACATCGACGTGCGGCACGCCCGGTCCATGGACGACCTGTCGCGGTTCGAGTCGACCACCATCCTGGAGGAGCCGGTCAACCTCGTCACCGCCGCGGACCTCGACGCAGCGCCCGGGCCCGGCGTCACCCCCGACCTGAAGGCCCTGGACGACGCCGACTGGATCGCCGGCTGCGAGCGCTGCCGCGCCGACATGGTGGCCCGCTGCGCCGCCGTCGGCTTCGCCCCGCGCATCGCCTTCGAGACCGACGACTACGTGGCCGTGCAGGCCCTGGTCGCCGCCGGCGCGGGCGTGAGCCTCCTGCCGGGGCTGACCCTGCTGGCCCACCGGCACCCGGGGATCGCGACCGCTCCCCTGCCCGGCGCGCTGCGGCGCGTCATGGCGCTGACCGTCGGGCCGCCCGCGCCGCCCGCGGAGGCGTTGATTCGGCAGCTCGTGGCCGCAGGCGCTAACGTCCGGATGTGACCCCGGCCACCTGGCCGGCTCCCTCCGTCGCACGGCACCGCGGCCCGCGACCCACCAGCCCGCGACCTTCCTGAGGACAGACCGGCCCGATGCTCCTGGTGTCCACGTTCTTCTACTCCGCCGGCGCCGCCGTCGCGGCGTTCATGGCGCTGGAGGCCTACCTCGCGGTGGCCGCCGCCGACCCGACCTACCCGAGCGTCGTGCTGGCCGCCGTCGCCGCCGTCGGGCAGGTGGCCGGCAAGCTGCTCTGGTACTGGGCGGGCGCCGGGACCACGCGCCTGCCGTGGCTGCGCCACAAGCTGGAGTCGCCCAAGGTCGCGGCCGCGATGGCCCGCTGGCGCGAACGCACCGACGGCCGCCCCGTCTACCTCGGCCTCGTGCTGCTCTGCTCGGCGTTCGCCGGGCTGCCGCCGTTCATGGTGATGTCCGTGGTCGCGGGCGTGCTGCGGGTGCGGATGTGGCTGTTCGTCGGCACCGGGCTGGTGGGCCGGTTCCTGAGGTTCTGGATCGTGCTCGAGGCCGCCGACTACGCGTGGTTCCTGTTCTGAGCCCCGTCGTGTGACGCCTCCGGCGGGCCAGGCCCTCAGAGGTCCGTCGCGCCGTCCAGGGCCTCGCGCAGCAGGTCGGCGTGCCCCGCGTGCCTGCTGTACTCCTCGACCATGTGCACCAGGATCCAGCGCAGCGTGACCGCGCCGCCGTGCCCCGCGTGAGCCGGGCGCCGCGCGACCTCCTGGTCCAGACCACCCGCGACCACCTCGTCGAGGATGCGCTCGGAGGCGGCCACGGCGTCGTCGAACAGAGCCGTGAGCTGCTCCGGGGTGTCGCTCAGGGCGCTGTTCCAGTCCCAGTCCCGGTCCGCCGACCAGTCGACCGTGTCCCACGGCGGCGCCGGGTCGTTGCCGCGCAGCCGCACGGAGAACCAGACGTCCTCCACGTAGGCGAGGTGCTTGAGCATCCCGGCCAGCGTCATGGTCGACGGCGGGTGCGGCGTGCGGAGCTGCTCGGCCGTCAGCCCCGCGCACTGCCGCCGGATCGTCGCGCGGTAGAAGTCGACGAAGGACCGCAGCATCGTGGCCTCGTCGGCGGCCGGGGGCGGGTCGGTCCGGGGGACGTCGTCGGGCCGGACGCCGATCGTGGGGCCAGGGCCGGTCGTGCGCTCGGAGCTCATGGTGCGACCGTAGCGATCGCGAGGACGTGCTGGCTCATGTCGGGCACGCCCGGCGTCGTCGACAGGGCGCGCGCGAGCGTGAGCGCGGCGTCGACCAGCGCCGGCGCCTCGGGCGCGGCGAGCGCGACGCGCTCCAGCGCACCGCCGGCCGGTCCCTCCACCCCGTGCACGACGACGTCGGACAGCCCCGCCTCGGCCGCCTCGCCCGCGAGCTCGGCGGCGTCGTGGAAGTGGGCCGCGGGGAAGGCGATGTCCGACGGCGCCTCGCCCCGCTCCAGGATGGCCTGCCAGGCGGGCGGCCTGAAGCCTTCGTACCCGCCGCCCACCAGCGCCGCGAGGCGCGTGATCCCGGCGGCGACGACGGTGCCGCCCGGCCGGGTCACACGGACGGCCTCGCGCAGCGCCCGCAGCCGGTCGGCGCGGGCCGCGAGGTGGTAGAGCGGGCCGAGGAGCAGCACGGCGTCGAAGGCGTCGTCCGCCAGGTCCAGGCCGGGCGCGGCGAGGTCCCGGGCGTCGCCGACGCGCGCGACGAACGTGCCGTGCTCGGCCGCACGCGCGACCTGCGCGGCGACGGGGTCCACGAGGACGACGTCGTAGCCGTCCGCCGCCAGCGGTGCGGCGTGCACCCCGGTGGCGCCGCCGACGTCGAGCACCCGCGCGCCGGGCGCGAGCCGCTCCCGGACCAGCTCCTGGGTCCGGAGGTGCTCCAGCGGGCCCTGCGCCGAGCGGGCGGTGAGCCGTGCGTGCTCGTCCCAGCCGGTCAGGCCCGCGTAGTACTCCTGGACCCGCGCGTCGACCGCGAGCTGGTCGTGTCCCCCCGCGCCCGTGCTCCCCAAGCTCTCTGTGCTCTCCATGGCGCGACGCTAGCGACCACGCCTGCCCGGGGGCCAAGTGTTTCCGGGAGGAAAAACTTGGACGTTTCACCCGAGCCGAATCGTTACGTATCCGGTACGCCCCTTTTGCTCGGAGTGTGAGCATGGCAACATTCGCAAGGTGCACCTGATCCGAGAATTCGCACCTGACGCCTACGAGTTCGCCCTGTCGTCCTGGTCGTGGATAGGAACGGGTGGCAAGACGCCGCGCTTCGCCTCCTGTTTCGGCGACATGTTTCTCGAGGCGCAGGACGGGTGGTGGTTCCTGGACACGGTCGAGGGAACGCTCGAACGCCGGTGGAGCACGATGGACGACATGTTCGCCGACCTCGAGGGCGAGGACGGACGCGCCGAGTACCTCCTCGAGGAGACGCTCAACGCGGCGCTCGACCAGGGCCTGCGGCTCGGCGACGACGAGGTCTTCGCGTTCCTCCCGCCGCCCGCGGTGACGGGCACCATGTCGGTCAACTCCCTCGCGCCGCTCCGCTTCGCGATCGCCGCGAACCTCGCCGGCCGCATCCACGGGGAGCTGAACGGCGTGCAGCCCGACGCCGGTGCGTCCGCCCTGTTCGCGGCGCACGCGTTCGCTTCCCAGGGCACTCAGGCACAGAGCGCTCCGGCGCAGAACGTCCCGGCGCTGAACGTCTCGGGACCTGGCCTCGCCGGGACGACGCCGTCGTTCGACTCGCCGAACCCGCCCGCCGACCTGTGGCAGCCCGCCGCCCAGCAGGTGAACACGGGCGCCTACCCGTCGTACCAGCCGGCCGCCGACGCCGGGCAGCAGCCCGCGTACCAGGCCGGATACCAGCCCGAGTACGCCGCCGGGTCGGAGCTCGACTACGGGTCGGGCCAGCAGGGCTACGGCGCGTACGCGCCCACGCCCGCCGCGGGCGTCCAGCAGGCCGCCTACGGCGCGCTGGCCGGCTCGGGTGCGCACGCCGCCATCCCGCCGGCGCCGGCACCGGCCGCCGCACCGGGCGGGTACGGCCCGCAGGGCGGTCACAACGGGTACGACTTCGAGGACAACGCCCACACCCTCGACTCCAGCCAGTTCAGCCAGTACATCGCGGACCAGTACAACACCGGCCAGATGAGCGCCGTCGAGCACGACGCGTCCGCCCCGGCGCAGCAGAGGCCGCGACAGGACGGACGCTGGTCGTACGCCTGATCCAGGCTTTCGCTACCCGTCCTGGGTGAGCGGGGCCGGGCTGTGTTCGTCGACGGCGCCTTCGTCGACGCCCTGCTCGTCCATGCCGTGCTCGTCAATCTCGTGCTCGTCGATCCCGGCGACCGCGGCCAGGATGAGCACCGAGCCCACGATGCCGAGCGGCCCGAGCCGCTCCCCCAGCACGATCGCCGCCGCGACCGCCGCCGTCACCGGTTCCAGCAGGGTCGCGACCACGGCCGCGCCGCTGCGGGTCGTCCGTAGCCCGGCGTAGAACAGCCCGTACGCGAGGGCCATCGTGAACACCCCCAGGTAGGCGAGGGTGCCGAGCGCGGCCGGGTCGCTCGTGACGAAGGGACCGCCGCCGGCCAGGGCCACCGGGACGAGCCCGACGGCGCCCGCCGTCGTCGCCACCGCGGTCAGTGCGAGCGGGTCGACGACGGGCGAGGCCAGCAGGGTGCCGCCGAGTGCCGTCGTCGCGGCGTAGACCGAGCCCGACGCGATCGCGAGCAGCAGGCCGAGCACCGGACGCGGGCCGACGGCGTCAGCCCCGGACGCCGCGCTGACCAGCACGAGCCCGGACAGCGCGGCGGAGACGACCAGCCCGAGGCGCAGGGTGCTGCGAGGGCGGACCGCCGTCCGGCGTCGGGCCCGGACCAGGTCGACCGCCGCGAGGAGGACCGGCGCCAGCCCCAGGCTGACGACCGTGGCGACGGTGACCCCCGCGGTCGCGACGGACCCGAAATAGAGCGCCTGGTAGGCGCCGGTTCCCAGCCCGACGACGACGGCGCGCACCGGGTGGGCGCGCACCAGGGCAGCGAGCTGCGGCCCCCGGCGCAGCACGAACGAGGCCGCGACCAGCACGAGGGCGGCGATGAGCATGCGGTAGGCGCTGACCGTGAGGACGGACATCGACGAGTGGTCGCGCAGGATCTCCAGCGCGAGGCCGCCGGTGCCCCACAGGACGCCGGCGAGGCAGACGAGCAGCAGCCCGATCCGAGGTGATGACATGTTGTGCTCCCGGCCGGGCACCCGCAGGTCCCGGCCCGTTCCGAGGGGTTCCGGAGGGCTGGCCGGAGCTCACGGCGAAGGTGCCGAGGTCCGTCAGGCGTCCGGGAGGGCAGACGTCTCGGAGCACGCCGCAGGACCAGCCCCGCGCGGGCTGGCCGTGGTGCCGCTCCGGTCAGACGACCGGGGGCGGCAGGACGGAACGGTTCGGAGTCACGATCGGGATGCTAGCAGCGGTTCTCGGGCGCGCAGGGGGTTGTCCACAACTTTGGATCTGGGGATGCGGCCCGCTCTGATCGAACATATATTCGATGTGTCAGTGATGCTTGGGAATGATGGGCTGGATGAGCCGAGGGGGCGGGTGTGGACAAGATCCTGGACGCGAGCGGTGGTCCCGTCACGGCTGTCGAGCGGTCGTTGCAGAGGGCGCTGGGCCGGGTGCTGCCCGATGGCTCGTCTGTCGCTGGTCTGGCGTCACCTGCTGCCGATCGCGCAGCCTCAGGTGGGTGGGCCGATTCGCGTACGACGACCGGTTCGCACGCGCAGACGGCCGCGGCCACTCCGTGCCTGAGCTGGACCGCGCTCCCATCGGGCGACGGAAGGGCCCCGTCCGAGGTCGTCGTCACCTGGACCGGGCACGGCCGTGGCGTGCACGCGCTGGCCGCTGGTCTCCCCCGTGGTGCCGTCGATGTGGAGCGTCCCGGCGTCGCCCGTCCTGCCGAGGGCACGGGCTCCGTCGACCCGTACGAGGCAGATCCGTACGAGCCCGACGTCGTGGCCGAGGCGGACGACCTGGGGGCGCTGCCCGAACTGTGCGCACTGCCCGTCGGCGCAGATCTGGTGGCCGCGCTGACCGCGGTCGAGGTAGCGGACACCGATGACGCCGACCTGGTCGATGTCGCGGCCCGGTGGCAGGACCTCATCTCCTGGGCCACCGCCATGCAGTCACGCGCCACCGGCGAAATCGCCCGACGACGCGGCTGGACCACCGAGCACAACGCCGCAGCAGCCGAGATCAGCGCCCGCCTCCACATCCCCCAGACCGACGCGAACAAGCTCATGGCCCGCGGCACCGGCCTCGCCGAACACCCCCAGGTCATGAACGCCCTCCACCACGCCACCATCGACACCACCAAAGCCGACATCCTGCTGCGCGCCGGCAACCCCCTCACTACCGAGGAACGCGACCAGGCCATCACCCGCTACCTGCCCCAAGCACCCGACCGCACCCGCAGGTGGCTGCGCGACAAGATGAACCAGCACGCCACCCACCTGCACGGCACCACCGAAGTGGCCAAGCACGCCACCACCCGGCGGGCCGTGTTCCTGGACCCCGCCGACAACTCCATGGCCTGGATCACCGCCAACCTGCCCGCCACCGACGCCGCCACCGTCTGGGACGCCATCGAACAAGCCGCCCACGCCCTACGCCGCACCCCCGGCACCACCCGCACCCTGCCCCAAGCCCGCGCCGACGCCCTCGTCGCCCTGACCACCGGCCGCATCATCGCCCCACCACACCCCGAATGCGCCCCCGACGACCCCAGCACCACGCCGGACACGGACAACCAATCCATGCCCCGCATTACGGTGCCCGCCACCGGATGCACCTGCGGCGGCTGCACCTGCGGCGGAACCACGATCCGCGTCATCACCGTCAAGCCCCAGATCCGGATCACGATCCCCGCGACCATGCTCCTCGGCCTGGACAACACCCCCGGACACCTCGACGGATACGGCCCCATCCCCGCCGAGACCGCCGCCCGCATCGCCACCGACGCCACCTGGCAGCGCCTGCTCACCGACCCGACCACCGGGATCCTGACCGACTACTCCACCACCACCTACCAACCCGGCAAGATCCTCCGGCAAGCAGTTGTCGCCCGGGACCAGACCTGCTGCTTCCCCCAGTGCGACCGACCCGCCCGCCACACCGACCTCGACCACATCCAGCCCTACGACCACCAGCTCAACCCCACCCACCAACCACCCGGCACACCCGGACAGACCCGCGCCACCAACCTCCAACCACTGTGCCGCGGCCACCACCTCGCCAAGACGCACCACGGCTGGGACGTCACCCGCGACCCCGACACCGGCACCACCACCTGGATCGCGCCCACCGGCCACGCCCACACCCGACCACCCACCCAAACCAGCCCCGTCCCCGACCACACGGACACAGACACCGACGACACCGACATCACGAGCCTCGCCGAGGACGTGCGCCAGCTCCTCGGACGGCGTGCCCCGAACGGCCGGGCCAGCACCCGGTCCACTTCGGACGCAAACGTCGCACCCGGCGCTGCCGGAGCACACCGGCCCGACCCTGGGGAGCCACCCTTCTGATCGCCCAGACCACTCGGGACTTCAGCGACATGGTCGAAGAACGCGGGCACGAACGAGTCCCGCCGACCCGTCAGACAGCGCCGCCAGTCGGTCAGGCCCGGCAGCGGTCAGACCTGGGACCTCCCGCTCCTCCGGCTGATCACGGCCGCTTGCCACCACCCAGCCCGCTTCCAGCACCTCGCCATCCAGCGCCTCGCCGCCCAGCCTCTGACGACCCCGCCCGTCACCGCTCGCCGTCTCCACTCAGCTCAGCGACGCGGCGGAGCACGAGCTCGGGCACGGGGTCGGCGACATAGTCCTCGGTAACGGGCGCCGACGCGGTCCGGCTCACCGGCACGACGCCGGCCCATCCGTCGAGCTCCAGGTCGCCCGGTTCGAGGGTGGCGCCGCCCGCGCGCTGCTTCATGGAGGCCTCGGCCAGCGGCAGCGCGATCACGACGGTAGCCGCGAGCTCCTTGCGGGTCGCCGGCCGCAACGTCGCGGCCCGCCCGGGCACCATGTGGTCGACAATAAGGTCGAGCGCCCAACGCCGCTCCTCATGATCGGTCACCCTCCGGGGCCGCCCGATCACCACCGCCGACCGGTAGTTCATCGAGTGGTGGAATCCCGTCCGCGCCAGGACCAGGCCGTCGAGCTCCGTGACCGTGACGCACACGTCCCGCTCGAGCGCCGGGGCGAGCCAGCCCGCAGCGACCGAGCCGTGCAGGTAGAGCGTGCCACCGTCGTCGGGGCCCGCGGGGTCCACGCCGAACGCCGTCGGCAGGACCACCGGGTGCGCCCCCGCCACCACGCCGAGGTGCACGATCAGCGCGTCGGACAGGAGCCCCATGAGCCGGTCCCGTTCATCGACCTGGCGGTTGCGGCCCCGGGTCGGCGTGGTCCGGTCCGTGGGCGAGAGCGGAGCGGAGGACGGGTCGAGCGCGGTCGAGCCGGCTCCGGCCGAACCAGCCGCGTTGGAACCAGCCGTGGCCGAGCCTGCTGTGGACGGACCGGGCACCGACCCGTCGGGCGCGGCGTGAACGGGTGCATCGTGACCGGGTGCGTCCGGTCCCGGGGTGAGCTGCTGCGTCGTCATACGACTAGCCTGTCCCGGGAGTGGCTGACAGACACGAGCCACTTCAGCGGTAGTTGAGCAGGCCACTTGGCTCGGGGCCTGGGCAAGCGGGCCGTCTGGCTCCAGCCCCGCCGAACCAGCCGGCCCGCGCCGGGCCCGAACCGACCGTCCCGCCCTGTCTTGGTCCGGTCCCGCCGAGCACACCGACCCCGCCCCGCCGACCTAGCCCTCCCGCCCCGCCCTGCCGACCTAACCCGACCCGCCCCGCCCAACCCGCCCGACCGACCGACCTGACCCGCCCACCCCGAAAGCCACCCCCATGCTCCCCGTCCGCCTCGACCGCACCCGCCCCGAGCCCCTCCCCGCGCAGCTCGCCGCCGCCGTCCGCGCGCTCGTGACCGACGGCACCCTGAACACCGGCGACCGCCTCCCCTCCAGCCGCGCGCTGGCGGCGGACCTGGGTGTGGCGCGCGCCGTCGTCGAGCAGGCGTACGACCAGCTCCTGGCCGAGGCCTGGGTCTCGACCCGGCACGGGGCCGGCACGTTCGTGGCGTCCGGGGAGACGCTCCCCACGCAGCCGCGGGCCCCGCGACCCGCTGCCCAGGCGCCCCGGTACATCCACCTGGACGCCGGTACCCCGTGGATCGACCCGCGCCATCTCGCGGGCTGGCGCCGCGCCTGGCGGGAGGTCTCCACGGCGACGCCGCCGCGGGGCTACCCCGACCCGGGCGGCCTGGCGGAGCTGCGGGAGGCCCTCGCCGAACGGCTCGCCCGCACCCGGGGCCTGACGGTCGGCCCCGACGAGATCCTGCTGACCAGCGGCTCCACCGACGCCCTGCGGCAGCTGCTCGGCGTGCTCGGTCCGGGCGGCGTCCTGGTCGAGGACCCGGGCTACCGGGCCGCCGTGGAGACGATCCGCGTGTCGGGGCGCGACGTCGTGGACCATCCCGCGCTCGCGCCCGTCACCGACCTGACCGGGTGCGCCGCCGCGTACGTCACGCCCGCGCACCAGCACCCGCTGGGCCGGGTCATGCCGGCGGCGGACCGGCTCGCGCTCCTGGCGGCCGCCCGCGCCGCGGGCGCCGTCGTGGTCGAGGACGACTACGACTCCGAGTTCCGGTACGACGTCGCCCCCGTGCCGGCCCTCGCGGCCCTCGACCGCACGTGCGTGGCGTACGTGGGGACCGCCTCGAAGTCGGTCAGCCCCAGCCTGCGCCTCGGCTGGCTCGTCGCGCCGCCGGAGGTCCACGAGCGACTCCTGCACCGTCGCGCCATCACGCACGACACCCCGCCGTGGGCCAGCCAGCGGGCCCTGCTCACGCTGCTGCGCGACGGCTGGGTCGACAAGGTGGTCCGTACCGCGCGCCGCGTCTACGCCGACCGGGCGCCCCGGGTCGCCGCCGCGCTCGAACCGCACGCGAAGCTCGCCGGGCCGCTGGCCGGGATGTACTCCACGTGGCACACGTCCCCGGAGCAGGCCGCAGCGGCGCGGGCCGCCGCCCGCGCCGCGGGGTTCGACGTCCGGCTGCTGGAGCAGTACTGCCGCACCGCCGACCTGTCCGGCCTGGTGCTCGGCTTCGGCGGCGTGACCGACGCCGAGCTCGACCGGGCCCTGGCCGCGGTGGTCAGCGGCCTGCGCGGCGAGGAACCGCGCAAGCGCTGACCACCGCGACCCGCGGCGCCCGAAAACGACTCAGACCAGCGAGTCCTGCCACGCCTCGTGCAGCCGCGCGTACCGCCCGTCGCCGGCGATCAGCTCGGCGGGCGTGCCGTCCTCGACCACCGCGCCGTGCTCCATCACGAGCACCCGGTCGGCGATCGCCACGGTGGACAGCCGGTGCGCGATGATGATCGCGGTCCGGTCGGCCAGCAGGGTCTGCAGGCCCCGCTGTACGAGGCGCTCACCCGGCATGTCGAGCGACGACGTCGCCTCGTCGAGCACGAGCACCGCCGGGTCGGCGAGGAACGCCCGCGCGAACGACAGGAGCTGCCGCTGCCCCGCCGACACGCGCCCGCCGCGCTTGTTCACGTCGGTGTCGTAGCCGTCGGGCATCTCGAGGATGAACTCGTGCGCGCCCACGGCGCGCGCGGCCGCCTCGATCTCCTCCTGGGACGCGCCCGGCCGCCCGAGCGCGATGTTCTCCCGCACGGACCCGCTGAACAGGTACGCCTCCTGCGTCACCATGACGACGGCGCGCCGCAGGTCGGCCGAGGCCAGGTCGCGGACGTCGATGCCGTCCAGGCGCACGGCCCCGGCGGACGCGTCGTAGAACCGCGTGACCAGCTTCGCCACCGTGGACTTGCCGGCCCCGGTGGTGCCGACCACGGCCACGGTCTGGCCGGCCGGGATCGTGAGGTCCAGGTCCGGCAGCACCACGGGGCCGTCGCCGTACTGGAACCGCACGTGGTCCAGCCGCAGCTCGCCGCGCGCCCGCTCCCCGGCCGCGGCCAGCGGCGTCGGGCGCGTGGGCTCGACGACGGTGGGCTCCTCGGCGAGCAGGCCCGACACCTTCTCCAGCGCCGCCGTGGCGGACTGGAAGGAGTTGTAGAACATGCCGAGCTGCTGCACCGGCTGGAAGAACCGCTTGCAGTACAGCAGCACAGCCGCCAGCACGCCCACCTCGAGCGCGCCGTCGAGCACCCTCCAGCCGCCGACGGCGAGCGCCGCCACGACCGTCATGTTCCCGATCAGGATCAGACCCGGCTGGAAGCGGCCGTTGACGCCGAAGATCTGCAGGTTGGCGTCGCGGTAGTCCTCGCCGAGCTTGCCGTAGTCCCCCTCGGTGGTGGGCTCGCGGCGGAACGCCTGCACGGCGCGCATGCCGGTCATGGTCTCGACGAACTTGACGATGAGCCGGGCCGACGCCGTCCGCTGCTCCCGGTAGAACCGCTGGGACATGCGCTGGAACCAGCGCGTGAGCAGCCAGGCCGGGATGAACGCGACGGCGAGCACGAGGCCGGAGCGCCAGTCGACGTAGAACAGGAACCCGAACGTGAACAGCATCAGCAGCAGCGAGGAGACGACGCCGGTCAGGCCGCCGTCGAGCAGCTCGCGCAGCGCCTCCAGGTCGGAGGTCTGCCGGGAGATGATGCGCCCCGACGTGTACGACTCGTGGAACTCCAGCGAGAGCCGCTGGGTCTGCCGGAACACGCGGCGCCGCAGGTCCAGCAGCACGGCCTGGGCAATCCGGGCGGCGGCCCGCACATAGGCACCGGCGGCGACGCCGCCCAGCACGGCGGCGACGACGTACCCCGAGCCGGTGAGGACCAGGGGCGTGATCGACCCCTCGCGCAGGGCCGGGACAGCGTCGTCGATCGCGACGCCGACCAGCCAGGGCCCCGCCACCTGGCCGAGCGTGGACGCGACCACGAGCACGGCGGCCCAGGCCAGGGCCTTCTTGTGGGAGCGCAGCAGGTCGCCGAGCAGCTGCATGGACCGGCGTCGGACGGCGCGGGACGCGTCCTGGCCGAGGAGGGTCTCGTCGTCCGCGGCGGCGTCGGTGGGACGACGGCGCCCGGTGGTGGGCTCCGTGGTGACCGTCATGACAGCGCCTCCTGGCTCTCGGTCTGCTGGCTCTGGCCATGCTGGCTCTCGCCCTGCTCGGCGTGGTTCTCGCCGTCGTGCGCCTCGTAGTCCTGTTCCAGGCTCGAGATGATGTACCGGTAGTGCGGGTCGGTGGCCAGCAGGTCGTGGTGCGTGCCGACGGCGGTGATGCGGCCGCCCTGCAGCACCGCGACGCGGTCGGCGAGGGCCACGGTCGAGGGCCGGTGGGCGATGATCAGGCTGGTCGTGGCCCCCAGCACGTCCCGCAGGCGCGCGGTGACCGCCTCCTCCGTGGTGACGTCGAGGGCGGACAGCGGGTCGTCGAGCACGAGCACCCGCGGCCGGGCGGCGATGGCCCGGGCCAGGGCGAGCCGCTGGCGCTGGCCGCCGGACAGGGACAGGCCCTCCTCGCCGATCCGGGTGCCGACGCCGTCGGGCAGGTCCAGCACGAACTGCGCCTGGGCCACCTCCAGCGCCTGCGTCATGAGGGCCTCACGCTCGGCCTCCGGCAGGCCGTCGGGCACGCCGAGCAGCACGTTGTCCCGCACGGAGGCGGAGAACAGCGTGGGGTCCTCGAAGGCGACGGCGACCCGCTCGCGCACCTGCGCGCGGGTCATGTCGCGCACGTCGACGCCGTCCACCTCGACCACTCCGGCCGTGACGTCGAAGAGCCGCGGCGGCAGCATCGCCAGCGTCGACTTGCCGGAGCCGGTCAGGCCGACCAGGGCGGTGGTGGTGCCGGGCGGCAGCTCCAGGTCGACCTGGTCGAGCACGGGGCGCTCGGCGTCGTCGTACCGGAAGGTGACGTTGCGGAAGGCGACGTGCCCGCCTGTCTCGCCGGTGGCGGGCGGCAGGTCCGCGGACCGGGACGGGTCGGTGAGCGGGTTGACGGTCTCGATCACCTCGAAGAACCGGTCGACGGCGGTGCGCGCGTTGAGCGTCATCGACAGCGTCATGCCGAGGTCGACGACGGGGCCGTTGATGACCGCCGTCGTGGCGAAGAACGCGACCAGCGCGCCGAGCGTCATGTCGCCCTGGGCCACGAGGTAGACGCCGGCGACGAGGGCGACCGCCTGCGTGACCTCGGGGATCACGCGCAGGGCGGTGGTCAGGCCCGCGTCGGTGGTGGCCTTGCGGATCTCGGTCTCGCGCAGCTCGGACGCCTGGTCGGTGAACGAGTCCAGGGCGTCGGGCCCGCGGCCGAACGCCTTGAGCACGCGGATGCCGTGCACCGACTCCTCGACGGTGGTGGCGAGGTCGCCCGACTGGTCCTGCGAGAGCCGCGAGATCTTGCGGTACTTGCGGGAGAACCGGAACGCCAGGATCGTCACGGGGATCGCGCCGCACAGGAAGATGATGCCGAGCCAGCCGCCCGTGACCACGAGCAGGCCGACGCCGACCACGATGGTCACGAAGCTGACCACGAGCTGCAGGATGCCGAAGACGAGCCAGCGGCGCAGCAGGCCGAGGTCGCCCATGATGCGGCTCAGGAGCTGGCCGCCGGGCCAGCGGTCGTGGAACGCGATCGGCAGGTCCTGCAGGTGCTTGAACAGCGCCATGCGCATCACGGCCTCGACGCGCGTGCCGGGGAACATGACGAGCGTGCGGCGCAGCAGGATCAGGCCGGCCTCGCCGACGCCGAGCAGCGCGACGAGGACGACGGACCAGGCCAGGCCCGTCCAGTCGTGGTCCTCCGCGCCCGTCGTGAGCGGGCCGTCGGTGACCCACTGCAGCACGCGCGGGATGGCGAGCGCCATGAGGCTGGCGCCCAGCGAAGCCAGCAGTCCGCCCACCAGCCGCGGCATCGCGGGGCGGACGTAGGGGTACAGCCTGCGGACCGAGGCGAAGGTGCTGCGCTCGGCGCCGGGCGGACTACTGGGGTCAGAAGAAGGATCGGATCGATTCGAGCGTTCGTCTGTGGGAGGCATCGCCTCCATTATCCGGGCGGGCGCAAGTTGTTAGTTTCGGTAAGCACCTTTCTCGTTGTGACCTGCGCCACAGGGTGCGCGCGCGCTCAGCGCACCCGCACCGACAGGCACGTGACGCAGCCCTCGAGCTTCTCGAACTCGGTCACGGGCGTGGTGTGCACGGTCAGGCCGCGGCCCCGCAGCAGCTCGGCGGTGGCCGGCGCGCTCTCCGACAGCAGCACCGTGGTCGGGTCCAGCACGACGACGGCGGTCCCCTCCGCCTCGGGCACCGGCAGGAACGACTCGAACACGGACGGGTCGTCGACCAGCGGCGGGTACCCGATCACCGTGCCGTCCGGCAGGGCCGTGACGGCCGTCTTCAGGTGCAGCGCCCGGGTCACGGGCACCTCGACGACGCGCCAGCCGCGCGGTTCGAGCAGCGCCCGCAGCTGTCCGGCGCCGTCGGCGTTGGTGCGCGCCGTCCGCCCCACGTAGACGGTGCTCCCGACCTTGAGGATGTCGCCGCCCTCCAGGGTGCCGGGCTCGGCGATCTCGGCGACCTCCCGGCCCGTCGCGCCGGCCACCGGCCGCATCGACTCGATCTCGCCGCGCCGGGACAGGGCCCCTGGCCGGGTCAGGACGATCAGGTCGTCGAACACCACCACAGCATCCTCGACGAACACGCCGTCGGGGTGGGCGTCGGCCGCGGGCAGCTCGCGCACCGACCAGCCCAGGTCCCGGAACACGTCCACGTAGCCCGTCCACTGCCGCGCGGCCAGGGCCGGGTCGACGGGGACGCGCTCGAGGTGCGTCAGCTCGCCGTCGGCCAGGGCGGGCGACGGCGGGCGGACGAGCAGGGTGCGGTGCGCGGGCTCTGCGCCGGGCTGAGAAGTGACCATGCCGCGACGCTATCGCGGCCCGGGCTCTCCGCGATCGAGGTAGGCCATCCGCGCCACCTTGGGCCCCTGCGGCGACTCGAACGAGACCACTTCCCCCGCGGTGAACCCCATGACCTGCATGCGGCGGACCGCCTTCTCGTTGTGCGCGTCGGGCTCCCCCACCAGGCGGCGGGTACCCGCCCCGGCGAACAGGAAGCCGCGCATCGCGGGCCCGAGCACCGACCAGGGGTCCAGGGGCGCGCCGTGCCGGGCGACCGGGCCGCGGCTGCCCAGGAAGAAGTGCAGGCCCAGGTCGCCGGGGCGCACGTCGTAGGCGGTGCCGACCGGGTCGTGCTCGGGGTGGTAGGCCTGCAGGAGCACCACGGGCTCGTCGTCCCAGCGCACGAGGTAGGCGTGGTGCGTCTCCAGGGAGTCGACGAACGCGTAGGTGTCGCGCACCTCGTCGCGCGTGTGCTCCCCCATCCCCCAGAAGGACGCGCGCGGCTGGGTGAACCAGCCGTGCAGCAGGTCGGCGTCGGCGTCGGGGTCCAGCACGTGCACCGTGACCAGGCCGTCCGCGCCGAAGTCGCGGCGCCACACCTCCGCGCCGCGGGCGCCGTTGAGCAGCCGCAGGCTCGTGTCCGCGGGGCGCAGGCGGTCCCAGTCGGTGACGACGGCGGTGGTGCGGGCGTCGGCCCAGGTGGCGTGCTGGTCGTCGAAGTGCGGGCTGCCCGGACGCCCGTCGGCGCCGAAGGGCACGCCCCACCGGCTGTTCGAGCGGTCCGACAGGTCCCAGACGTAGCGCGCGACCGACGCGCGGTAGGCCGTCGGCGCGACGCCGGGCGCGCCGCCCGTGCAGCGCACCGTCTCGTTGTTCCCGGAGACGGGCGCGGGGACGACGCCGACCGGCCGGCCCGGCACCGCGGGCGCCACCAGGTCGGGGACGGGCAGCAGCGGGGCCGGGACGTGCAGGTCGCCCCAGGTCGGTTCGTTGATGCTTTCCCGGGCGGCAACAGCCAGCGCCGCCCCCGCCTCCGCCGCGGTGTCGATGCGCAGGCGCCGCCCGTCCGCGCCGTCGACCACGAGCCAGTCGGCCGCGAGGATGCGGGCCAGCCCGGCCCCGACCGCCGCCGCGACGTCGAACACACCGCCGAGGACCGGCGCGAGCGCGGGGTCCTGGTCGTGCGGCTCGTGCAGCGGGGCGAACACGGGGTGGTTGGCGAGACGGTGGGCCAGGGCGTCGCGCCAGCGCATGTAGAGGGCGGCGTCGGTGGAGGCCGCCTCCACGTGGGCGCCGTCCGCGACCCAGGCGCGCAGCCGGTCCGCGGCCGCGGAGGCGTCGCCGGCCAGGTGCGCGACGAGGCCCTCCGCGCCGAGGTCGCGGGTGTCGCCGTGGATGCGCGCCTGGGTCGCGGGCGACTCCGGTTCGCTCGTCTCGGCGAGGAGCTGGCGGATCCGCTCGGCGCGGTGCGGGGCGTAGGACCAGCCCAGGTCGTGCGCCTCGCGCCCGGGGCGCAGGTCGCGCGGTCCGGTGCCGGGGCGGCCGTCGGCTCCGGCGGGGTGCTGGGTCACGGGGCGCTCGTTGGCGTCGACGGCCACCTGCACCACCGCGGCGGGCGCGGGGAGGTCGACGTAGCCGTCGGCCGGCTTGGCGGCGGGCAGGGCGAGCTCCGGGGCGCCGGACGGCACGGCGGGGACCTTGCCCGCGGTCAGGCTGAGCACGTCGCCGGTGCTGTCGGCGGTCAGGACCCGGTTCACGGGGTCGACCCACCGGCCGAACGCGTCGGCGACGTCGCGGGCAGTATGGGCGTGCAGGAGCGCGCGCCAGGCACCGACGCCGACGTCGGACAGCTCGCGGGCCGGCCAGTGCAGGCGCCAGCCGTCGACCCCGCGGCTGTCCGCGCCGTCCCGCACCACCTCGACGTGGTGGGCCGCGGCGTTGGTGATGCCCCAGGCAACGGACTGGTCTGACCCGGCATGCCGGTGCACCGCGTGCCCGAAGTGCGGCACGCCGGGCACGCCCGGGAAGGCGAAGCCGACGACGTCGTAGGGCGCGGCCGGGTCCGTGCACGCGAGCCGGACCTGCTGGTAGGGGCCGGGCAGCTCCAGGGTGCGGTGCGGGTCGCCCGCGACCAGCGGGCCGCCCGACGCCGTGTACCGGCCGTGCACGGCCCAGGCGTTGGAGCCGGAGCCGCCGTCGGCCGTGAACAGGCCCAGCACCCGGTCCAGCGGCACGCCGGGGACGTGCAGGTGCCGGGCCACGTGCGCCCGCCAGAGGATGCTCGGGAAACCGTTGAACAGCACGTGGCTCGCGAGGAACACGCCGATCGGCGTCCACGGTTGCCACGGGCGGAACGGGACGCCCGCCAGCTCGGGGACGTCCCGGCCTCCCGCCAGCAGACCGGCGCTGACGCCGTCCGCGTAGGCGGCCAGCCACGCCCGCTCGGGCGCGGCCAGCGCGTCGTGGATCTCGCGGGCCGTGGCGGCCAGCCGCTCCTTCGCGGCGAACCGGTCCCACGCCTGACCCGCCGCGCCGGCGATCTCGCCGTACCGCTCCTCGGCGCGCATCCGGTCCGCCTCGACCTGCAGCCCGCGGTCCTGGGCGGTCACCCAGCCCTGGCCGTAGGCCAGCGCAGTCTCGGTGGCGGCCCGCACGTGCGGGATGCCGAGGTCGTCACGAAACAGGTCGAAGTCCACGTTCCCTATCATCTCTCTGCGGTCATTTCTTTAGATCCGTCTCTCGGTGCTCGTCTCGCCGCGCCGCACGGGGTTCGCGAGCGAACCCGCGTAGATCAGCGACTCGGACTGGTTGGTCAGGTCCACCATCTGCAGGGTGTTGCGCAGCTGGAGGCGGTTCAGGCAGGAGTGCGCGAAGCGCGCGGCCCGCAGGTCGATGCCCGTGGCGGCGTGCACGTCAGGGTGCTCGGCCGCGTGCCGGTCGATGGTCTCGGCGACCAGCGCCCAGAACCGGTCCTCGGGCAGCACGCCGTCCTCCGCGAGAATGCCCGACAGGTGCCGCAGCACGCCGTCGAACACGTCGGTGAAGACCGCGAGCGCCTTCTCGTCGTCGTCCACGGCGGCGCGGATGCGCGCGACGGCGTCGGGCAGCGGGCCCTGCCCCAGGACGGCGACCTCCTCGCCGATGTCCTTCATGATGGCGCGCCGCACGACGCCGTCGCGCAGCACGAGGATGAGGTTCTCCCCGTGGGGCATGAACGCGAGCTCGTAGGTGAGCAGGCAGTGCACCAGCGGGTACAGGTAGGCGTCGAGGTAGGCGCGCAGCCACTCCTGCGGCGCGACGCCGGACTCGCGGACCAGGCCGGTGACGAAGGCCGCCCCTCCCGCGTCGCGATGCAGCAGGCTCGCCATGGTGACCAGGCGCTCGCCGGGCTCCAGCCGGGGCACGGGCGACTCGCGCCACAGGGCGGCGAGCATCTTGCGGTGCGGGTTGGGCTGGGGCGTGCGGTGGTAGACGTCGCCCGTGTAGCCGACGGAGGCGAGCTCGCGCAGCACGCCGAAGCCGTTGCGGCGCAGGGTCTCGTCGCTCGTAACCAGGTCGGCGACCCAGTCGTTGATCGCGGGCGTGGCCCGCATGTAGGCCGGGGACAGCCCGCGCAGGAACCCCATGTTCTGGATCGCGAGCGCCACCTTGACGTAGTGCCGCTCGGGGCGGGTGCGGTTGAACATGGTGCGGATCGACTGCTGGGCCTGGTACTCGTCCGAGCCGGGGCCGAGCGGCACGAGGTCGCCGCGCGCGACGTCGGCGGCGAACGTGACCGCCACGCGGTGCTCCCACTGCCAGGGGTGCACCGGCAGGTAGAGGTAGTCGGCGGGGTCGTGGCCGCGGGCGTCCAGGCGGTCGGCGAACGCGGCGCGCTCGGCGTCGGACAGCTCGCCCGGGGTGTCGGGGCCGCCGTAGTGGCCGGCCTCGGTCTGGTCGGCGGACAGCGCGAGGTGGCTGTGCTCGCGGCGCGCGGCGAGCCACAGCATGCGCAGGCGCTCACCGCGCTCGGGGGCGTAGGCGCGGTAGTCGCGCAGGGAGAAGCCGATGCGGCCGTTGTTCGCGACGAAGCTCGGGTGCCCCTCGGACATCGCGGCCTCGACCTGCTGGAACGCCTCGGCGGTGGCGTGCGTGCCGGACGCCGTCCGGGCCGCCTCCAGCAGTCCCGCCACCGACGGCGTGGTGCCGTCGAGCTCACGCTCCCGCTTCGCGGCCGCGCTCGCCAGGGTGGCCGACAGCTCTTCGAGGTACGTCGCCAGGAGCGCGTCGGGCACCTGGAGCAGCGGCTGCAGCTCGGCGACCAGCTCCAGCACGTCCACGGGCAGGACGACGACGCCGCGCACCCCGGCGTCGGCCGTGCGGCGGATCGAGTCCGGGTCGATGACCCAGTGCTCCAGGGCGTAGCGGCGCGCGGTGAACCGGTAGGTGACGCCGTCCAGGTCGAGACGGTAGGCGCCGTCGGTGTCGCTCTCCGGCTCCGGCGCGAAGAGCCGCTCGTGGGCGAGCTCCGCGAGCGCCTTGGCGGCGAGGTGCCGGTGGGCGTGCTCCATGAGCGGCGCGGTCAGGTGCGTCGCGATCATGGGGTCGGGCCTGTGGGTCGCGGGCTCGCGGTGCGAGCCGGCCCCGGCGCCGTCAGCCGGGAAGCCGTCGCCGAGCGCGGAGGCCGCGAAGTCGGCGCGGGTCGCGACGCTGAGCGCCGCGCGCTTGGCGTGCGCGCCGCTGCCGAGGTCCACCTCGCGGAGCACGCGGAACCCCGCGGCGGCGTTCTTGGCGGCGATCTTCCGGTTGCCGACGTCGGGCTCGACGACGACGCGGAGCGCGCCCCTGGTGGTCAGGCAGAACCGCATGACCGCCGTCATGACGGTGTCGGTCAGGCCGTGCCGCGGCGTCGCGGGCGGGGCGACGAGCAGGTGCATGCCGAGGTCGCCGGGCTGCGTGTCGTGCACGCCGTCGAGCAGGAGGGACGGGTCGTACGTCTCGGTGAGGAACAGCGGCTCTCCGTCGACGCGGCCGAGCCAGGCGTCCTCGTTCGGGCGCGAGGCGATGCCGGCCAGGTACTCGCGCACGTCGTCGACGTGCAGGTCGGCCATCTGCCAGTACGACGACGCGGGGTGCGCCAGCCAGCGCTGCACCAGCTCGGCATCGCGCACCGGGTCGACCGGCTCGATCGTCACCTCGCCGAGCCGGGTCGACGTCGTGAAGGTGTGCAGTGTCGTCGGGGTGCTCACCGGGCGGCCTCCATCTCGTTGTCGGTCGGTCGCGGTTTGGTCGCCCGGGTGTCGGGCTCGGCGGCGGGGACCCCGCCGTCGGGCAGGCCGAACTGCTGGAAGGCGATGCGGCGCTCGATCGGGTACGGCTCGCGGCCGGTGACGTTCGCGAGGATCACGGAGTTGCGCCAGGCGCCGAAGCCGAGGTCGGGGGCGGTGACGCCGTGGGTGTGCTCCTCGCCGTTGACGACGTGGATGCGCTTGTCGTCGTCCACGGTGTAGTCGCGGGTCACGGCGTAGCGGCCGCGGGCGTCGAGGTTGACCAGGCCGGGGGCCAGGAACTCCGGCACCGAGGCGGCGTAGCCCGTGGCCGCGACGATCGCGCGGGTGCGGTGCTCCGCCGTCGTGCCGAGCTGGGCGTGGCGCAGGGTCAGGACGTACTCGCCCCTGCCCTCGGCGCCGGCGGCATCCGTACCGGCGGGGTCGAAGCGGGCCGCGACCACCTCCGTGTCGGACAGCAGCGTGGTCGGCACCTCGGTACCCAGCGCGGACTTGCGGTACAGGGTGTCGTAGATGTCGTCGATCAGGTCGCCGCTGATGCCCTTGTAGAGGTTGCGCTGCTCGCGCCCCAGCACGTCGCGCTGCTCGATCGGGAGCGAGACGTAGTGGTCGGTGTACTCGGGCGACGTCATCTCGAGCGTCAGCTTCGTGTACTCCATCGGGAAGAACCGGGGCGAGCGGGTCACCCAGTCCACGCGGTGCTCCCCCGGGCCGGTGCCGCAGTCCTCCAGCAGGTCGCGGTACACCTCGGCCGCGGACTGCCCGCTGCCCACCACCGTGACCGAGCCCGCGGCGCGCAGGTCGTCCCGGCGCGGCAGGTAGTCGCTGGTGTGCACCACGGGACCCGCGCCCGCCGCGCCGTCGGAACCCCCGGCCCCCGCCAGGCCCTCCAGGAAGGCCGGCAGCCGCGGCTGGGTGCCGGTGCCGAGCACGAGGTGCTTGGCACAGTATTTCTCGACGCCGTGGGCGGTCTCGGCGGTCACCTCGAACAGGTAGCCGCCCCCGCCCGACGACGCACCCGCTCGGGCGGACGGGTCCGCGACCCGGACCACGCTCGTCACGCGCCTCCCCCAGCGCAGGCTCGGGAGCTGCTCGGCCACCCAGCGGCAGTACTGGTCGTACTCGGCGCGCAGCGGGTAGAACGACTCGCGGATGTAGAACGGGTACAGCCGCCCCGTCGCCTTGAGCCAGGCCAGGAACGAGTAGGGCGACGTCGGGTCCGCCATCGTCACCAGGTCGGCCAGGAACGGGACCTGGAGCGTGGTGCCCTCGATCAGCATCCCGGCGTGCCAGGAGAAGCCGTCGCGCTGGTCCAGGAAGACGGCGTCGACGTCGGGCAGGGGCTGGGCGAGCGCCGCGAGGCCCAGGTCGAACGGACCGATGCCGATGCCGAGCAGGTCGTGGACCTTCACCTGTCCGGCGGTCGTCAGGTCCGCGCTCATCGCGCCTCCTCCTCGCTGCGGGCGAGCCGCGGGTGCACGTCCCGGCACGGCGGCTCCTCGGTGTCCGCGAGCGCCTCCCCCGCGAGCAGCCCGTGGGCGGCGGAGCGGACGAGCTCCAGCACGCCGCGGATGTCGGCGAGCGTGGCGTCGGGGTTGAGCAGGGTCAGCTTGAGGCAGGGGCGGCCGTCGATCACGGTCTTGGCGACCAGGGTGCGGCCCGAGTCGAACAGGACGCGCCGCACCTGGGGCACGAGCGCGTCGGCGCGCTCGACGTCGAGGCCGTCGGGCTCGTAGCGGAACAGGACGGTGGACAGGTCGGTGCCCCCGACGAGGCGGAAGTCGCGGTCCGTGGCGAGGTCCTGGTGCACGGCGGCGGTCAGGTCGCAGACGGCGTCCACCATGGCGCCGATGCCGTCCGCACCGAGGGCACGCAGCGTGACCCAGAGCTTGAGCGCGTCGAAGCGGCGCGTGGTCTGCAGGGACTTGTCGACCTGGTTGAGGTCGGGGGTGGGCTCGCCGAGCTCCTCGCTCGGGTTGAGGTAGTCGGCGTGCCAGGCCACGGGGGCGAGGTCGGCCCGCTCGCGCACGATCAGGGCGCTGGAGGAGACGGGCTGGAAGAACGACTTGTGGAAGTCGACGGTGACGCTGCGGGCCCGCTCGATGCCGTCGAGCAGGTGCCGGCGCGCGGGGCTGACCAGCAGCCCGCAGCCGTAGGCGGCGTCGACGTGCAGCCAGGTGCCGACGGCGTCGCACAGGTCGGCGATCGGGCCCAGCGGGTCGATGCGGCCGCGGTCGGTGGTGCCCGCGGTGGCGACGACGGCGATCACGGTGTCGCCGGTGCGCTCGATGTCGACGAGGGTCTCCCCCAGGGCGTCCGCGCTCATCCGGCCCTCGGTGTCGGTGCCGACCTCGACCACGGCGTCGCGCGGCAGGCCGAGCAGCAGCGCCGACTTGGCGACGCTGAAGTGGCTCGCGGACGTGGCGAGGATGCGCATCGACTCCAGGCGGGTGCCGTCGCGGCGCGACCGCTCGCGGGCCAGGAACAGGGCCTGGAAGTTCGACTGGGTGCCGCCCGAGGTGAAGATGCCGTCGGCGCCGTCGGGCCGGTCTCCGTCGAGCGGGAAGCCGATGCGGCCCGCCGTCCACTCCACCAGGCGGCGCTCCATGAGCGTGGCGACCGTGGACTGGTCGTAGGTGTCCACGGAGGTGTTGATCGCGGCCAGCATCGTCTCCGCGCCGACGGCGGGCAGCGCGACGGGGCAGTTCAGGTGCGCGGCGTACGTGGGCTCGTGGAACCAGATCGCATGCGTCGCGTACAGGTCCGCGGCCTCGCGCAGCGCCTCCTGGGTGCCCGACGGCGGGCCGTCCAGGTCGACGGCGTCCACCAGGCGCTGCAGCTCGGCGCGGCTGGCCCCCGAGAACGGCTGGGTCACCGACGTGAGCCGGGCGGCGATGTCGTCGGCGACCGCGCGGACCGTGTCCGCATAGGTGCTCGCGGTGGCCCCGCGCAACAACGCGGTCGTGTCGTGGTTCGCACCCGGGGAGGGCGCGCTGGGCACTGGCTGCGTCACTGCGGGCAGGCGTGAGGGCATGCGGAAGGCTCCTCGTGAAGGCGAAAGGAACGCCGCCCGGGAGCGGACGGCGTGGTGCGACTTAGGTTTGCCTGACCTAACTTAATCCTTCGGGCATCCGCGTCAAGCCATGGCGGTGTCGCGATACGTGTCGCCCGTCACTCTCCCGGAGCCGGCAGCCGACCCCGGGAGAGCGCCGTAGGCGCCGGACGTCCGGTCAGCGCCGGAAGTCCAGCGCGCCGAGGAAGGTATGCAGGTCCGCCCAGCCCTGCGGGCCACCGTCGAACTCGACGACGAGGAAGAGGTTCTCGCCCTGGCCGGCCTGGTGGAGGAACAGGCTCACGCCGTAGAAGACGGGCTCGCCGCCCATCGTCGCGAGGTCGGGCTGGGCCTCGGCGTAGTCGGCGCCCGGCACGTCGATCAGCTGGGACTCCGGCGCGGACGCCGTCTGCGCCCACCAGTTCCCGCCGGGCTTACCGCTCTGCACGTAGACCCGCTCGAACTGGGGCTCTTCCTCGGACGTCCCGGCGCCGCCGTTGACGTGGAGCACCGTCGGCCCGGTCCACTCCACCCCGGGCCCGAACTCGCCGTCCGTCGGCCGGGAGGTCCAGCCCTCCGGCACGGCGAAGGACAGGCCGTCGTGCTCGACCTGCGTCCAGCCCGCCGGGACGCCGTGCTCCAGGGGCTCGAGCGTCGGGCACTCGAGGGCGCCGCCCACCTGTTCGCTCGGCCGTACCGAGGGAGCCGGCGCCGTGACCTCGTCGCCCGGCAGCGGCGCCCGCTGGTCGGTGAGGGCCGAACCCAGGACGCCGATACCGGCACCTACCAGCACGAGTGCCGCGATCCCGGCCGCCGTCGCCGTGACGACCCGGCGGCGCCGGACGTTGCGCACGGCGGTCGCCGCGATCCTCGCCGGGTCGAGGTGCCCGGGCGGCTCGATGAGAGATCCGGCCACCCGGAGGCCGGCGGCCAGGTTCGCGTCGGCGGGGTGGACGTCGTCGGGGTGGGGGCCAAAGGGGCGGGTGCCGTGGGGGCGGGTGGTGCGCGCGGTCATGATCGGTCTCCTGAGGTGGCGGGCACCACGAGGGTGCGCAGGCGCCCGAGTGCGTGTGCGGCCGTCGACTTCACGGTGCCGACGGAGATGCCGAGCTCGGCTGCGGTGTCCGCCTCGGAGCGGTCGAGCATGTACCGCAGCACGACGACGCGGCGCTGCTTGAGCGTGAGCTCCAGCAGCGCGCGGACGAGCTGGTCGCGGTCGAGAAGCTCGCCGTCGAAGGCCAGCACGCTCGGCCGGTGCTGGACGTTCACGGGGTCGTCGGTGAGCACCTCACGACGGGTGCGGCGCCACGTGTCGATGCGTGCCGTCGCCACGACCCGGCGCGCGTAGGCGAACGGGTCGCCGTCGCCCACCTTCTTCCAGGCCTTGAAGGTGCGTTCGAAGGCGATCTGCACGAGGTCCTTGGCGCGGTGCTCGTCGCCGCACAGCAGGTAGGCGATGCGGTACAGCGCGGGGGTCCTGGCGTGCACGAACGCCGTGAACTGCGCGACCGGGTCGGCACCAGTGCGTACGACGGCGAACTCGCCGGCGCCGTCCTCCGGTGCTGGTTCGCGGCGCCTGGTGCGCCGCAGTGTGTGCGTCATGTCCCATAGACGCAACCGGGATGCCCCAGGGTTTAGCCTGCGCCCGGACCGGTGCGGACCCGCCCGGGCCCTCGTGCAGAAACTCGGCGCGAAACACCCCGCGATCCTGGGCATAGTGCTCCCAGATCGGTACGTTTTGCCCCATGAGCAGTGACAGCGACGCGCCTCAGGACGAGGGCGGCGAGAAGACTGAGCGGATGGACCGCCTCCGGGCTCTGCTGACCAAGCCCATCAAGATCCCGGAGTCGGCGTCGGCCGACACCGAGGACGCCGACTACGCCGCAGCCGTGGCAGCCGCTGCACCCCAGGGGGCCAGGACTGAGATGACAGCCGAGGGAAAGACCCCGAAGGGTGCCAAGGCTCCCGTCGAGACGCCGCCCGCGGTCAAGGCCGCGGCCGAGGCGCTCGACCGCCTGACAGAGGAGGAGAAGGACGCCGTCGTCGAGGGAGCCGGGTCCGGCAAGGGCCGGTCGCGCCGCACCTGGGCCGACGCGTACCTCGCCAAGCCCGACAAGCCGCTCACTCCCGAGGAGGTGCGCGCGGAGCTGACCGTCTCCCTCAAGGAGCAGGGCGCGGACCTGCGCGAGCTGGTCGCCAAGCGGTCCGCCGCGCAGGAGAAGGCGCTGCAGGAGTCGCTGGAGGCGGGCCTCGCGGAGGGCATCGAGGCGGCGCGCGCGACGACGGTCGCCGAGCTCGCCACTCGGTTCGACGGCCGCATCGACGAGCAGGCGGCGTCGGCCGAGCAGGCCGCCACCGCGGCCCGCGAGGAGGCGGCGCGGCTCCAGGAGCGGCTCGACGAGCTCACCCGGACCACCGGCACCCTGCGCGGCGACCTCGACGCCGCCCGCTCGGCCGCCGACGGCGCACGCGAGACCGCGGACGCCGCCACGAAGAAGGCGGCCACCGCCACCACGTTCGCCTGGGTCGGCATCGCGCTGGCCGTGGTGGCCGCGGTGGTCGGCGTCGTCGTCTAGTACAGCCTGGGTCTGGTACAGCCTGATCTAGTAGAGCCCCGGGTCGTCGAGGTCGGTGCCGGCGCGCAGCACGAAGCGCCGGTGCCGACGTCGGCCGGGGTGACCCTTGTAGTAGACCGGCTCCTCACGGACCGGCGCGTAGGTGACCCGGGGGCCGGTGAACAGGTCGTCGAGCAGGGTCGCGAACGCCACGTCGACCGGCGAGGGCACAGTGTGCGCGCCGGACCGGTCGGACGCCTGACCTTCCGTGAGTTCGTACATGTGTTCGAGTATATCCGCCGCCCGGACGGGAGTCCACCGAATGCGTTGGCACTGGCCGCTTCGCCGCCGTTACGGTCGGCGGATGATCCTCAGCCACGACGTCACGGGCTCCGGCCCAGCCGTCCTCCTCCTGCACGCCGGCGTCGCCGACTCCCGGATGTGGGAGCCCCAGCGCGCGCCCCTGGCGGAGCACCACCGCGTCATCCGCTGCGACCTGCGCGGTTACGGCAACACCCCGCTGACCAGCGCGGCCTTCGACAACGCGGGCGACGTCAAGGCGCTGCTCGACTCGCTCGGCGCGCGGCCCGTCGCGGTCGTCGCGGCGTCGGCGGGCGGCAAGGTCGCCCTCCAGGTGGCCTCCGCGTGGCCCGACCTGGTGTCCCACCTGGTGCTGATCAACTCCGCCTTCGCGATGCCGCCCACCCGTTCGGTGCAGCGGTTCGCGCGCCGCGAGGACGCGCTCCTGGAGGCCGGCGACGTCGACGGCGCCACCGAGCTCAACGTCGCCACCTGGCTCGGCCCCGACGCCGACGACGACGCCCGCGAGCTGGTGCGCACCATGCAGCGCCGGGCCTTCGACGTGCAGCTCGCCGCCGGAGAAGACATCAACCAGGAGCCCGGCCCCGAGATCGACCTGGGGGCGATCACGGCGCACACGCTGATCGTCTCCGGCGGTCAGGACCTCGACCACTTCCGCGCCATCGCGAACCACCTGGCCGGGCAGATCCCCGGGGCCAAGCACACCCAGCTCGGCTGGGCCGGCCACCTGCCGAACCTGGAGCGCCCCGCGGAGACGACGGCGCTGATCAGCGAGTTCCTGGACGACTTCCGCGGCTGAGGTCTCGGGCCGCGGCCAGGTAGCCGGCCGTCACGCGGTCCTGCACCCGGTGCGCGGCCGGCGGCACGATCCGCGAGCCCCAGAAGTCGTGCCGTGCCGCGGCGTGGATCTCGAAGACGAGACCGTCGCCGTCGCGCAGCACGCGGAACGACTCGACCCCCGTCTCCGGGTGGTGCGGCAGCGTCGCGTAGGTGAAGCCGGCCTCGTCCGGTCCCCGGACGACGTCGACCACCCGGCACGGGGCGGTGAACCACAGCGGCCCGACCCGCACGGCCTGCACCACGGTGACGCCGAGCGCGACCGGGCCGCTCGGGGCGATCGTCAGCCCGGCGCCGCGGTGCACGGCCCAGCCGAACAGCGCGTCGGCCGTGTCCGTGAGCGACGCGCCCAGCTCCAGCGCCACGCGGCGGCGCAGCACCCGGCTGCGCGGGGGCGGTGCGGCCAGCCAGCCGACGTCGGCCACCGGCTCGACGGCGACGGCACGTTCCAGGACACGGGCGAGGTCGGGCCGGGTGAGCTGCACGGGCTCACGGTACCCGGGGCCGGACGGCGGGCTCGGCGGCCGGCTGGGCGCACCCGGCGTCCGGTTCGCCCCCGCGTGTACCTTTCTGGTCCATGGCGACCGACCACGACCCCAGCACCCTCGACGCCGCGGCCTCGGCGCCGTCGGGTGGCGTCCCCCGGCACGCGTCCGCGAAGGAGCGCCGGGGGCTGGGTCCGTTCCTGTCCGACCTGAAGGCCGAGGTACAGAACCAGCTCTCCCGCGCGGAGATCCCGGGGCGGGTTCCCGGTTCGGGCGCGGGCCGGGCCGTGGTGACGACGGGGGCGACGGCCGGGGCGACGGCTGGGGCGACGGCGACCGAGCCGACGACGTCGGAGGACACGACCGGGCACGGGTTCGCGGGCTCGTCCGCCGTCGGCCCGGATCGCACGCCCGAGCGCCTGCCGGAGTCCCTGCCCGAGCCGTTCGGCCGCTCGGCCGAGGACGCCGCGGCGCTCGCCACGGCCGCGCTGGCGGCGGCCGACCACGCCGGAGCCGAGGCCGTCGCGGCCCGGCAGGAGGCCGACGCCGCGCGGGCGGACGCCGCCGCGGCGCGCTCCGAGGCGGCGTCCGCCCGGGCCACGGCGGAGCGGGCGGACGCGCAGCTCGCGGCCCTGCGCGCCGAGATCGAGGCGGCGCACCGGGAGTTCGCGTCCCTGCGCGACGGGCTCGACGACGCCCAGGAGCGCACCCGGCGGCACCTGCTCATCGCCTGGGCCGGTGCGGGCGCGGGCCTGCTGGTCGCGGTGGTCGCGCTCGTGCTCGGGTTCTAGGCGGTACCGGTCCCGGGCGGCACCGATGAGTTTTCAGCCGCCCCGCCGTCTGCCCCTCATGACGGAGACCCTTGTCGACGTACCGGGCGCGCTCCTGTGCGCCGAGACCTTCGGCGACCCGGCCGACCCGGCCATCCTGCTGATCGGCGGGATCGCGGGCCCCATGGACTGGTGGCACGCGGACTTCTGCCAGGCCCTGGCCGACGGCGGCCCGCCAGGTAGCAACGGCGGCGGCCGGTTCGTCGTCCGCTACGACCACCGCGACACGGGCCGCTCCCGGACCGACCCGCCCGGGGCGCCGTCGTACACCGGGGACGACCTCTCGCTGGACCCGGTGCGCCTCCTGGACGCGCTGGGGATCGGCCGCGCGCACCTGGCCGGGGTGTCGATGGGAGGCGGGATCGCGCAGCAGACGGCGATCGAGCACCGGCGGCGGGTCGCGTCCCTCACGCTGATGTCGACCAGCCCGGTCACGCACGACCCGGACGGCCCCACCCTGCCCGGCCCGACGCCGCAGGCGAGCGCGCAGTTCCACGACCCGCCGCCGGACCCCGACTGGGGCGACACCGAGGCGGTCGTGCGGTGGCTGGTCGACGCCGAGCGGGCGTTCTCCGGGCCGGGCTTCGACGAGGCGGACACGCTCGCGACGGCGCGGCAGGTCGTCGCGCGGTCGCTCGACCCGGCCGCGGCGGCCAACCACTTCCTCGTCGAGAGCCGCCCTGTACGCGGCACGCTCGCCGACGTCGCCGGGCCGACCCTGGTGCTGCACGGCGACGCCGACCCGCTGTTCCCGCCCGAGCACGGCGCCGCGCTGGCGGCCGCGATCACCGGTGCCCGGCTCGTGCTGCTGCCCGGCGTCGGGCACCAGTACCCGCCGCGCTCCGTGTGGGACGTGGTGGTGCCGGAGATGCTCGCGATCAGCGCTGGGGCGTGACCGGGCGCGCCGTCTGACCCTGCGGCGTGACCGGGCGAGTCTGCTGGGGTACCTCGAACCGCACGGGCAGCTCGCGGGGCACGGACGACCAGAGCGTGCCGGCCGAGCGCACCGCGTCCGCGGGCACCGTGAGGGTGACGCCGCCCAGGCGGCGCAGCGCGGCCGCGACCGTGATCTGCGCGATCACCGTCGCGGGGCGGCGCGCGGGGCAGGCGTGCGGGCCGGCGCCCCACGTCAGGTAGGAGAGGTTGCCCGACTCCAGCCAGATGTCGTCGCCGTTCCCACGGGACTCGGCGCTCGCGCCGAGGATGCCGGGCACGACGGCGTCGCCCGCGGCGATCTGCCGGTCGCCGAGCGTCGTGTCGGCGAGCGCGAAGCGGGGTGCCGCGTTCGGGGCCGGCGGCGTCGAGCCGAGCACGGCCTCCAGGGTGTCCGACGCCGACGGGCGGCCGCCCGAGCGCCCGTCGAACCGGGGGTCGGTCAGGCGCATGCGCAGGGCCTGCGTGATCCAGCCGACCTCGAACTCGCTGCCCAGGATGAGCGTCGCCGAGACGGCGCTCTGCGCGTCCAGGTCCGTGGGCGCGCTCGGGTGCCGCAGGATCGCGGAGGTCAGGTCGTCCGCAGGCGCCGCGCGGCGGTCCGCGATGAGGTCGGAGATCAGCGCGCGCTGCGCGTTGAGCGCCTCGGCGCCCGCCGCTCCCCTGGCCTGGAAGACGCGGCGGGAGTGCCCGAGCATCGCGCGGGCCTGCTCCGGGTCGAGCCCGAACATCGTGGACATCACGAGCAGCGGGACGGCGCGCGCGTAGTCGCTGACCAGGTCGGCCTCGCCCTTCGCCAGCACGCGGTCCAGCGCGAGGCCGCACCAGTACTCGACCGTGGTCGCGAGCCGGTGCTCGTCGACGCTCTCGAAGGCGTCGTCGACCAGGCGGCGCAGGTGCCGGTGCCGGGGGCCGTCCACGTAGTAGATGCCGTCGCGCGGGGCCAGCACCCCGCCGACGCCGCTGTCCGGGCGGACCGTGCCGTCCGCGAACAGGCCCCAGTTGCTCGCGTCGCGCGAGAACAGGCCCTCGTTGCGCAGCACCGTGGCCAGCTCCCGGTGCCCGAGCACGAGCCAGGCGGGCACGCCGGGCTCCAGCAGCACCGGCGCGACGTTGCCCCACCGGGCGCGCAGCCGCTCGTACACCTTCGCCGGATCGGAGGCGCTCGTCGTCTCGCTCAGCGGCATCAGGTCGGTCAGGCCGACCAGGTCGGCCAGGCGCTCCGACCGGGTGGTCGTCGTGACTGTCATGGCTCCCCGGTTCTGGGCGCGACAAGAGAAGCGCTCCGCGTCGTTTAGCCGGAATGTACCTCATATCCGATGCGGACTAATAGATTCACCCTGGTCGGGGGCATGTCCTGGGGCTCGTTCCGGGCCGTATATCCTCGGGCCATGCAGCGGACCATCGCCGTCGTCGGCGGGGGCGCCGCCGGCGTCATCCTCTCGGCCCACCTGCTGCGTGCGGCCGCGTCCTCCGGGTCCGGCCGGCGGGTGCGGGTCCTCCTGGTCGATCCCGCGGAGACGCCCGGTCGCGGCCTCCCCTACCGGACCACCGACCCCCGGCACACGCTCAACGCCGTGGTCGCCCGGCTCAGCGCCTTCGACGACGACCCCGAGCACCTGCTGCGCTGGTGCGCGTCCGCCGGAGTGCCCGCCGAGCCCGGCACGTTCCTGCAGCGCGCCGACTTCGGGCGGTACCTCACCGAGCTGCTCGGGTCGGTGCCCGTGCCGCCCGGCAGTGTGGTCGAGCACGTGCGGGGTGCGGTGGTGGACCTGGTGGATTCTGGCTCCGGGGGCGGGGCTGCGCCGGACGCCGAGCCCGGCGTCACGCTCACCCTGGCCAACGGCGCCGTCCTGCGCGCCGACGCCGCCGTCCTCGCGCTCGGCACCCCGCCGCCCGTGCGGCTGCCCGAGTACGAGCCGTGGGGCGACCGGTACGTCGCCGACCCGTGGTCGCCCGACCTGGACGAACGGGCGGCGGGCGCGCGCCGGGTCCTGGTCGTGGGCACGGGCCTGACGACGCTCGACGTCGTCGCGCACCTCCACACCCTGCTGCCCGCGGCGACGTTCACGGCGGTATCGCGCGGCGGCGCCCTGCCCGCCGCGCACGCCGCCGACCCGCTGCCGGCGCCCGTCGAGGTGGACCTCGGCGCCGGCCTCGTTCCCGACGCCGCCCTGCCGCTCGCGGGCGCCGTCGACCGGGTGCGGGAGCGCGTCGCGGCGGAGCGCGCCGCGGGCCGCGACTGGCGCGCGGTGATCGACGCCGTCCGCCCGCAGGTCAACCCGACCTGGGCGCGGCTGACGGCCGCCGAGCAGGCGACCTTCCAGCGCGAGCACGCGCGCTCGTGGGAGAACGTACGGCACCGCATGTCGCACGCGATGCGCACCCACGTCGAGCGGCTCGTGGCGGACGGCGTGCTCACGGTCTCGACGGTCGAGGCGGTCCGGGGCGCGACGGGCTGGGACACCTCGGCGTTCGACCTGGTCGTGGGCGCGACCGGGCTCCCCGCCCTGACGTCGCCGGGCTGGAACCCGCTGGTCGACGCCCTGGTCGCGCGCGGCCTGGTGCGCCCGCACCGGCTCGGTACCGGGCTCGACCTCACGCCGGACGCCGCCCTGGTCGACGCCGCCGGCGTCGGGCACCCGCGGCTGCGCGCCATGGGGCTGGCGCGGCGCGGGCTGGAGTGGGAGTGCACGTCGGTGCCGGACCTGCGCCGGCAGGCGGCGCGGCTCGCCGAGGAGCTGCTGGGCTAGTCCTGCTGGGCCAGGCACTGGTCATCGAACTGCCATGTGGCGGTTGCCCTGCGGCCACGCAGGGGGTGAAGTCTTCCCTCGAACACCCACCTGTCACACCGACCGGGACGAGGGAAACAGATGCCTGGACCTGCACGAACACTCACGCTGGCCGCCGGCACGACGGCGGCCGCGGTCGCCCTGGGCCTCGCGGCGGCGGGGCCCGTCGCGACGGCCGCACCGTCGGCCGCGCCGTCGGCTGCGACGTCCGCCGAGGTGGCCCAGCGCTGGGCGCCCATCCACTACCAGGACGTGGACCAGACCGGCACCAACGCCCTGGGCGGCCGCTCGGACTACCTCGCGGCGTACGACTTCGACGGCGACCTCAACGCGCGCAACAACTGGGAGAACACGGGCAACCACCCGCTGGCGGCCACGGCGTACTACTCGGTCATGGAGACGTCGAGCCACTGGTTCGTGACGTACATGTTCTTCCACCCGCGCGACTGGTCGGACTCGATCTTCGACACCGAGCACGAGAACGACGCCGAGGGCGTCATGGTTGCCGTCCAGAAGGACGGCTCGGCCTACGGGGTGCTGCGCGGCGCCGTCACGGTGGCGCACAGCGACTTCTACTCGTACACGCCGCAGGGCAGCACCTGGGGCGCGGGCGCCGAGACGATCGACGGCACCCTGCAGATGGCGACCAGCCCGCACGACGGCCTGACCCACCCGGTCACCGCCCAGGAGGCCAAGGGCCACGGCCTCAAGGCGCGCCCCGGCTACGACATCAAGGGCGGCGGCGTCATCTACTACCCCGCCGGTCGCGCCGAGGTGCCGGAGCACCCCGACGACCGGGACGTCTCCTACCGCCTGGTGGACATCCACGCGCCCGGCGGGCTGTGGGCGCAGCGGAACAACTCGCAGCTCTTCGCGAGCGCGGGCACGTTCGCGGGCGACACCTCGGGCAGCTGCGGTGACGGTGGCATCTCGTGCACCCAGAACGCCGCGAACGCCCCGTGGGGCTGGGACGACGGCGACGACGTCCCGGGCCGCGGCGCCCTCGCGACGGACCCGGCGGGCCTGTCGGCGAGCTACTTCCGCATCCCGGAACCCCTGAGCCGCACCTACACGACCAACCCCTACTGACCGTCCCCTGACCTCGACCCCGCGTCGTTGACCACAGCACTTCCTGCCAGGACTTGGCCCCGCGTGGCAGCAACCGCTGTGCTCAACACCGGGCCCGGACGGCGGCAGGCGCGGGGACACGTTGCGGCGGGTGGTCGGTAGAACGTCAGGTGGTCGGCAGCCCGGACTACCGACCACCTGACATCCTGCCGACCACCCGCACCACCTGACCCGGACCGTGTTGAGCACAGCACTTGCTGCCAGGAGACGGCCCCGCGTGGCAGCAACCGCTGTGCTCAACACCGGGGTCGGACGGCGACAGGCGCGGGGACAGGTTGCGACGGGTGATCGGTAGAACGTCAGGTGGTCGGCAGCCCGGACTACCGATCACCTGACATCTTGCCGACCACCGGCCCTCGCCCGACCCGGCCCAGTTCGACCCCGGTATTGACCACCGCAGTTGCTGCCACGGGACGGCCCCACATGGCAGCAACTGCTGTGCTCAACAGCGGACGGGGCGACGTCGGGGCCGCGGCGCCAGCGGCGATGCCGGCCCGGCCGACGGCGTTGACCACAGCAGTTTCTGCCACCGGATGGTCCATCGTGGCAGCAACTGCTGTGGTCAACACCCCAGGTGGGCGGGGGTGCGGGGCGCCGAGGGTCAGCCTCAACTCAAGGTTGAGGGTTTGGTGTGGCTCACCCTCAAGTCGAAGATGAGGGTCGGGCTGCGGCGTCGTGGAGCGTCCGACGCAGCCGGGTCCGACGGCGCCTCCGCCCGGCGGTACCTGGTCGGACGGCGGAGCGCCATCGGGGTCAGGCCGCGGCGTTGGCCTCTGTATCCAGGGACTCGCCCGCGCCGAAGCAGAACAGCGGGTTCGCCGTGTCGAAGGGGACGTCGCTGCGGGAGGCCTCGACCGCCGCCGTCGACCGGGGCAGGTCGAACGGCAGCCGGCCCTCGGGCGGGACCGCGCCGGTGAGCGCGTCGAGCAGCGCGGGGGTGCCCACCCCGAACGTGACGACCAGGGTGTTCGCGTGCGGCAGCAACGGCGTCAGGACCGCGGGCCGGTCGAGGTGCACGTCCACCACGGTCGGCACCTGGGCAGAGACCTCCGCGACATGTGCGACGACGTCGTCGGCGAACTCGAGCGAGCCCGCGTGGAAGAAGCTCTCGAAGCCCGGCCCGCGCTCCTCGTACGGTGCTTCCAGGCGGAGCAGCGCGACGTCGGCCTCGGCCGGCGAGCCGACGCGGCGGAACCCGTCGATCTCGCCGTCGGGCACTCCCTCCGCGTACAGGCGCAGCCCGGGCGTGAGCGGCAGGCGCGCGGCGTCCGCCGCTCCACCGCGAGCATGGTCGCCGACGACGCCGCCACCGACAGCCGCGCCACCAACAGCAGCCGCCGCTCCCCCGCGAGCACCGGCACCCGCGTTGCGGAGCACCGTCACCGAGCGGGACTGCGCCCGCCGCCCCGCGGCGACCAGGTCGGCGCGTCCGACGACGACGGCGGCAGCGTCCTCGTCGACGTACCGGCGGTCGTCGAAGAGGCCGAGCTCGAACTTCTCGGCCAGCAGCCGCCGCACCGAGGCGTCGACCCGCGCCTCGGGAACCCGCCCCGAGCGAACGAGCTCGATCACGTGCTCCGGGCAGGCCTCGCCGCCGAGCTGGTCGGCGCCGGCGTCCAGGATCTTGGCCACGCGGTCCAGCGGGCTGAGGTGCTCCACGCCCCAGGCGCGCGCCGGGAACGGGAGGCCGAACATCTCGACGTCGGTCACGAGACCCCAGTCGGTGCAGATGATGCCGTCGAACCCGAGGTGCTCGCGCAGCAGCCGGGTCAGCACGCCGCGGTTGAAGCCGAAGCCGACCTGCTCGACGTCCTCGGGCCCGGTGCCGAGGTCGGCCCGCAGCCCCACGGGCATCCCGTAGTACGGCATCATCTGCCGGGTCCCGGCGGCGAGCAGCGCCTTGAACGGCGCCAGGTGCAGGTCGAACTGCTCGCCCGGGTAGACCTGCTCGCGGCCGTAGGCGAAGTGCGGGTCCTCGCCGTCGAGCTGCGGGCCGCCGCCCGGGAAGTGCTTGGTCATCGTGGACACGCTGTCGGGCCCGAACACACCGTCCAGCCCGACGGCCCGGGCGACGTCGCCGCCGCCCTGCAGCCCGCGCACGTAGGCGGCGCCGAGGCGTCCGGTGAGGTCGGCGTCCTCGCCGAAGGTGCCCCCGCCGCGCGCCCAGCGGGGCTCGGTCACGAGGTCGACCTGCGGGTGCAGCGCCGTGCGGATGCCGACGGCGAGGTACTCCTGCCGGGCCGCGTCGCCGTGCTCCTCGACCAGCCGCTCGTCGCGGGTCGCGGCCAGGCCCAGGGTCTCCGGCCACTGCGAGAACGGCCCCGACAGCAGCGCCGCGCCCGGGTTGTCGGTGAACGAGTGCCGCGGGTCGGAGGCGACGGTCACCGGGATGCCCAGCCGCGTCCCGGCGGCGAGCCGCTGGAGGCGGTTGTGCCAGGCGGCGAACTCGCGGGCCGTCGGCGGCGCGGCGAGCACGTTGAGGTGCGTCAGGTGCCGGTCCAGCACCAGGTCGGAGGTGCCGGGCATGCCGTGGTCGGACGGCTCGTCGGCCAGCGTGCCGTCGGGGCCCACCTCGACCATGGTCTGGAACATCTGCCCGGCCTTCTCGGCCAGGGTCATCCGGCCCAGCAGGTCGGCGACCCGCTCGGCGACGGGCAGCGCGGGATCGAGGTAGCGCGGCTCGCCCGTCGGCTCGGCCGCCGTCACCGCGCACCCCGGATGAACATCGTGCTCACGGCGCCGACGACGGCCACCAGCGCGCCCACCAGGAACAGCGCGGTGTAGTTGCCGCCGGCGCCGTCCGCGGAGGCCGGGCCGATCGCGAGCAGCGCCGGCGCCATGGCCGGGGCGAGCGACTGCGGCAGGGCGTTGGCGATGTTGAAGACGCCCATGTTCTTGGCGGCCTCGGTGTCCTTGTTGGGCAGCACGTCGGTGACGAGCGCCAGGTCGACCGCGAAGTACGCGCCCAGGCCCGCGCCGAACAGCGCGGCCCCGAGGTACAGGTGGGCGGGCGCCCCTGCGAACGCGAAGACGAGCAGGCCGGCGCCGGCGAGCACGGTGGAGATGATCACGAACACCTTGCGGCGGCCCGTGCGGTCGGACAGCGCGCCGCCGGCCGAGCCCGCCAGGAGCAGCACGGCCGCCTGGAGCACCATGAGGCGCAGCTGCCAGCCGAGCGCCGTCGGCTCGTCCATGCCGAACCGGTCCTGCAGGAAGTAGACCTGGTAGCTGTTGTAGAGCGCGAAGCCGAACAGCAGCAGGAAACGGCCGGCGAAGGCCCAGCCGAAGTCGGGGTGCTTGCGCGGCGAGACCCAGAACCCGCCGAGGAAGCGGCCCAGGTGGAAGGGCTCGACGTCGGCCGGGTCGAGGCGGCGGTCCTTCAGGACGGCGACCAGGGCGAGCACGCCCACGATCGCGAGCGCCGTCGGCAGCAGGAAGAGCCAGGCGGACCCGGCGCCGGCCGCCGTGAGCCAAGCCGCGATGCCGATGCCGGCCAGGGGCGCGAGGTTCTGGGCGATGCCGAGCCAGCCGGAGACGCGGGCGCGCAGGCGCTCCTCGACCTGGTCGGGCAGCAGGGCCTGGAGGGCGGCCTGGGTGCCGTTGAACGCCGTCTGGGCGACGGCCCAGCCGATCGCGACGACGGCGATGTTCGGCGCGAGGGCGATGATCGCGATGCCCGCGGAGCCGAGCAGCACGCCCCAGAGCAGCCAGGGGCGGCGCATGCCGAGGCGGGAGGTGGTGCGGTCGGACAGGGCGCCGGCGAGGGGGTTGGCTACGAACGCGAAGAAGGCGCCGACGCCGGTGACGAGCGCGAGGTCGGCGGCGCGGGTCTCGGGGGTGGACAGGGCGCTGACCCGGAGCGCGAGGGTGCTGATGACCGGGGTCAGGAGCGCCACGTAGAGCGCGAAGAACGCGGCGACGTACGCGAGGACGAGGCCGGTGCCGCCCGCCTTGGGCGGCGCCGGGTGGGCTGCCGCGTGCGGCGGCGTGGCGGCCGGGTCCTGCGCGGGACGCGAATCGAGGGTTGCCATGGTGACTCCTGGGGTGGGGCAGCACTGCCCCGGCTGGGCGGGCTCCCGGCGGGCCGCTGTCTTTATCGGCCTACCGGGTGGTAGTTTTTGAATTTCTACCACTCGGTAGGTTTGCAGCGCAACAGTCCAGGCTAAGGAGTGCACACATGACCATCGAGGAGACCACCGAGGCGCCGGCAGCCGCAGGATCGGGCGCCGCAGTGTCCGGCTCGGCGACGACGACCAGCCGCGCGTTCGACGTCGAGCGCACGCTCGCCGCCCTCACGCTCGAGGAGAAGGCGTCGCTGCTGTCGGGCCTGGACTTCTGGACCACGCAGCCGGTCGGCCGGGACGACGTCGCCGTGCCGGGCGTCATGGTCACCGACGGCCCGCACGGGCTGCGCAAGCAGGCCGAGTCCCCCGACCACCTGGGGCTGGGCACCTCCGTGCCCGCCACCTGCTTCCCGCCCGCGGCCACGCTCGGCTCCACGTGGGACCCCGCGCTGCTGCGCCGGGTCGGCGAGGCGCTGGGCCGCGAGACGCGCGTCAACGACGTCGCCGTGCTGCTGGGCCCGGGCATCAACATCAAGCGCTCGCCGCTGAACGGACGCAACTTCGAGTACCTGTCCGAGGACCCGGTGATCTCGGGCGAGCTCGGCGCCGCCCTCGTGGCCGGCATCCAGTCCCAGGGCGTCGGCACGTCGCTCAAGCACTTCGCGGCCAACAACCAGGAGGCCGACCGCATGCGCGTCTCGGCCGACGTCGACGAGCGCACCCTGCGCGAGATCTACCTGCCCGGGTTCGAGCGGGTCGTCAAGCGGGCGCAGCCGTGGACGGTGATGTGCTCGTACAACAAGATCAACGACGTCTACGCGTCGCAGAACCACTGGCTCCTGACCGAGGTGCTACGCGACGAGTGGGGCTTCGAGGGGCTCGTCGTGTCCGACTGGGGCGCGGTGCGCGACCGCGTCGCCGCCGTCGCCGCCGGGCTCGACCTGGAGATGCCCGCCACGGGCGGCCGCACCGACGCCGAGGTCGTCGCCGCGGTCCGCGCCGGCACGCTCGACGAGGCAGTGGTCGACGTCGCGGCCCGCCGCGTGCTGCGCCTCGTGGCGCGCTCGCTGCCGGCGCTCGACGCCGCAGCTGCCTCCGGTGAGGACTTCGACGTCGACGCCCACCACGCCCTGGCCCGCGAGGCAGCGGCGGCGGGCACGGTGCTGCTGAAGAACGACGCGGTCCTCGACGAGCTCGACCGGCAGGGCGCCCCGCTCCTGCCGCTGGCCTCCGCCGAGGGTGTCGCCGTCGTCGGCGAGCTGGCGCGCACGCCGCGCTACCAGGGCGCCGGGTCCTCGCAGGTCAACCCCACGCGGCTCGACGACGCGCTGTCCGCGCTGCGCACCGCCACGGGCGCCGAGGTGCCGTTCGCGGCCGGGTACACGGTCGACGGCGCCGACGCCGGCTCGGGCACCGACGCCGACGCGCTGCGGGACGAGGCCGTCGAGGTGGCCCGCGCCGCCGGGACGGTGCTGGTGTTCCTGGGCCTGCCCGCCTCGTACGAGTCGGAGGGCTTCGACCGCGCGCACATGGACCTCCCCGCGGAGCAGGTCGCGGTGCTGGAGGCCGTGGCCGCCGTGAACCCCCGCGTCGTCGTCGTGCTGGCGAACGGTTCGGCGGTCTCCGTCGCGTCGTGGCAGCGGCTCGCCCCGGCCGTGGTCGAGGGCTGGCTGGGCGGCCAGGCGGGCGGCTCCGCCGTCGCCGACGTGCTGCTCGGCGCCGTCAACCCGGCCGGACGTCTCGCCGAGACCATCCCGCTGCGGCTGGAGGACAACCCGTCCTACGGCAACTTCCCCGGCGAGCTCGGGCACGTCCGCTACGGCGAGGGCCTGCTGGTGGGCTACCGCTGGTACGACGCGCGGCGGGCGGACGTCGCCTACCCGTTCGGGCACGGCCTGTCGTACACCACGTTCGCGTACGACGGCGTGGCCGCCGAGGTCCTGCGTCCGGCGTCCGGGGCGGACGACGACGCCGACGCCGCCGTGGTGCGCGTGACCGTCACGGTCACCAACACCGGCGAGCGCCAGGGCGCCGAGGTCGTGCAGGTGTACGTCGGCGACCCCGAGTCCCAGGTGCAGCGCCCGGAGCGCGAGCTCAAGGCGTTCGCCAAGGTCGACCTGGAGCCCGGCGCGTCGCGCGAGGTCACGCTCGACCTCGTGGGCCGCGACCTGGCCTACTGGCACCCCGTGCTGCGCCGCTGGGTGGTCGAGGGCGGCGAGTTCGTCGTCTCCGTCGGCTCCTCGTCGCGCGACCTGCGTGGTGCGGCGACCGTCGTCGTCGAGGGCGAGGACGTGCGCCTGCCCCTGGAGCCGCTGTCCACGGTGGCCGAGGCGATGGCGCACCCCGTCGTCGGGCCGCGCGTCCAGGCGCTCGTGCACGGCGGCGCCGTGGCCGACGACATGCTCGGCATGATCGGCGACATGCCGCTGACCGTCGTGGCCGACTTTGGCATGGGCGGCTTCGACCGGGACGGCCTGACGGCGCTCCTCGCGGAGGCCAACGGCTGAGCGGCCGTCAGCGCAGGATGAGGTTCAGGTAGCCGCGCAGGTCGGCAGCCATGTCGACCCGCTCGGCGCCAGGCCGTTCCAGGGAGAACAGCCACTGGATCTGGAGCCCGTCCATGAGCGCCACCACGGTGCGCGCCGCCTGGTCGGGGTCCACCCCGGGAGCGAGGCCGCCCCGCGCGGCCCGCTCCCGGAGGAGCTGGGACTGCTCCCCCAGCACGCGCGCGTACCGGCGCCGGAAGTACTCGTGCGCGGGGTGGTCGGGCGAGGTGGCCTCCGTGGACAGCCCGGCGAACAGCTCGACGAGCGGACGGCGCAGCCGGTTGCGCTCCACGAGGTTCAGCAGCGCCTCGAAGTACTCCGTGCCGCGCTCCATGTCCTCCTGGAAGGACTGCTCGTCCACGGCGTCGCGGTACTCCAGCACGGCCTCCAGCAGGGCGGCCTTGTTGGGGAAGTGGTGCAGCAGGCCCGGGTGGGAGATGCCCACCCGGGCGGCGATGTCCCGCAGGGAGGCGCCGTGGAAGCCGACGTCGGCGAACACGAGGATCGCCGTACGGATGATCTCCTGCTGCGTCGCGCGGCCCTTGGCGTAGCCACCCCGGGTGCCGGTGGTGGTCCCGGGCCTGGTGGACGGACCGGTCTGCGCGCTGACGGACATGCGCCCAAACTACCCCGGCCGGGGCCGCGCGACGGCGTCGGGCCCGGCCGGGGCTCCGTCAGGCCCGGTTCAAGCGAGGCGGGCGCTGATGACGAGCTGCTCCCCCGCGTCGAGGCGGACGTCGGCCAGGCGGACGCCGTCGGGCAGCTTCTCGGCGAGGTCGATGTCGCGACTGGTGGCTGCCTCGACCTTGCCGCGGATGGTCCCGAGCAGCGCAGCGACGAGCGGGTTGGAGCTGCCGAGCTGCACGTCGCGCACGGCGAGCACCATGTTCTCGTCGACGCTGACCGACGCCGTCGCCTGCACGCGGGCCGAGAGGAACACGCCCTTCTTGATCGCGGCGTCGACCCGGAGCGTGGCCGCGCGCGGGCCCTGGGAGACGAGGTCGAGGTCCAGGGCGGTGAGCGTGATGCCCTGCTGCTGCAGGACGACGGCGAGCACGCCGCGCGCCGTCGCGACCAGGCCCGCCTTGTCGACGGCGACGCGGGCGTGACCGGAGACCGGGTGGTCGGCGTCGGGCTCGACGGGCTGGAGGCCCACGCGGCCGTCGGCGCCGTCGACCCAGTCGAAGCGCAGGTTCGTGACCTCCGCGGTGATGTCCACGGGCAGGTCCACGGCGACGAGCTGGTGGGCGTCGATGCGCAGGTGGTGCAGGGTGCCGGGCTCGCGGGCGACGATCTCGGGGTGCCAGCCCTTGCGCTCGGGCGCAGCCTGGCCGGGGTGGCCGGGCTGGCCCGGGTAGGTGGCGTGGCCCGGGTGGGCGGGCTGGGCCGCCTGGGGCAGCGAGACGACGACGCCCGACAGGTCGACGACGGCCGACGTGATGTCGGCGCCGTCGAGCTCCGCGGTGATCGGCGCGCGGTCCAGCCCCAGGGCCTGGCCGCCGAGCTCCTCCGTCAGCGTCGCTCGGATGCGCGCCTCCAGGTCGACGCCGAGGGCGGGCCGGGGTGCGGTGCCGAGCGGGATCGGGTCGGGCGCGGGGCGGGACTCGGGCTGGTCGGCGGGCTGGTCGGGTGAGGGGCGCTGGGCGGCGTCGGTCATGGACGCGAGACTAGCCGCCGGCGGGCCGGCCAGGCCCGTCATCCACAGGGCGGGTCAGACCCGGCCCTGGTTGAGGCGGCGCTGCAGCGCCATGACGGCGCTGGACTCGCGCGAGATGACGCCGTCGACCCGGGTGCCGAGGTACCGCTGGAGGGCGCGGATCGTCTGCGGGCCGATCTTGCCGTCGCGCTGGCCCGAGGGCATGCCGATCCGGCGCTGGAGGGCGGCGATCACGCGGGAGCCCTGGGCGTCGGCGACCCAGCGCCAGCCGGTGGTCAGGCCGGGGTTGACGTCGCGCCAGGCGACGCTCTGCGACGAGACGACACCGTCGACCGCGGTGCCGAGCTCCTGCTGGAGGCGACGGGTCGTGGACGAGCCCCAGAAGCCGTCGACGGTGATCCCGCCGGGCTCCCCCGGGCTGGGCGGGGTCGAGCCCTCGCCGTCGCGGATGTCGTCGATGCGCGCGTACAGGTTGCGGCCGGGGCAGGCGGTCTGCGAGACGTCGCGGTGGCCGCCGAGCGGCGCGCCCCGGGTCCACCAGCGGTCCTTGCCCGCGCCGTAGATGGCGGCGGCCGTGGAGATCTGCGCGGCGGTCGGGTTGTTGGCCTCGTAGTTGCCGGCGAAGCAGATCGAGCGCGAGGTGCTGTTGCGGCCGCCGGTGTGGGTGCCGCGCCGGTTCCAGCTCACGCCCTGGTAGGCGCGGCCGGAGGGGAAGATCACCACGTTGTACGAGATGCCGGTGCCGAACCGGGTCTGGCCCACGCTCTCCAGCGCGCGCATCTGCTCGGCCTCTGCGGCGACGGTCGCGCCCGGCGAGAGCTGGGCCGTGACCGAGTGGTGCACCCAGACCTCGACGGCCGGGCCGGTCAGCGTCAGGTCGCCGTCGGGGTAGCGGGCACCCCAGGAGGCGCGGGACGCGATGCTGACGGCGGCGGTGGGTTCCGGGGCTTCTGGTTCGGGGGTCGTGGTCGGTTTGGGGGTCTCGGGCTCTGGGACCCCGGTCGGTTCCGGAGCCGTCTGAGGCTCGGGAACCTCGCCCTGCGGCTCGTCGTCGGGGCCGAGCACCTCCAGCACGGTCCCGTCCTCACCCTTGATCTCGTACACCTCAGCCACGGTTGCCCCCTCAGACCCATGTTCCGTAAATGTCGTACATGTCTACCACCGCGCGGTGAGCGGGGCGACCCCCTACCGTGCAGGGATGAGCACCGCCTGGACCCTCACGATCGACTGCGCCGACGCGCGCACCGTCGCCGCGTTCTGGATGCTCGCCCTCGGATACGTGGAGCGGCCGCCGCCGTCGGGCCGGGAATCCTGGGAGGAATGGCTGACCGAGCAGGGCGTGCCCGAGGCGGAGTGGGGCGACAGCGCCTACCTCGTGGATCCCGAGGGCCGGCTGCCGTCCCTGTCGTTCCTGAAGGTCCCCGAGCCCAAGACCGTGAAGAACCGGGTGCACCTGGACCTGCAGGTCTCCGGCGGACGGGACGCCCCGGCCGGGGAGCGCGAGCGGCTCATCCGCGCCAAGGTCACCGAGCTGGTGGCGGCGGGCGGGAGCGTCGCGTGGGAGTCCCCCGGGCCGGCCGGACTGGACCACGTGACGGTGCGCGACCCGGAGGGCAACGAGCTCTGCGTGGTGTGAGGGGCGGGCGGCGGCGGTTCGCTGGCGGGCTGTCCGACGTCGGGCCCGATGCTGTGGGCGCGGCGCGTTCCCGCCGGTCCGCCGTGAGGTGCGCTTGTACTGTGGCGAGCGTGATCAGCATCGATGCCGAGTCCCCCGTCCCGCCGTACGAGCAGGTGCGCACCACGCTCGCGCAGCAGATGGCGGACCGGACCCTGCCCGTCGGCGCGCGGCTGCCGACGGTGCGGGCGCTGGCCGCCGACCTCGGCATCGCCGTCAACACCGTGGCGCGCGCGTACCGGGAGCTGGAGGCGGCCGGGCTGGTCGAGACCCGCGGCCGGGCCGGAACCTTCGTCAGCGCGGCCGGCAACCAGCGCCTCGCCCTGGCCCAGGACGCCGCGGCGCAGTACGCCGAGACGACCCGCGCCCTCGGGATCGACCGGGCGGAGGCCCTGGAGATCGTCTCGGCGGCGCTGCGGTAGCGGCACCTGCGGCTGACGTCGGCAGCAATTGCTCCGCCGACGTCGGCAGTTTGCCCCACAAACTCGGCACTCTGCACTGAGATCGGCACATCGCTGGACCGATCTCGACGCCAACTGCCGAACTCAAGATGCGGCACTCTGAGGTCGGCACGTAGCTCCGACGGCGGCACAGGCCTGGACCGACCTCGACGCAGAGTGCCGACTTCGATGCGAACTGCCGACCTCCGGGCGGGGTGACGGTGTCGAATTCCGCCGGGCTCGTTCGTCGTGGTGGTGAGGTGGCGGCCGATGATCTTCAGCGTGGTCGGTCGTCAGTACCTCCGGGGGCGCCGTCGCGCGGCGCTCCGACCGGACCGTCGTACGAGGAGACCCCATGACCACGGCACACGAGCACCACTCCGCCACCAGCACCACGTCCGACGGCGCCACGTCGTCGGCGTCCGCGGCACCACCCGTCGTCGACCGGGCGACCTGGCAGGCCGCCCGCGACGAGCTGCTGCTGCGGGAGAAGGCGCACACGCGGGAGGCCGACGCCATCGCGGCGGCGCGACGTCGGCTGCCGATGACCGAGGTCGACGCGGGCGCCGTCGTCGTCGGGGCGGACGGGCCCACCACGCTGCTCGACCTGTTCGCGGGCCGCGAGGAGCTGGTCCTCTACAAGCACATGTGGCACCCGGGCGAGCCGGCCGAGAACCAGTGCGAGGGCTGCACACTGACCTACTGGGCGGTGCAGGACCCGGCCTACCTGACGGCGCGCGGCGTCTCGTTCGCGGTGCTCGCGAAGGCGCCGTACGCCGAGCTCGCGCCGTTCGTGGAGTTCATGGGCTACCCGCGGCACTGGTACTCCGTGCTCGACCACGCCGAGAGCCACGCCGCGGACGACGTCCTGGGCGGGGACGACTTCGGCACCTGGGTGTGCTTGCTGCGCCGGGGCGACCGCGTGTACCTCACCAACTCGGTCACCGGACGCGGCTCAGAGGCCACGATGCCCGCCCTGGCGCTGCTCGACATGACGGCGCGCGGCCGCATGGAGTCCTGGCAGGACTCCCCCGCGGGCTGGCCGGAGGGCAAGGCGCCGGGCTGGTTCTGGCGTGCCGACGAGGACGGCGTCGGGAACAGCTGGTCCGGCGGCCGCCCGGCGATCCAGTGGAGCCGCCCGGGCGCCACCCCGGTGACGACGCCGGCCCACCACCACTGACGAACCGCCGCCGAACCACAACCGCCGCGCCGCCCCAGCACCCGGCGTTGCCCAAGGTGCGCTTCTACCCAGTCATTGGGCCCGAAATCGCGGCGTTTCGGGGGCCAATGACTGGGTAGAAGCGCACTTCGACGGCTGGCGGCAGCGCGGGCGCGTAGTCGGTGCACTCCAGGTGTGACCGCGCGCAGGACCCAGTCACTGCTCAGCGCGCAGCGCGAGACGGTTGAGTACTGAACCTGCAGCACCAGATGGCTGGGGTCTGGACAGCAATACGACTTCGGTCGGGAGTATTGACACCGGTCCGTTGAAGGACCGGTGTCAAGGCAGCCGACCGAACTCGGCAGCGCTGGCGCGCAGGTGTTCGGGCGGGTGCTGAAGGGCAACACGAGATCGGTCAGGTGCCTTGAGACCGGTCGGTTGAGGGACCGGTCTCAAGGCAGCCGACCGATCTCGGCAGGGCTGGTGCGCGGGTGTTTGGGCGGGTGCCGAAGGGCAGCACCAGATCGGTCAGGAGCATTGACACCGGTCCGTTGAAGGACCGGTCTCGAAGCTGCCGACCGAACGCGGCAGGGCTAGTGCGCGAGTGTTCGGGCGGGTGCTGAAGGGCAAACACGAGATCGGTCGGGAGTATTGAGACCGGTCCGTTGAAGGACCGGCCTCGATGCAGCCGACCGATCTCAGTCGCACGACCCCCGTTTGGCGCCTCCCGGTGTGGGCCCGGTGTGGCCCCGGAGCTGCGGGTCAGCGCTCCTCGGCGCGGATCGCCGCTCGGACGCGGGCCGAGCGGGAGCCCACGCGGTTCGTGGCTCCGGTGCGGTAGGCGCGGGCCTGCTGGTCGGCGTGCACGCCGGCCGCACCCGACCGGGCATGTTCGGCGCGCTCACGCACAGCCTCCGCCGGGAGCGCGTGCCGGTACCGCGCGCGGTTCTTCCTGGTGCTGCTCACTCGTCTCACCTCCGTCCGGTGCTCAGCGACGCCCGACCGTACCGGCCAGGGCGCTACGCGGTCAGCGGATTTTCGTGCCGTGTTGTTCCCGCTGGTCAACGGCCCGTCCCGGACTCGGCATACTTGCGCGGATGACCACCGCAGCGCAGCATCCGGTCCGGTACGTCGACGTCAAGCACGCGCCCCGGCGACACGCGCGCGCCGCCGAGCCCGGGGTAGTCCAGCCCGACGTCGGCCAGCCGCAGACCGGCCGGACCGAAGAGTCCGCACCCGGCCAGGACCCCGACGCCGCGTCCCTGCGCCTCGCCTACCGCGAGGCGGGCGACCCCGCCGCCCCGGTGCTGCTCCTGCTGCACGCCCTCGGCGAGAGCTCCCTGTCCTGGGACCCGCTGCTGGGCGACCTCGCCGCCCTCGGCTACCGCGCGCTGGCCCCGGACGCCCGCGGGCACGGCGACAGCGACCGGCCCGGGCAGTACTCCTACGAGCTGATGACGGCCGACACGCTCGCGTTCTGCGCGGCGCTGGGCGTGACAGACGTGAGCGGCCTCGCCGTCGTCGGGCACTCGATGGGCGCCGTGACGGCGGCCCTGGTCACGACGGCGCTCAACACGACCGACGCCGGCGCCGAAACCAGCACCGCCGCGAGCGCCCCCGGCCCCGTGACCCGGCTCGTGCTCGAGGACGCCACCCCGACCCGTCCGGGCGGCCCCCGGTTCGAGCCGTTCGACGAGCCCGACCACCCCGTGCCGTTCGACTGGCCGCTGGTCAACGCCCTGCGCGCGCAGCGCAGCGACCCGGACCCGGCCTGGTGGGACGACGCCCTGCGGATCACCGCGCCGGTGCTCGTCGTCGCGGGCGGGCCGTCGAGCAACGTGGACCAGGCCGAGCTCGCCGACTTCACCGCCGGAGTCGCCCGCGGGAAGCTCGTCGAGATCCGGGTGGGCCACATGGTGCACGACGAGGCGCCGGACGAGTTCCTCGCGGTGGTCACCGACTTCCTGCGGCGGTAGCCGGGCGGGCGGCAGCGGCCGCTAGCGGTCCCGGGCGCCCGACGACAGGCTCCCGCGGACCGCCGGGTGCAGCATCAGGGTCACGCCCGCCAGCACGAACAGGATGTGCAGCGCCCGGACCACCGGGAACAGCGGCGAGACGTCGCCCTCGAACGCGGTGGACCAGGAGGCGCCGTCGGCCAGGGCGGCGGCCATGGGCAGCAGCATCGAGGCCAGCCCGACGACGCCGAGGCCGAGCAGCAGGGCCCACCACGCCCACCTGCGACCGCGGGCCAGGTACCAGGCGCAGGTCAGCGCGACGGCGAAGACCAGGCCGCGCAGCAGGACCTGCGGCAGGAGGCCGTCGTCGGCCCCCGGCTGGGCGAGGAGCGAGGTGACCGCGACGACGGCCTCGGCGATACCCGCCAGGACGGCGAGGGCGAAGGCGCCCGCCGCGGCCGTCCGGAGCGACCGGCCTGTGAGCAACGTGTGCGGTGCGGTTTCGGTCATGCGTCCATCCTGGTCAGACGACGGCGGCCGGACCAACCGGCTGTCCTCCGTCCTGGGGGTGGGTTATCCCCACCGGGCCGCGTGGGAAGATGCAAAGGTCATGAGTTCGCGCCCCCTGCTCCCCCACCTGCGCCGGATGTTGCACGTGGGGCCGTACGGCGGGGAGCTGCCCGTGGCGCTGCGGGCCGCCGCGTCCGTGGCCGTGCCGATGCTCGTGCTGTGGGCGACCGGGCACCTGGAGTGGTCTCTGTACGCGACCTTCGGGGCGTTCACCAGCCTGTTCGGCCGCACCGTGCCGCTGCGGCCGCGCCTGACCCAGCAGGTCCAGGCGGGCGCCGCGCTGGTCGCGTCGGTGCTGGTCGGCACCCTGATCGCCGTCCTGGCCTCCGCCGTCCCGGGTACCGGCTGGCTCGTGGTGCCGGTCGCGGCGCTCTGGGCCACCGGCGTGGCGGTGCTCTCGCACCGGCTGCGCTGGCACCCGCCGGGGCCGCTGTTCCCCGTGTTCGCGCTGGGCGCCTGCTCGTCCGTGCCGTCCGGTCCGGGCCAGGTGCCGGTCGCGCTGGCCGTCGCGGTCGCCGCCGTCGTGTTCGCGCTCGCGCTGACGGTCGCGTTCGCGCGGTTGGAGCCGGGTGGGCCGGTTCCGGTCGAGGCGTCCGGCGTTGCCGTCACACCTGGCCCGACGTCGGGCCCGACGTCGGCTGCAGGCACCGGGCCGGAGTGGACGTGGTCGCACTACCTCGTGCGGTACGCGGTCGGGGTCGCCGTCGCGGGCGCGATCGCGATCGCCGTCGGGCACCCGTACTGGGCGATGGTGGCCGCCGTCGTGCCGATGTCGGCGCCCGACGCGTCCGGTGCGCTGATGCGCGCCGCCCAGCGGCTGGCGGGCACCCTCGTCGGCGTGGTCATCGCTTGGGCGCTGCTCACGGCGGGGCCGCCGCCGCTGGTCGTCATCGCGGTCGCGGCGCTGCTGCAGGCCGGGGCCGAGCTGTACGTGGGCCGCAACTACGCCGTCGCGATGCTGTTCATCACGCCGCTCGCCCTGTCGATGACGCACCTCGCGAACCCCGTGCCTGTGTCCGGCCTCGTCGCCGACCGGGCCCTGGACACGCTCATCGGTGTCGCCGTCGCGGTGGCGATCACGCTCCTGACCCACGAGGGCCGCCAGGACGCGGCGGGCTGATCCCCTTCGAGACCTAAGTTTCTCCTCTTTGAACCGGCTGAAAGCGAAGAAACTTAGGTCTCGAAGGAGAAGAGGCAGACGGCGGTCAGGCGTCGTCCGGGAGGCGCAGCGGGCCGACGGCGACCCGGGCCAGCTCCCCGATCGCGGCGTCGACGCCGGGCAGGTGCCGCTCCGGCCGGGCCGCCCGCGTCAGCACGACGACGCCCACGAGGTGCTCGTGCGGGAACCGCACCACCGCGGCCTCGTGCCGCAGCCGCCCGAGGGTGCCGGTCTTGCCGAGCAGCACGACGTCGTCGTGCGGGAACCCGCTCCCCACCCGGTGCCGCCACGCCTGGTTCGCCAGCGCGTCGCGGACCAGCTCGTGCGCGGGGCCCGGGCGTGACCACAGGAGACGCAGCACACGGCCGAGCTGCCCGGCGGTCGCGGCACTCGCGAAGGCCGGGTCGTACTGGGTGGTGCCGGCGGCGCGGTCAGGGTCGGCGAGCGAGCGCTGGGCGGCGGCCCAGCTGTCGGTCCCGGTGTCGCGCATGACGGCGCGCGTCTCGTCGGCCGAACCCTGCCGCACCAGGGTCTCGGGCAGGCCGAGCCCGGCCAGCCGCTCGTGCACGCGCTCCCGGCCGACGAGCGCCAGGAGCGCGTCGCCGCACGCGTTGTCGGACACGGCCAGCATCAGCCGGACGACGTCGCGCGCCGTGAGCAGGACGTCGTCCAGCAGCATCGCGACGCCCGTCGGGCCCGGCATGCGGGTGTGCGCGGGGAGCCGGACGGGCTGGTCCGCGGAGAGGTCGCCCGCCGCGACGAAGTCGGCCCAGACCAGTGCGAGCGGCAGCTTGTAGAGCGACGCGACGGCGACCGGCTCGGTGTCGTCGACGGCGACGGTCCCGGGCGGGCCGGTCAGGCGGGTCGCGTGGACGCGCGCGGTGACGCCCGCGTCGCGCGCGATCCCGCGCAACGTCGCGACGACGGCGGGGTCCGCGGCGGGGCGTTCGGCGCTGGGGCCGACGGCGGGGTCAACGGTGAGGCCGGCGGCAGATTCGGCGGTGCGGTTGACGGCGAGGTCGGGGGTCTGGTCGACGGCGGGACCAGGGCCGACGTCGTCCGCGGCCGTCATGCGACCGTTCCGAAGTACGACTGGATCGCCGCGGCGACGCCGTCGTGGTCCACCTCGGGGCGACGCTGCGCGGAGTGCGGGAGGGCGACGCGCAGGCGCAGCGGCGGGCCGGGCATTCCGAGGTACCCGGGCTCCCCGGCGTCCGCCGACGGCGCCGGATCGGCATCCGGCGCCGAAGCAGGTCCGGCGGCCCGCGAGGGCACAGGCACCAGACCCGCGGCGACACCCGCCGCGACCAGCGCCCGGCGCTGCGCCGCGTCCCGGGCTTCCACGACCGCGCCGCCGTGTCCGGCCCGGCGCAGGGCGTCGACGAGCTGGTCGTGCGCGGGCGGCTGGTGGTGCCGGGGCGGCACGGCCACGGGCAGCGTCACGGCGGGCAGCCCGGTCCCGCCCGCCGTCCTCGGTCCAGCGGCAAGCGCCGCTCCCCCGCTCGACGCCGCACCCCTCGCCGGCCCCGCACGACCCGCCACCACCTCCGGCACCACCACCCGCGTCGGCACCACGAGCACCGGCCCCGCCGTCAGACCGTCGAGCACGCCCGGGTGCCGCACGAGCCCGACGTCGAGCAACCCGTCGCGGAGCAGGTCCACGACCTCGACGCTCCCGGCGACGGTCGGCGCGACTGGGGCGCCGTCGGCCGCGAGCGCCCGGAGCATGCCGGGTATGCCGTCCTCGAGGTCGGCGGCGAGGCCGAGCCGTACCTGCTCGGGCAGGGCGAGGTCGCGGGCGGCGGTGACGAGGTCGTCGGCGGCGTCGAGCAGGTCGCGGGCGGCGGGCAGGAGCTGCTGGCCGGCGGCCGTGATGCGGACGCCGCGGGCGTCGCGGTCGAAGAGTCGCACGCCGAGGCGGCGTTCGAGGCGGCGGATGCCCTGCGACAGGGGCGGCTGGGTCATGCCGAGGTCGGCGGCGGCGTTGCCGAAGTGCCGGGCGTCCGCGACGGCCCGGAAGAAGCCCAGGTGCTTCAGGAGGTCCACGCGCGGAGCCTACCGAGGGGTCATATCAAGAACGACTCGGAGCGCGTCGGTAAGACTCTTTGACTCTCGCGCAGCCCGGTCGCGAAGGTGTGCCGCATGACGACACCCACGACATCGAGGCGGGGCCTGAGCCGCCGCACCCTCATGACCGGCGCGGGGACCGCGGCCCTGGGCGTGCTCGGCGGCGTGACCGGCGCGCGGGCGCTGGGCGCGACCCCCGCGACAGCCGCGACCCCCGCAACACCCACGCCCCCGACCGGCTTCGCCACGTTCTCCTGGCTGGGCACCTCGGGCTGGAAGATCCATACGCCCACCACCACCGTTCTCCTCGACCCGTACGTCACCCGCTTCGACACCGGCCTGGCCAAGGGCGCGTTCGACGCGACGACGAGGCTGCGGGTCGACGCCGCGGCGCTCGACCAGGCCCTCGGCGCCCCCGGGACCGCGGACGGCGCCGTCGACTCGATCCTGGTGACCCACACCCACTGGGACCACTTCTCCGACGTGCCGCACCTCGCCCGCACGCGCGGCGCCATGGTGTTCACGACCCTGACCGGCTACCACCTCGCCCGGGCCATGGGCGTGCCGCAGGGGCAGCTCGCAGTGGTGCGCGGCGGCGAGGAGATGCACCTCGGCGACCTGGTGCTGCGGGTGGTGCCGTCGCTGCACAGCCGGACGGCGTCGGGCGCGCTCCTGTTCCCCGGCGTGCACACGCAAGCGCCGCGCCGGCCCCGCACGATCGCGGACCTGCCGGAGGGCGACACCCTGTCGTACCTGCTGCGCTCGCCGGGTGGCCGGTCCGTGCTGCTCCTCGGAGGCAGCGACTACGACGACCAGGCGCTGCGCGGCCTGCGCGTGGACACGGTCGCGCTGCCCGTGCCCAGTACGGACACCACCGCCGACTTCGCGGGCCGCCTGCTGACGGCGCTGGAGCAGCCCCGGCAGGTCGTGCTGGTGCACTGGGACGACTTCGAGTCGCCGCTGGCCAACCCGCCGCAGGCCGGCGAGGAGACGCGGCGCAGGATGGACGACCTGACCGCGCGGATCCGCCGGATCTCGCCGCGCACCGAGGTGGTGGTGCCGCGCTACGGCGTGCCGCTCGACCTCCTCTGACGCCGTTCGGGCCGCCCGGTGCGGGCCGGGCGGCCCGGCGCGGATGCTCCCCGTGATCTCTCATCACGGACTGCCTCGGCGAACGCCCGCCGCGGACGTAAGATCACGCGGTCGGCGGCGCGTCGAGGATGATTCGGTCCGCTGCGGGGTGAACTTCGGGGACGCTGATCGAGATTGCTTGACGGGCGAGCAAATAAATCAATACCGTATCCGTTGCCGGTTTTTAATGCGCATTAGAGGCCGTTCGTTGCATCCCCTGCAGAAAACCGGAGGAGCCCGACGATGAGCCCACGACGACGTGCGACTCAGGTGGACATCGCGCGAGCAGCGGGCGTCTCACAGGCGACGGTATCTCTGGTGATCAGCGGCGGCCACGGCAGCGAACAGGTCGCCGAGCACACCCGCGCGGCGGTGCTCGACGCGGCCGCGCGGCTCGGCTACACGGTCAACACCGCGGCGCGCAGCCTCAAGGGCGGCCGCAACCGGATGCTCGGCCTCTACACGTTCGAGTCCGTGTTCCCCACCGACCAGCGCGACTTCTACTACCCGTTCCTGCTCGGCGTCGAGCGGGCCACCGCCGAGCTCGGGTACGACCTGCTGCTGTTCAGCTCCGTCAGCCCCGGCCCGCGCCGCTTCACCTCCGACGGGATCAACCGGCTCAAGGTCGCCGACGGCTGCGTGCTGCTCGGCCGGCAGGTCGACCGGGCGGACATCGCCGAGCTGGTCGGAGACGACTACCCCTTCGTGTTCGTCGGACGGCGCGAGCTGCCCGGCGTGGAGCTCTCCTGGGTGGCCCCGGACTACGTGGACGCGACGTGCGCCCTGGTCCGCCGGCTGACCGGTCTCGGGCACCGCCGTCTGGCCTACCTGCGGCCCGACGACGACCAGGAGCCCACCCGCGACCGTGAGGCGGGCTTCCGCGCGGGCGTGGCCGACGCCGGGCTGCCGGAGCAGGAGGTGCACGTCCTGCCGGTCGGCTCCGCTCCACGGGTCGACGGGGTCGGCGAGGTGCTGACCGGGCCGCTCACGACGCTGCTGGACGCCTGGCGCGCCCGCGACGTCACCGCCGTCCTGGTGGACCCGGGCGAGAACGACCGGACAGTCGCCGTCCTGGAGCAGGCCGCCACGGGGGCCGGGATGCGCATCCCCGAGGACCTCTCCGTCGCCGTGCTCGGCGACCCCTCCCCGCCTCGCTCGGCCGACGGCTCCGCGGGGCTGCCCATCTCCACCCGGGACTGGACCCGCTTCGCCCTGCCGCGCGAGGCGCTGGGCCGCGCCGCCGTCCACCTCCTGCTCGACCTCCTGGCCGACGACGGCGGCAGCGTGCGGCAGCTCCTCGTCCCCTGCACCCCGGTCGACGGCGAGACGGTGGGCAGCCCGCGCTGAGGTCCGCCGTCGGGCCGAGGCCGGAGATGCGGGCGCGGAACGGTGCGGGCGCACCCGCCGAAGGGTGCGAGACTGCCCGCATGCGTGACGACGAGTGGTCCCGGCAGCGGGCCGAGGCGGTCCGGGTCCAGGGCGAGCGGCTCGCCGCCCGGCAGGACGCCGAGCACACCCGCGCCGAGGCGATGCTGCGCGACTTCGTGGCCGCCGCGGACGCCGCCGGTCTCGCCGCCGAGGACCTCGTGGTCCAGGGCTACGGCGGGCGCGGGACGGCGCGCACCGGGCTGAAAGGCTGGTACCTGCGCGTCGACCGCACCGCGGGGGTCAGCACCGACGGCGACTTCTACGTCCTCACCGCGCCGATCGGCCTGCTCGACCGCGTGCGCGGCATCCGCCCCGAGGCGCGCCGTCCGCCGCTCACGCTGGGCGCGGGCGGCAAGGACGGCGAGTCCATGCCGCTGGCCGACGTCCTGAACCGGCTGCTGCCGGGGTGGCGCGGGCACTGAGCAGCCGGGCGCGTCCGGCGCCGTCGGACGGCGAACCCGGCCGAGCCCTCAGCCCGCCGAGCGGCCCAATGCCTCCCAGCGTCGCCACCCGGCGACGCGCTCCTCGGTGATCGGCAGCACGGCGTCGGCGGCGAGGTCGCCGACCAGGATGCGCAGGGGCGGCTCGTCGGCGTCGACGACGGCGAGGACCACGCGGGCGACGTCCGCCGGCGACGACGAGCCCGGCGGGTGCCACGCCGCGGCGCGCAGCGCGTCGTACGCGGGGAGCTGCGCGGCGCGCACCGCCGACTCGTCGCGCCACGCGGTGTCCACGGGGCCGGGCTCGACGAGCGTCACGTGCACGCCGAACCCCGCCACCTCCTGGGCGAGCGACTCCGACAGGCCTTCGAGCGCCCACTTCGACGCGCTGTAGCCGCCGAGCCCCGGCCAGGCCGCGACGCCGCTGGAGCTGGAGACCTGCACGATGTGCCCGGAGCCCTGGGCGCGCAGCACGGGCAGCGCCGCCTGGGTCACGTGCAGCACGCCGAACAAGTTGACGTCGAGCTGCGCCTGTAGCTGGGCGGGCGTGATCTCCTCAACGGTGCCGAACAGGCCGTAGCCCGCGTTGTTCACCACGACGTCGAGGCGGCCCAGCGCCTGGGTTGCCTCCTGGACCGCGGCCCTGACCTGGTCGGGGTCGGTCACGTCGAGGCGCAGCGGCACGACGGCGCCGCCGTGCGCGGCCACGAGGTCGTCGAGGGCGGCGAGGTCCCGCGCGGTCGCCGCCACGCGATCGCCGCGCTCCAGGGCGGCGACCGCGATCGCGCGCCCGAGCCCGCGGCTCGCGCCGGTGACGAACCAGGTCCGGGCCGTCGGTGCGCTCGGCGGGGACGGCGCGGTCGTCGCGGACGGTTCCGGGGTGCGCAGGGTGTCAGCCGCCATGGGCGTCATCGTGCCAGGCGGGCGGGTCGCGTGTCGCCGCGGGTGGGGCCGGTGGGCGGGTGCGTGGGGGCGATTCCGTTGCGCGGGGCTGTCGGGTGGGGCTGTCGGGCGGCCTGTCGGGTGGGACCGTTGCTCGGGAACGTCAGGCAGGCCTGTCGGCACGACTGTCGGCTGGGGGCGTCGTGCGAGTCAAGGACGCCCGGGCCGGGCACGCCGCGCGGGCACTAGGCTCGCGGCATGCCCGTGGACGACGTCGACACCCGGCCCGCACCGGCGCGGTCCCTGACCCGCCGCGAGCGCCTGCGGCGGCGGACGGTCGACGAGATCGTGGAGCGGGCCCTGGACCTGGTCGACGGCGGCGGGGCGCACGGCTTGTCGATCGCGCAGGTCAGCAAGGCGATGGGCATGACGCCGCCCGCGCTGTACCACTACTTCCCGTCCCGGGACGCGCTGCTGGACGCCCTGGTCCTGGCCGCGTACACGGACCTCGGCGCCGCCGTCGAGGCCGCGGCGGAGGCGGCGTCCGACCGGCCCGCCCCGGACCGGGTGGCCGTGATCGCCCACGCGTGGCGCCGCTGGGCCGTGGACTATCCCCGGCGCTACGTGATGCTGTTCACCGGCAGCCGCCGCGAGGCGGTGGACCCGCTGGCGGACGTCGGCCCGATCCGCCACAGCATGCTCGCCCTGGTCACGGCACTCCAGGAGCTGGTGCCGGACGGCGGGGGCGGCGCGAGCCGGGACGACGCGGGCCGGGTCGACAGCAGTGCCGACGAAGCCGCCGCACCGGCCAGAGGTGCTGCGACGACCGGGGGCGGTACGTCCCGCGGAGCCGCTCCGGCAGACGAAAACGAGGCGATCGTCGAACCGGGGCTCGACGCCGACCTGCTGCGATGGGGGCAGTCGCTGGGTGCACCACCGGAGACCGCGCCGGACGCCCTCCGGCTGGCGCTGTCCACCTGGTACCGCGTGCACGGGCTGGTGTCGCTGGAGCTGGTCGGCGGGTTCGGCACCATGGGCCTGGACGGCGCCGCCCTGCTCACCGCGGAGATCGAGAGCCTGGTCCGCGAGTCCGCCCGCTGAGCCCCGGCTGTCAGCCGATCCGGCGTCGGGCCAGCCGGTCGGTCGGTCGGTCGGTCAAGTGCGCTTCTAACAGGGAATTGGCCCGCCACGCACGGTGTTTTCGGGCGCAATCGCTGGGTAGAAGCGCACCTTGCCCGCGGCCAGTCATCGCCCCACAGTCAGCACCGGACCCGTCGAGCGCCGGCCAAAGTTCACGCCCCCGCCGTCTCCGCGTGCGTCGTCAGGAACTCCCGGACCAGCGTCGCGACCTCGTCCGGCTGGTCGAGCGTCGACAGGTGCCCTGCTCCCGGCAGCACCGCCGTCCGCGCGCCGGGGGCTGCCGCGACCGCGGCGTCGAGGTCGGGCTGGAGCACCAGCGGGTCCTCGGAGCCGCGCACCCACAGCGTCGGCACCGACATCCGGTGCAGGGCCGGGAGAAAGTCGGTGCGCATCGCGAACGGCCCGAACGCGAGCGCCTGCCAGTCGTCGAGCCCGGGCTCGCGGTGCCGGTGCTTCTGGTCGGCCTCCTGCCGCGCGATCTCGATCGCGCGCTCGAGGCCCGGGGTGTCGGCGCCGTACTGCAGGTTGTCGACGAACGAGCGGCGGACGGCGCTCGACGACCGGGCCAGCCACGTGGTGGTCGCACGGAGCGCACCGGGCGTGCGGGTGAACAGCCAGGTCAGGAACTGCGCCGGACGCCGCGCGCCGAGCCCGCCGGGCGCCAGCAGCACGGCGGCGGTGATCCGGTCGGGGTGGTCGAGCGCGGTGCCGATCGAGACGCCGCCGCCCATGGAGAGCCCGACGAGCGCCGCCTGCCGGATGCCGAGCTCGTCGAGCAGCCCGATCACGACCCGCTGGAGCAGCGCCTGGTCCACGCGACCCGGCCAGGGCCTGCTGCCGCCGTGGCGGGGCAGGTCGATCGCCAGCACCCGGAAGTGTTCGGCGAGGACGGGAGCGACGTGCATCCAGTCGAGCTCCGCGGTGTCGAGCATCGCGCCGTGCAGCAGAAGGACGGGCGGCGCGTCGGGGCGTCCGCTGCTGTAGAGGCGGACCGGGCCGCCGGCCACGGTCAGGTCCCGCACCTCGTCGAAGGTGGTGGTCGTGGTCATGGCGCCTCCTGGTCGTCGTGGGCTCGAGAAGCGGCACGGCTCGCCTCGGCATCGGGGCCGACGCCGGAATCGCCCGCGCCGCCCGAAGCGCCGGCGTCGATCCCGACCCGCACCAGGTCCGCGACCACCCCGAGCGCGGCCCGGAGCTGCTCCGGCGTCAGCGGCCCGATCAGCGCCGACGCCGAGAGCAGACCGATCGTCACGCTCGACAGCGCGAGCGAGACCGCCTCGGGGTCGACGTCGGCCCTGACGTGCCCGGACGCCCGCAGCTCCTCGATGTGCCCCGTGATCCACCGGAACCGGGCGCGGTACCGCTCCGGGCCGACAGCGCGCACGTGCTCGCCGAGCACGGCGCGGTCGTCGAGCATCGCCGCGGACATCAGCGGGTCGTCCAGCAGCGCCTCGACGCCCGCCCGGTACAGGGCGCTGAGCGGGACGGGGCGCGGCAGGTGCGCCGTGAGGGCGTCCACGCGGTCGCCGAGGCGGGCGGTCGAGCGCTGCAGGACGGCGTCGAGCAGCTCGTGCTTGCCCGCGAACTCGCGGTAGACGCCGCCCTTGCTCACGCCCGCGGCGTCGGCCACGGACTGCACGGACATCGCGTCGAAGCCGCGATCGAGCACGAGCCGTTCGGCGACGTCGAGCAGCGTGCCCCGGCGGTCCGGGATGGTCGGTCTGGGCATGTCGCACCTCCGTAGTGACCCAAACTACCGCATGGGTCACTACGGAGGTGCGTGCATCAGGACACGAGCACGACCTTGCCGCCGGAGTGCCCGCCGTCGACCATCGCCTGCCCCCGCGCCGCCTCCGCCAGGGGCAGCACGTGCGCGACCGGGACCACGACCTCGCCCCGGGCGACGAGCCCGAGCAGCTCGGCGAGGTCCGCGGCCGACGGCGAGGCCTCCTCCGAGAACTCCACGCCCAGGTCGTGCGCCGCGTCGTCGGCGAGGGTGAGCACCCGGTCGGTGCCGCCGCGCAGCTCGATGCTGTCGGGGAGCACGCCGGCGCCGGTCGTGTCGAGCACGGCGTCGACGGCCGGCACGAGGGAGCGCACGCGGTCGACGAGCCCGTCGCCGTACGCCGTCGGCGTCGCCCCGTACGCCGCGACCCGCTCCTGGTTGGCCGGTGAGGCGGTACCGACCACCCGCACGCCCGCCGCGACGGCGAGCTGGGTCACCAGCCCGCCGATACCGCCGCTGGCCCCGTGCACCAGCAGGGTCTCCCCCGGCTGCGGGCCAAGGAGGCGCAGCGCCCGCCGGGCCGCCTCCCCCACCACGGGCAGCGCCGCCGCCTGCGTCGGGGCGAGCCCGTCGGGCACCGGGGCCCACCGTCTCAGGGTCGCGAAGTCCGCGGCGCCTCGGCTGGTCCATCCCGTGACGCGGTCGCCCGGCGCGACGCCGACGACGTCCGCCCCCACCTGGTCGACGACGCCCGCCACCTCCAGCCCGGGCGACCCGGGCAGCCGCGTGCGGAACACGGACTCCATGGCCCCCGAGCGGACCTTGCCGTCGAAGGCGTTCAGGCCCACCGCCTCGACCCGCACCCGGATCCGGCCGGGGCCGGCCTCCGGCTCCGGGACTTGACCGAGGTGCAGCACCTCGGGTCCGCCGAACTGGTCGTACACCACTGCGCGCATCGTGCGTCCTTTCCGTCAAGGACAGTCTGCCGCTCCGGACGCGCTCGTTCAGGACCCGGCTGCTCAGGACTCCGTCGCCCGGGCCTGCGCGGCCCACGCCTCGGAGACCGGCGCCATCAGCTCCGGGTCCGACGACGGCTCAAGACCGGCTCCGTCGGCGTGCTCCGTCGTCGGCCCCGGGACCGCGAGGGTGGCGATCGCGGTGGTGACCGGGATGGCGAGCACCAGCCCGATGGAGCCGACGAGCGTGCGCACCACCTCTTCGGCGATCTCGCCCGAGGTCAGGGCCGTGAGCGGCGACTGGTCCACGAGCCAGACGATCATGAGCAGCGGTAGTGCGGCGCCCACGTAGGCGAAGGCGATCGTGTAGACGGTCGAGGCGATGTGGTCGCGGCCGATCCGCATGGCGCTGGTGAACAGCTCGGCGCGGGTCGCCGTCGGCGCGACGGCGCGCAGCTCCCACACCGCCGAGGCCTGCGTGATCGTCACGTCGTTCAGCACGCCCAGGCCGGCCAGGACGATGCCGCACAGCGCGATCCCGCGCAGGTCCGCGGCGGGCGCGCTGGACGGCAGGAAGGCGGAGGCCTCGTCGGTGGTGCCGGTGATCTGCGCGGCGCCCGACGCCCAGGCGGCGATCCCCGCCGTCAGTGCCAGGCCCACGAGCGTGCCCAGCAGCGCCGTCGACGTACGGGCCGACAGCCCGTGCGCCAGGTACAGCGTGACGAACATGATCAGGGACGACGTCACCAGCGCCACGCCGAACGCATTCTGCCCCGCGAGCAGCGCGGGCATCGTGAACCCCAGGAGCACGACGAAGGCGAGCCCGAGCCCCGCCATGGCCGCCAGCCCGCGCCAGCGCGCGACGAGGATCACCACCAGCGCGTAGGCGACCGCGAGCAGCGCGATCGGCAGCTCGCGCTGGAAGTCCATGAACACCAGGGGGTCGACGCCGGGCTGCGCCACCTGGGAGATGTCGACGGCGGTGATGCGGTCACCCTCGGCGAGCGGCACCGACGGGCCGGGCGACTGCATCCGGGAGGCCCCGCCGTCGTCCAGCTCGACCGGGATGCTGCCGGTGGCCGGGTCCGCGGGACCGGAGATCGTGACGTCGACGAACGACGTGCCCTCCGCCCGGTTCGGCACCCGGTCGGGCACGTCCCCGCCGTCGGGCCACAGGAGCCACAGCCCGGCCAGCGTGGCGAGAAGCGCCGAGACCAGGATCATGACCAGGAAGAACGTGGTCTTCGGCGCGGCAGGGCCCGCCGATCCGTGCGAGGAAGCGTGCGCCATGCGGACATCCTGGCTCACCAGCGCCCTGCGGGCACGGCGAGCGAAAAGTTCTTTCCGTGAGCCGCCCGCGCGGTCGTGTGGGCGCTTTCCGGTCCGCAAAGATGTCCGTGTAATAACTTCATAGCCGTCAGATCATGACAGAACCCGCATAACGCCTGAGGCCGAATTGCGACAGTCTTCTTCCTGGTGTGGCATGGGATGAAATCTCGTCGAATCCATACCTCAGGGCGGTCATTCCTTGCGTACACCAGTGAAGGTCACACTCGGAGCCCTGGCCGCCCTCGTGCTGCTCGCGGTCGTCGCCGTCGGAAGCTGGTCGATCCGCGGAGCCCAGGCGGACAACGCCGCGGAGGCCTCGGCCAGCGCCGCCGCCGCCGAACGAATCGAGGTCGGCGTGCCCACCGTCGTGTCGGCGGACACCCTCGAAGAGTTCTCCGCGACCCATTCCCCCCTGTACTGGGCGGGCGAGATTCCGGACACGAAGATCGAGCTCACCCTCACGGCCACGAGCGGCACATTCGTCCGTTATCTTCCGACCGACGCGGAAGCCGGCGACTCCGACAAATACCTCACCGTTGCCACCTATGAGGCAATCAGCGGATACGAGGGCCTGAAGACCGCCGACAAGGAGATCGCGACCGTCGAGAGCAGCAAGAGCGGTGCGGTGATCACCGTGTTCGACGACCGCCCGCTCTCGACCTACTTCTCGTTCCAGAACGCGGCCTTCCAGGTCGAGGTCTTCTCCCCGAAGAAGGGTGAGTCGAAGAAGCTGACCGACGACGGTTCCATCGGGCTCGTCGGCGGAGAGGCCTAATGACCTGGTACCGAAGAGCCGGCCGCACCACCCTGACGGTGGGCGCGACCGCGGTGCTCTTCCTGGCCGGCGGCCGCTTCGCCGCCGACGCCGCGAACGGCCCCGACAACCCCTGGGAGGGCCGGCAGCCGCCGGGCGTGCGCGGCCCGGCCTTCGGCGAGGTCGACGACACCGCCGGCCCGCCCGGGGAGATCGGACGCACAGGACCCGTCGGCCCGCAGGGCGCCGACGGCGCACGAGGAGGCTTGGGCCCGGGCGGACCGCCCGGGCCCAAGGGCGACTCCGGGGACCCTGGGTCCGCCGGGCCCCAGGGAGAGAACGGCGCTCGCGGGGCGGACGGTGATCCGGGGGTTGACGGTGCCGACGGTGCCGATGGTGTCGACGGCTCGGATGGGGTTGACGGGGCGGACGGTGTTGACGGGGCGCAGGGCCCCCCGGGGCCGCAGGGCCTGATCGGTCCCCAGGGGCCGGCTGGAGCTGACGGCGCGCCGGGCGCCCAGGGCGCGGACGGGGCACAGGGCGCCGATGGCGCGGACGGGGTTCAGGGAGCGCAGGGCGCGGACGGCAGCGACGGGCCTCAGGGAGCGACGGGCGCGCAAGGCGCCGACGGCGCCCAGGGTGCGGACGGCGCAGACGGTGCACAAGGTGCGGACGGCGCCGACGGCCCCCAGGGAGCAACGGGCGCCCAGGGCGCCGACGGCGCGCAGGGACCAGCCGGACCCCAGGGTCCGCAGGGAGCCGACGGCGCGGACGGTGCCGATGGCAGTGACGGGCCTCAGGGCGCGACAGGTCCCCAGGGACCCGCCGGCCCCCAAGGCGCGCAGGGCTCCGATGGCGTTGACGGGGCCGACGGAGCTCAAGGTGCACAAGGCGCGGACGGCGCCGATGGCAGCGACGGTGCCGATGGACCGCAGGGTGCCACGGGAGCACAGGGCGCTGACGGCGTTGACGGAGCCGACGGCCCTCAAGGGGCGCAAGGCGCGGACGGCGCCGACGGACCACAGGGTGCCACGGGAGCACAGGGCGCGGACGGAACCGACGGCGCCGATGGTGCGGACGGCACTCAGGGCGCTGACGGACCGCAGGGGCCCGCCGGTCCCCAAGGCTCGCAAGGTGCAGCCGGTGCGGATGGGGCGCAGGGCGCGGATGGCGCCGACGGGGCTCAGGGAGCGCAGGGCGCCGCCGGTGCCCCGGGCGCCGTCGGCCCGCAAGGCCCTGCCGGATCCCAGGGCGACCAGGGGCCCGAAGGGGTACAAGGACCTGCGGGACCGCAAGGTCCGCAGGGCGCAGACGGCGAAGACGGAACCGACGGAGCACCAGGCGCGACCGGACCGCAGGGATCGGACGGCGCCCAGGGAGCACAGGGTGCCGATGGCGCTCAGGGAGCCCAGGGCGCTGACGGAACAGATGGTGCCCAAGGTGCGCAGGGCGCAGACGGTACCGACGGCGCGCAAGGTGCCCAGGGAGCCGACGGCCCGCAGGGACCCGCCGGATCACAGGGTGAGGCCGGGGCCGACGGCCCGCAGGGTCCGGCTGGGCCCCAGGGGCCGCAAGGCGACACCGGACCCGCAGGAGAAGCCGGTGCCCAAGGAGCGCAAGGTGCCGACGGAGACGACGGCGCGCAGGGAGCCGACGGCGCACAAGGAGCCGACGGCGCACAAGGAGCCGACGGTCCGCAGGGTGCCGACGGCGCTGACGGTGCCGATGGAACGGACGGAGCCGACGGGGCTCAGGGCGCGCAGGGACCCACCGGCCCGCAGGGCACCTCAGGCGCAGAGGGCCCCGAAGGTGCGCAAGGCCCCGCCGGACCACAGGGACCCCAAGGTGACACCGGGCCTCAGGGCGCTGACGGCGCACAAGGTGCTGACGGCGCACAAGGTGCTGACGGCGCACAAGGTGCTGACGGTTCGGACGGTACCGACGGAGCCGACGGAGCCGACGGAGCCCAGGGCGCGACCGGCCCACAGGGCGCCGACGGTGCGCAAGGCGCAGAAGGTAACGACGGCGCGCAAGGTGCGCAGGGGGCCGACGGCGCGCAGGGGGCGGACGGACCGCAAGGAGCAGCTGGAGCTGACGGCGCACAGGGCGCGACGGGCGCGCAAGGAGCAGACGGCGCCGACGGAGCCGATGGAACGGACGGAGCCGACGGGGCACAGGGAGCACAGGGACCCACCGGCCCGCAGGGCGCCGCAGGCGCAGAGGGCCCCGAAGGTGTACAGGGCCCCGCCGGACCACAGGGACCCCAAGGTGACACCGGCCCTCAGGGAGCCGACGGAGCACAGGGAGCGCAAGGCGCTGGCGGTTCGGACGGAACCGACGGAGCCCAGGGCGCGACCGGTCCGCAGGGCGCCGACGGCGCGCAAGGCGCTGAGGGGCCCCAGGGCGCACAGGGAGCGGACGGAACCGACGGCGCGCAGGGCGCCCAGGGAGGCGACGGCGCGCAGGGCGCGGACGGACCTCAAGGAGCCGCTGGCGCAGATGGCGCGCAGGGCACGGTCCGCAGGGACCCGCCGGACCGCAGGGCGCCCAGGGCGAGGCTGGGCCCCAGGGCGACACGGGCGCGCAAGGAGCCGATGGCGCACAGGGTGCGGACGGCGTACAAGGCCCCCAGGGCGCGGACGGGAACGGTGGGAACGACGGCGCCCAGGGCGCACAGGGAGCCGAAGGCCCCCAGGGCGTGCAGGGTCCTGCCGGGCCCCAGGGCGACACGGGTGCGCAGGGCGCCGACGGAGCACAGGGCTCGACCGGACCGCAAGGTGCCGACGGAACGCAAGGTGCCCAGGGCGCAGACGGGAACGACGGAGCGCAGGGCGCCCAGGGAGCAAATGGGGCAGACGGCGCCCAGGGCGCCACAGGACCCCAGGGTGCCGAAGGGCCCCAGGGCGTACAGGGTGTTGCCGGGCCCCAAGGGCCCCAGGGCGACACGGGAGCACAGGGCGTAGACGGAGCTGACGGGGCGCAGGGCGCGACCGGCCCGCAAGGCGACGACGGCGCCACCGGTGCTCAGGGAGCGGACGGAACCGACGGAGATGACGGAGCTGACGGAGCCCAAGGCGCTCAGGGTGCCGAAGGCCCTCAGGGCGTGCAGGGCGTAGCCGGACCCCAAGGACCACAGGGCGACACCGGTCCGCAAGGCGGAGACGGCGCACAGGGTGCACAAGGCGCTGACGGAACGGATGGTGCCGACGGCGCCCAGGGTGCGACCGGTCCGCAGGGCGACGACGGCGCGCAGGGCGCCCAGGGCGCGGACGGAACCGATGGGGCTGACGGCGCGCAGGGCCCGGCGGGCCCCCAGGGAGCCGAGGGACCCCAGGGCGTGCAAGGCATCGCCGGACCTCAGGGCCCCCAGGGCGACACCGGAGCACAGGGCACACAAGGTGCGGACGGAACCGATGGGGCTGACGGCGCCCAGGGAGCGACCGGCCCGCAAGGAGCCGACGGAGCACAAGGCGCAGACGGAACCGACGGGGTCGACGGAGCCCAAGGCCCCCAGGGCGACACCGGCGCGCAGGGGGCACAAGGAGCCGACGGCGCGGACGGACCCCAGGGTGCGGACGGCGCTCAGGGTGCGCAGGGAGCGGACGGAACCGACGGAACCGACGGAACCGACGGGGCCGACGGCGCCCAAGGCCCGGCCGGCCCCCAAGGAGCCGAGGGACCCCAGGGTGTGCAAGGCATCGCCGGACCTCAGGGCCCCCAGGGCGACACCGGAGCACAGGGAGCCGACGGTGCTGACGGCACCCCGGGAGAGACCGGTCCGCAAGGAGCCGACGGAGCACAAGGCGCAGACGGTACCGACGGGGCAGACGGAGCCCAAGGCCCCCAAGGCGACACCGGCTCGCAGGGCGCACAAGGAGCCGAAGGCGCGGACGGAGCCCAGGGAGCGACCGGTCCCCAGGGCGACACCGGCGCCCAGGGAGCCGACGGCGCGCAGGGAGCGGACGGAACCGACGGTGCCGACGGTGCGCAAGGCTCGGCGGGCCCCCAAGGAGCCGACGGACCCCAGGGCGTACAGGGCGTCGCCGGACCTCAAGGACCCCAGGGCGACACGGGCGCGCAGGGCGCACAGGGCGCAGACGGAACAGACGGCGCTGACGGCGCCCAGGGAGCGGCCGGACCCCAGGGCGACGACGGTGCACAGGGCGCAGACGGAGCTGACGGAGCCCAAGGCCCCCAAGGCGATACAGGCGCCCAGGGGGCGCAAGGCGACACCGGCGCACAAGGCGCGGACGGAACCGACGGCGCTGACGGCGCTACCGGGCCCCAGGGTGCGACCGGCGCCCAGGGAGCCGAGGGACCCCAGGGCGTACAGGGCGTCGCCGGACCTCAGGGCCCACAGGGCGACACCGGCCCCCAAGGCGCAGACGGCGCCGACGGAGCACAGGGCGCGACAGGACCGCAAGGAGCGGACGGGTCCGACGGCGCGCAAGGCGCGACCGGCGCACAAGGCGACACCGGCCCCCAGGGAGCCGACGGCCCCAACGGAGCACAGGGCGAAGCCGGGCCCGCAGGCCCCCAAGGCGCAACGGGCACGCAGGGCGCCCAAGGCGACACCGGCCCCCAGGGCGCTGCGGGCACGCAGGGCGCGTCCGGCGCGCAGGGTCCCGCCGGTCCCCAAGGCGCAGCCGGGACACCCGGCACCCAGGGACCCGCAGGACCCCAAGGAGCAACGGGCACACCTGGCACCCAAGGTCCTGCGGGAACGCAGGGGCCGGCCGGCGCACAGGGCGCCACCGGACCGCAGGGCACACCCGGAACACCCGGAACCCAGGGCGCTCAAGGAGCCCAGGGAACCCCGGGAGCACAGGGCGCGACCGGGGCCCAGGGCCCCACCGGACCGCAGGGCACGACCGGCACGCAGGGCGCCACGGGCGCCCAGGGCGCGGTCGGACCCCAGGGGACTCCGGGCGCACAGGGCGCCACCGGAACCCAGGGCGCCACCGGCGTTCAGGGCCCCTCCGGACCCCAGGGCACCCCAGGCGCACAGGGCCCGGCGGGTCCTCAGGGTCCCGCTGGTCCGCAGGGCCCCCAGGGCGCGGCAGGAAACCAGGGCGCGACCGGCGCGCAGGGCACGGCCGGCGTCCAGGGCGCGGCGGGTACGGCCGGTGCACAGGGTGCCGCCGGCGTGCAGGGTCCGGCCGGCCCACAGGGCGCCGTCGGGCCGCAAGGGGCCGCCGGACCCCAGGGTGCCGCGGGCCCGCAGGGCTCACAGGGCGCCGCCGCTCCGGCGAACGGCGGGTACTTCTACACGTCGTCGACGGCGGCGCAGAACGCGAACACCGTCATCCCCCTGACCACGACCGGCGCCACCTACGGCACCGGCGTGGTCCTCAACGGCGGCGCGATCACGCTCCCGGCGGGCACCTACGTGGTCACGTACTCGTGGTCCGCGGACGCCGTCGGCGACCTCCTGAACGCCTACACCGAGATCGTCTCGGCCTACCTCGTCCTCGGCGGCACCGAGGTCCCGGGGTCCCGGATCAGGTCGACGACGTCGACCCTGTCGAACCAGGACGGCTACGTCTCCAACACCATCACCATCTCGACCACGGGCGGCACGCTCCAGCTCTTCAACGGCAACCGCAACGTCACCCACGGCACCACGAACCTCACCGGCTTCGTCGGCGCCGTCAACGTCCAGCAGGTCACGCGCTGAGCCTGGCGCCTCCGCGCCAGGCTTGCGGCCCAGCCCCCGGCCCGACGCCGAACGAAGAGCGGCTCAGCAGAGCAGCGGACCGCCCTGCCGCGGGCCGTCCTTGACCGCCATCAGGTTGGCCCCCACGTAGGGGATCTTGTGGGCGCGGTCGAAGTCGGTCGGGAAGTACGTGCGCAGCCCGCTGACCTGGAACCGCAGGTGCGAGCTGCCCGGGAACGCCCGGTCCCGCAGGACCGCCTGGGTGAGGTACCAGAAGCTGTTCTCGTTCCACCAGGCCACGTGCGTCGGGTCCTGGAAGGCGCCGCGCCCGTCGGTGCTCGGCGTCGTCGTCAGGACCAGGCCCCCGTGCGCGAGCACGCGGTGGCACTCCGCGAAGAAGGCGAGCCGGTCCGGGATCCGCTGCAGCAGCTCGGTCGCGGCGATCACGCCCACCTCGCCGTCCCCGTACGGCAGCACCAGGTCGTCGGCGTCGATCGCGAGGTCGTCGGCGCCGGGGACGAGCGTCCGGGCGGCCCACTGGGCCGTGTGCAGGTCGATCGACGCGAGGCCCGCCCGCTTCGCCGAGGCGACCGCGAGCGCCGCGATGCCGCGGTGGTAGCGGTCGACGGTCTCGTGCTGGATCAGCTTGTTGATCCGCCCGTCGCGCTGCGTGTTCTGGTCGTGGATGCGCTGCAGGTACAGGCAGGCGTCGATGTGGTGGAACGCGCCGGCCTGGTAGAGGCGCATCATCAGGTCCTGGTCGTCGAGCACCTCGAGCCCGGCGTCGTACCCGCCGACCCGGTCGTACGCCGTCCGCCGGAAGGCGCGCACGTGGTTGGGCGCGTACCAGATGTAGCCGACGTTGTGCGGGCTGGGCGCGAGCGCCCGGCAGCGGTTGACGAGCATCTGGTTGACGTTCGCGGGGGCGTACTCCCAGCCCATCGCGGGGTTGAAGGTGTCGAAGTTGGGCGAGCCGTCGGCGTTGATCTGCGCGAAGTCGGAGTACACGAGCACCGCCTCGCGGTGCTCGTCGAACGCGGCGACGACCTCGGCGAGGCAGGTGGGGGCCAGGACGTCGTCGTGGTCGAGCTCGACGAGGATCTCGCCGGCCGCGAGTGCGCACGCCTCCCGTTTGGCCGCGCCGACGTGCCCGGTGGTCTCGCCGCGCAGGACCCGGATGCGCGGGTCCGGGCGCGGCGGTTCCCACTGCGCGTCGCCGTTGAGCAGGACGATCCACTCCCAGTCCTGGTACGTCTGGCCGACGACGCTCCGGAAGCAGTCGTCGAGGTACGCCGGTGCATGACTCGGCGTGAAGACGGAAACCCTCACCTGTTCGCGACCCCCTGTGCGCGTCGACGGCGCCTCCGGAACGGCTCGCCGCCCGGTCTGCGCACGCTCCTTCCTAAGGGAGAACGGCCCGGGTCGCATCTGGAGGCCCGACGACGTGCGCGGCCCGTCAGTCCAGGAAGGTCAGTCCAGGAAGGTCAGCTCGACCAGGCGGCACCGGCGCACCCAGTCCTCCAGGTCCACCGGCTGGGCCAGGTGCCCCGGGTTCGCGGGCTGGTTGAGGTCGGCCACGATCTCGGCCAGGACGGCGCGCCGTTCCGGCTCCTCGGTGACGGGCCGGGCGGTGGCCCGCAGGTCGGCGCGCACCCCGTTCTTGAGGTGGAACGTCAGGGCGGGCTCGGCGACCAGGTTCACGTACCAGCTCGGCCGGTCGACCGTGCCGCTGCACAGGTAGGTGCGGCCGGCCACGTGGTAGAAGAAGATCTCGATCCGCCGGGGCAGGCCGGTGCGTCGCCCCGTCGTGGTGACGTCGACGATCCGCTGCCGGGTCGTGGCGGCCGGGGTGATCTCGACGGCGCGCCGGACGGCGTCGTCCATCAGGCGGCCTCGCTCTCGCGCCGCGCGCCCTCGCTGTCGGACGACGTCTCGTACTGCAAGGCTGGCCCGAGCAGCAGGCCGCCGTCGAGCACGAACTCCGAGCCGGTGGCGAACGCCGCGTCCGCCGACGTCAGGAAGAGCACGAGCTGCGACAGCTCGACCGGCTCCCCCAGCCGCGGCACGGCGAACGGCGCGGGCGAGTAGAAGTCCGCGATCGGGCGCTCCCCCGCGGCGACCGGCGCGTTGATGAACGGCGTGGAGACGACGCCGGGGTGCACCGAGTTGACCCGGATGCCATCGCGGCCCAGCTCCAGCGCCGCGGACTTGGTCAGGCCCCGGACCGCCCACTTGCTGGCCGTGTAGGCCGCGTAGTACGCCGTGCCGACGTTGCCCATGGTCGAGGAGATGTTGACGACGGCGCCCCCGCCGCCGCGCCGCATGGACGGCGTCACCGCGCGGATGCCCAGGAACTGGCCGGTCACGTTGACGTCCAGCGTGCGCCGGAACGCGTCGGCGTCCATGTGCTCGATGGGCGCCGCGGCCTGCTGCATGCCCGCGTTGTTCACCAGCACCGAGACGGGGCCAAACCGCTCCTCGGTCGCGGCGACGGCCGCCGCCCACTGCTCCTCGCTGGTGATGTCGAGCGCCACGTGCAGGGCCCGCTCCCCCAGCTCGGCGGCGAGCGCCGCGCCCCGCTCGGTGTCGCGGTCGGCGATCACCACGTCGGCGCCCTCGGCGTGGTAGGCGCGGACATGGCTCACGCCCATGCCTCCCCCGGCGCCGGTGACGATGACGGTCTTGTTCTCGAATCGCTGCACTGTGGGGCCTCTCCCTGGTTGTGAGTCGGATGACTCACCTTGAGGGTAGGCACGGTCCGAGAGGTGAGTCAAGCGACTCACCTCATACCCTGGGGCATGATGGGGGCATGGCGACCGGGACCGGCACGTACCACCAGCAGCTCGCGGAGCGGAAGCGCGCGGCGATCATCACCGCCGCCACCGGCCTGTTCCTGGACAACGGCTACGCCGGCACGTCACTCGCCCGCGTGGCCGAGGCCGCGGAGGTCTCGAAGGCCACGCTGTTCAAGCAGTTCCCCACGAAGGCGAACCTGTTCGAGGCGATGGTCAAGGAGCACTGGAGCCTCGCCGACGACGCCCCGCCGGAACCCGCACCCGGCGACCTCGCCACCGGCCTGGCCGAGTACGGGCGCAGGTACGCGGACCTCATGTCCCGGCCGGAGATGGTCGGCCTGTACCGCATCGTCATCGCGGAGATGCCGCGCTTCCCGGCGCTCGCCGAGACGCACTTCGACGTCGGCAAGATGCCGTTCTTCGACGCCGTGCGACGCTACCTCGCCGCCGAGCACGACGCCGGGTCCGCGCGCATCGACGACCCGGTCGCGGCCACCACCCAGTTCATGGGGATGATCTCGAACTTCGCCTTCTGGCCGCGGCTGACCGTCGTCGGCTGGGACCCGAGCAACGCCGAGACCGAGCGCGTCGTCGACGACGCCGTCACCACGATGGTCGCGCGCTACGGCGCGCGCTAGGCCCGCCGATCACGCCAGCCGGGGCCGGCCGGGTCCGATCAGGTTGGGTCAGGACGCCGGCAGCAGGAGCGCGTCGGACAGGGCGGACGCCGCGCCGTCCTGGTCGAGGGTGCCCGTGACACGGCTGGCGGCGGCGCGGACGGCCGCGGGCGCGTGCCCCATGGCGATCGACAGGGCCGCCCAGGCCAGCATGTCGAGGTCGCCCTCGCCGTCCCCGATCGCGACCGTCCGGGACGGCGCGACGCCGAGCCCGGCACGGATGCTCTCCAGCGCGGCGGCCTTGCCGGCGCCGGGAGCGGTGACGTCCACCCAGTCCACGCGGGCGGCGATCGCCGTGACGCCCGAGGCGCGCAGCGTGGGCGTGAGCCGCTGGGCCCACTGCCCGTACACCACCAGGCGCGGCGTCGGGCGCGCCCAGAGCTCCTCGACGTGGCGCAGCACCTCCTGGTGCCCGCTGAGCTGCCGGTCGGGGAACCGCCTTGTGACGCGGTAGCCGGTACCGACGACCTCGGCGGCGATCCGCAGGTCGGGCCGGGTGCGGGCGACCAGCCGGACCACGGGCTCGGCGTCCACGGGAACCGCCTGGACCACCGAGTACCCGTCCGGGCGCAGCCGCGCGGTCACCGCACCGTTCGACGCGACCACCCAGCCGTCGCGGATGCCGAGCTGGCGCACCACCTGCACCGCGCTCGACAGGGACCGGCCGGTGGCGATCACCAGGTGGTGCCCCGCGGCGCGCACGGCCCCGAGCGCGTCGATGACGGCGGGGGTGGCCCGGCGTCCCGTGCGGACAAGGGTCCCGTCCACGTCGCAGGCGACGAGGGCGGGTGTGGACGTAGGTACGTCGGGTGGCGCTGCGGTGGGCCCGGAGGCGGTCGCGGTCACGAAATTCCCCTGGTGATAGGTGGCGGGCCCATCATCCCTCATACTAGGACATTTTGGAACTCGCACCTTTTCGGTCGCGAGCGGTCTTGTCCCAGGTCAGAGGCCTGCGGCGGCCGAAACGATACACGCCGGGGCGGTTTCGCGACGCCACCGTCCAGGTGCGGCTCAGCGCTCGCGGACGGCGATCCCTGGATACTCCAGCACCAGCCCGGAGGCGTCGCAGGTGAGGACGCACGCGAAGTCGAAGGTCGCCGAGGTGTAGTCGAGGCTGATCTGGTCCTGGGTGCGCTCGCGAAGCCGGTACTCCTGCTCGACCGGCTCAACGGAGAGCCGCCCCGCCCGGACGAACAGCGCAGGCGCGGCATGGGCCTGCCCGCGCCGCAGGTCGAGCCGGTGGAGCGGCAGCGTGTTCGTCACGGCCGACGACTCGAGGTCCACGTCGACGCAGTCGTCGAACCGGTCGTCGGGCACGCCGTCGACCAGCCAGCGGGCGCCGTCCGCCGGGCTCTCCGCCGCGGTGAGGTCGGTCCGTTCGAGCGTGAGGCGCACGGTCTCGGCGGCCGTCACCGCCTCGATCCTGGCCTCGCGGGTACGCCACCGGTGGTCGACGTCGATCCGGTACCCGACCGCCCATGCCTCGCCACCCTCGACGGCGGTGGTGTGCCCGCGCAGCACCAGCCCGTCCGCCGTCTGCTCGACGAACAGCACCTCGAAGCCGGCCCGGACCCCGGTGTGGGTCCAGGCCGACACCGGGGGCACCGGTCGCAGCCGCATGGTTCGACCCTAGCCACTCGGCGCGGGCTTCAGGGGCGGTTGTGGAGGGCGGCTACAGGTTGAAACCGCCGGTGACCTCGATGTCCTGCGCGGTGACCCAGCGGCCGCCGTCGGACAGGAGGAACGCGATGACGGAGCCGGCGTCGTCGGGCTCGCCGAGGCGGCCGAGGGCGGTGCGCCCGACGAGCTCGGCGGTCAGCTCGGGGTACTCCTCGAACGCGCCGCCGGCGAACGGGGTGCGCGTGGGGCCCGGGGAGACCGAGTTGACGCGGATGCCGCGCGGCCCCAGCTCCTTGGCGAGGTAGCGGGTCAGCACGATGACGGCGCCCTTCATGGACCCGTAGGCCGAGTAGCCCTCCGACAGCCCGGCCGTGCCCGCGGAGCTGCTGGCGGTGTTGACGATGGCGCCGCCGTCCTCGATCAGCGGGAGCAGCGCCTGGGTCACCAGGTAGGGGCCCTTGAAGATGACGCGGTAGAAGTCGTCGAGCTGCTGCTCCGTGGTGTCCGCGAACAGGGTGCCGCCGCCGTACCCGGCGTTGTTGACCAGGCCCGTGACCGTGCGGGCGCCCCAGGTCTCGGCCAGCGCGCGCTCGACGGCGCCGCGGAACGCGGGGAACGTGGCGCTGTCGCCGACGTCGAGCGGGAGCGCGACGGCGGTGCCACCCGCCTCCTCGATGCGGGCGACGGTCTTCAGGGCGCCGTCCCGGTTCGCGTTGTAGGTGACGACGACGCCGGAGCCGCCCTCCGCGGCGCGGATCGCGGCGGCCTGCCCGATGCCGGAGCTGGCCCCGACGACGATGGTGATCGACATGTCTGCCTCTTGTCCTGGTGGTGTGATTGCCGGATAGTGCTGCTGGTCTCGTGCGTGGGGCCGAGGGCGTGCTGTCCTGACTCCTCGACAATTCAAGGCCCTACGGGAATGTGGCGGGGAGGGCGTTCCTCGCGGGTTCTTGCCTGATCCTGCTCCGGTCGTCACGATGGGACGGACGAGGAGGAGGCTGGTCGGCATGGACGAGGTGCGTGGGCTGGACGAGCTGCGCGAACTGATGGACCGGCGGGTGCCCGCAGGCACCAGCGAGCCGCTGCCCGGGGTGTTCCTCTCGCGCGAGACGCGGCCGGGCAGCCCGGAGGCGTCGACGACGGGCACCACGTTCGCGCTCATCACGCAGGGCACCAAGGAGCTGCGGCTGGGCGCCGAGACCGTCGCGTACGGGCCGGGCGAGTACCTGGTCACGTCGATCGACCTGCCCGTGATCGGCCGGTTCACGCGGGCGAGCGAGGAGGCGCCGGCGCTGGGCTTCGGGATGACGCTGACCGCCCCCGCCATCGCGGAGCTGCTGCTGACGGCGGAGACGACGGCGGGGGCTCCCGCTGCCGCCGGAGCCGGCCCGTCCTCCGCTGGCCTCGCAGGCCGCGGCCCCGCCGTGCGCGCGCTGGCGACGAGCCGGGCGCCCGCGGAGCTGCTGGACGCCGTCGGGCGGCTGATCCGGCTGCTGGACCGGCCGCGTGACCTGCCCGTGCTGGGTCCGATGGTGCAGCGCGAGATCCTGTGGCTGCTGGTCACGGGGCCGCAGGGTGACGCCGTCCGGCAGCTCGGGCTGGCCGACAGCAAGGTCAGCCGGGTCAGCGGCGTCGTGCAGTGGATCCGGGACAACGCCGCCGAACCGGTCCGCATCGAGGAGCTCGCGCGGCGCGCGGGCCTGAGCGTGTCCGCCTTCCACCGCACGTTCCGCACGGTCACCGGGTCGAGCCCGCTCCAGTTCCAAAAGCAGCTCCGGCTGGCGACGGCGCGCCAGATCCTCGCCTCACGGGACACCAGCGTCGCGCGCGTCGCGTTCGACGTCGGCTACGAGAGCGCGGCCCAGTTCAACCGGGAGTACCGGCGGCTGTTCGGCGCCCCGCCGGGCCGGGACCGGGCGAGGCGGGTGAGCGCGGGCGCCGCTGGCTGATCCCGGCCGGTGGGAGACCATGCACCTGCTGCCAGCGGGGCGGCTCCTCTGGCAGCAGATGCATGGTCACATTGCGGTGGCCGACGCCGGCGTCAGGCGTCCGGGACCAGGCGGCGCAGCACCGGCTCCGCCGCCGCGACGACGTCGGGCCCGGAGATCGCGCCGGACAGCCACAGACTCGCGAAGCCGTGCGCGACGGACCAGGCGGCGCGCGCGCCGTCGGCGTCGGGGGCCAGGCCCGCGAGCGCCCCGGATGCCGCCTGCTCGGCCGCGCGCAGGTCGGCGTCGTCGCCGTGCAGGAGGCTGCGGTCGAACATGACGGCGAAGTGCCCGGGGTGGTCCACGGCGAACCGCACGTAGGCGACGCCGGCGGCGAGCAGGTCGTCGCCCGCCTCGGCGAGGGCCTCGGCGAGCAGCGTGAAGCCCTCGGTCGCGACGGCCATGAGCACGCCGGCCTTGTCGCCGAAGTGGTGGGCGGGCGCCGCGTGGGAGACCCCGGCGAGCCGGGCGAGCTCGCGCAGGCTCAGCCCGGCGGGCCCGCGCTCGGCGACGGCGGTCGCGGCGGCGTCGGTCATGGTCCGGCGCAGGTCGCCGTGGTGATAGCTCATGCGGCTCCGGTCTCCCTGTGTTCTACGTTCAGCCGAACTTGCCATTGACAAGATAGCACCCGCGGTGGTGAGGTGTCGCACGAACTTGTCGCCGTCAAGATTGGACCCCGGCCATGCCCGTTCCCCTGCCCGTCCTGCTGATCACGGTCACGGCGCTCGCGCGCCTGCTCGGCCTGCTCGCGGTCCCGGCCCTCGACTCCTGGCACGACGCCGCCCGGGTCGGCGTCGCCGCCGTCTACCTGCTCGCGGCGTCGGGGCGGCTGATCCCCCGCGTCCGCGCGGACCTCGTGCGCATGGTGCCGCCGGGCCTGCCGCGCCCCGACATGCTGGTCGCGGGCACCGGGGTCCTGGAGCTCGCCGGGGCGATCGGCCTGCTGGTCCCGACGACGGCGTCCGCCGCGGCGATCTGCCTCGGGCTCCTGACGCTCGCCATGACGCCGGCGAACATCTCGGCGGCGCGACGCGGCGTCCTGTTCGGCGGTCAGCCGCCCACCCCGGTCGGACGCCGTCTGGCGGAACAGGCCCTCTACCTGGCGGCACTGTCGGCGATCGTCTGGCTCCCCTTCTGACGGCGTGCCGCCGCCCGCCCGCCGCCTGCCGCCTGCCGCCTGCCGCCTGCCGCCCCAGCCCTCCGGGCAGGTGTTGACCACAGCGGTTGCTGCCAGACGAGGGGGTCGCCTGGCAGCAACCGCTGTGGTCAACCGCTGCTGGCAGGAGGTGCTGTGGTCAGTTGTCGGACTACGGCTGGTAGGGGCGGGGGCGGGGCTGGACGCGTTGCTGGCGGGTCCAGCCTCGCCAGCCGCGCTCCTCCAACAGCGACTCCAGGCGCCGGCCCGCCGGGATCGAGTCGAGGGCGAGCGAGTCGAACATCTCGACGAGCCCGCGCTCCATCTCGCTGGACGCGCCGCCGGCCTCGCCGCCGGTCCCGTCCCTGCTCCCGGCACCGCTCCCCTCGCCCACCCCGCCGCCCGGGGCGGAGCCAGCCCCGCCACCCGACCACCCGGCGTGACGGTCCAGGACCGCCGCCACCTTGTCGGCCAGGCCGGGCAGCCGCGGGTCGTCGGGCGCCCAGTCGATCCCCTCGCCGATCGAGCGCAGGAGGTCGACGAACTCGGCGTCGTCCAGCAGCAGGCCCTTGTCCGCCATGGCGGCGGCGACCTGCTCGGGAGGGTACGCGGCGAGGGTCAGGATCCAGCTGTCCCGCTCGATCGCGACGACCCGTTCGGGGACGCCGAGCTCCCGCCACCGGTCCAGGTAGGCGGTGCCCTCGGGCGGCAGGGCCAGGCTGTCGCCCGCGGCGAGCCGCGCGATGCGCTCCCGGTGCCGTTCGCGTTCCTCGATCTCCGAGCGGAGCCGGGCGTCGATCTCGGCGACGGCGGCCGTGAACTCCTCCTCGGTGGCGCGCAGCAGCTCCTGGACGCGGGCCAGCGGCACGCCGGCGTCGGCCAGGATCTTGACCCGGATCAGGTCCACGACGTCCTGCGCCCCGTACCGGCGGTAGCCGGAGTGGTCGCGCTCGGGCTCCGGCAGCAGCCCGACGGCGTGGTAGTGGCGGACGGCGCGCGCCGTCACCCCGACGTACGCCGCGACCTGCGCGATAGTCAGCACGCCCTCATCTTCCCCTCCGACCTACCGCGGTCAGCTCACGGCGGGACCAGACATAGCCCGCCAGACCGATCGCGACGCACCAGACGACGGCGGTCCAGCCGTCCGAGCCCACCGGAGCGCCCGACGTCAGGGCGCGCAGCGTCTCGATGACCGGCGTGAACGGCTGGTGCTCGGCGAAGTGCCGCAGCCCGGGCGGCATCTGCTCGGTCGGGACGAAACCGCTGCTCACGAACGGCAGCACCATGAGGACCAGCGGGGTGTTGCTCGCCGTCTCGATGCTGCCGGCGGCCAGCCCCATCGCGACCGTCAGCCAGGTGAACGAGAACGCCAGGAGCAGCACGAGCCCAGCGACGCCGAACCAGCCGGCGACCCCGGCCGCCGACCGGAAGCCGAGCAGCAGCGCGAACCCGACCATGACCGTCAGCGCGAGCAGGGTGCGGATCACGGCGCCGAGCACGTGCCCGGTCAGCACCGAGACCTGGGCGATGTCCATGGTCCGGAAGCGGTCGAACATCCCGCCCGTGCGGTCGATGGCGACGGCGACGGCGGTCCCGTTCGCGACGCTGGCCACCGTCATGATCCAGATGCCGGGCACCAGGTAGTTGAGGTAGTCGGCGCGGCCGCCTCCGCCGTCGACCGGGAGGCCCGCGCCGAGCGTGCCGCCGAAGACGTAGACGAACAGCAGCAGGAACACGACGGGGATCGCGATCAGCATGAGCGCGAGCGACGGGTAGCGGCTCAGGTGCCGCAGGTTGCGGCGCAGCATCGTCACCGAGTCGCGGACGGCGTAGGTGGTGCTCATCGTGCATCCACCTCCGGGGCGACGGTGTCGATGTCGGCCGTGGCGGTGTCGACTGGGCCCGCGGCGTGCCCCGTGAGCGCGAGGAACACGTCGTCGAGGCTGGGCGCGTCGCCCGGGACCTGCGCCTTGAGCTCGGCGGGCGTCCCCTCGGCGACGAGCGTGCCGGCGTCGAGCACGCCGACGCGGTCCGCCAGGGCGTCGGCCTCCTCGAGGTACTGCGTGGTCAGGAGCACGGTGACGCCGTCGGCCACCTGCTCCCGGACCACCTGCCAGACGGCGCGGCGGCTGCGCGGGTCGAGCCCCGTCGTCGGCTCGTCGAGGAAGATCAGCCGCGGCCGGGTGATGAGCGTCATCGCGAGGTCCAGGCGGCGCTGCATGCCGCCGGACCAGGTCAGGGCGCGGCGGTCGGCGGCGTCGGTCAGGTCGAACCGGCCGAGCAGGGTCGCGACGTCGCGGACGGCGGCCCGCTTGTCGAGGTGGCTCAGGTCGGCCATGAGCCGCAGGTTCTCGCGGCCCGTGAGGAACATGTCGATCGCCGAGAACTGGCCCGTGACGCCGATCGCCGACCGCACCCGGGCGGGCTCCCGGCGGACGTCGTGCCCGGCGACCCGCACCGTGCCGGCGTCGGCCGCGAGCAGCGTGGACAGGACGTTCACCATGGTGGTCTTGCCCGCGCCGTTCGGCCCCAGCAGGGCGTAGACGGAGCCGGCGGGGACGGCGAGGTCGACGCCGTCGAGCACGTGATGGTCACCGTAGGACTTGTGCAGCCCGGCGACCTCGATCGCGGGGCCTTCTGAGGCGGGGGCTTCTGGAGCGGGGGTGTCTGGTGTGGTCATGACCGCAGCGTGCAGGGTTGCCGCTACGGCAAGGTCAAGCCCTTCGGCGCAGGACGACGCCGGCGGCGCGAGCCGGTCAGCGGGCGTATCCCCCGCCAGGCACGTCGAAGGCCTCCTCCAGCGTGGTGATGCCGGCGTCGTCCAGGTACGCCGTCAGGTCGCGGCCCACCCAGCGCAGGTGCCAGGCCTCGGGGGCGTACCCCGTCACCGCGCTGTTCTGCGGCGTGTACCGGACCAGGAAGCCGTAGGTCGTGGCGTGCTCGGCGACCCACCGGCCCTCCGGCGTCCGGCCGAAGCACGGCTCGAAGTCGCACTCCGGCCGCGTCGTGCCGCCGACGTCGACCGCCAGTCCCGTCTGGTGCTCGCTGTGCCCGGGCCGCGCGGAGACGGCGTCCGCCTGCGCCGCGCCGAGCTGCGCCACCCAGCCCTCGTAGACCGCGGCCTGCTTGGCGTAGCCGCGGTAGGCGCTGCGCAGCGTGAGGCGGACGCCGTCGGCGTCGGCGGCGGCCAGCAGGGCGGTGAGGTCGGGCGCGACGTCGGGCCGGACCAGGTAGCCGCGCACCGTGGTGAGGTCGGGCTCGTGGTCGACCGGGTCGAGCGGCGTGCGCTTGTTCACGACCACCCACGGGCTCGCCGGGTCGGTGGCCGAGCGGGCGGAGAGGTCCAGGTTCTGCGCGGGGTCCTCCTGGCCGACGGCGGACGCGTCGGCGGGGCGGGCGGCGTCCGGTCGTGAACCGTCCGGGTCTGGGCCGTCCGGGTCCTGGCTGTCCGAGCCGACGGCGGCGGCACGCTCGTCCGTGCCGGCCTGCGCCCTGGCGGGCTCCGGCGTCGTCCCGGCTGCTGCGGCTGGCGCCTCGGCGGACGCCTCCCCCGCGCCCGTGCCCGACTGTTCGCTCGACGCCGGTCCTGACGCAGCCCCGGCCGCCTGCCCCGAACCCGGCAGACCAGAGGTGGCGGCGCCTGCGGCGCACCCGCTGAGCAGTGTCGTCGTGGCAAGGAACGTCGCGGCCGCGAGGACGACGACGGCGCGCGGTACGGGCGAGATGTCCGGGAAGGTGGTCACACCGGCGTCGTGTGCGGCGGCCCGCGCGCGATGTCAGCGCCGGGCTGTGACGTGGGCAACATCCGGGACGTGACATGGGCGAGCGGCTGCCGGACACACTGTCCCGGAAGCACCTCCCGCAGCAGGCGGGAACCCGCGCCCGAGACCGACCACCCGGACACCGACGGAGAACCCGGAGCCCGCCCTGCCGATCCTGCCCACCGACACCGAGCCGCACGCCGGCACGCACGGCCCGCTCACGCCCGCGCGCACCGAGGAGCTCTTCGCCGCGCACGCCCGCGCCGTGTACCGGTACGCCCGCGCCCGGATGCCCGCCGCCGAGGCGGAGGACGTCGTGGCCGAGGTCTTCGCGATCACGTGGCGCAAGGGCGAGGTGCCGGACAACCCGCGGGCGTGGCTCCTCGGCGTCGCGCGCCGGGTGATGGCCAACCAGGCGCGCGCACGGCACCGGCGGACCGCCCTCGTGGAACGGGTGCGCACGCACCCGGCCCCGACCGGCGCCGACGACGTCCGCCTGGTCGGGGAGCTCGACGAGCTCACCCGCGCTATGAACCTGCTCCGGCCCACCGACCGGGAGGTCATCGCGCTGCTCGCCGCCGCGGAGCTCACCACCGCGGAGGTCGCCCAGGTCCTGGGCTGCACGACGGCGCTCGCGGCCACCCGGGTGCACCGTGCCCGACGCCGCCTGCGCGCGGCGTACGACCGGCTGACCGAGGAAGGAGCCTGACGTGGCAGACGACGAGCTGACCCGCGCCCGCCGCGCGCTGCGCGAGGCCGACACCGAGCTCGACCTGGCGCGGGCGTACGCCGAGTCCCGCGCGCGGGCGGATGGACGGACGCGGGCCGAGGGGCGCGCATCCGGGCAGGACGCCGACCCCGACGAGTCCTGGGCCGACGCCGGGAACGTCGAGGTGCTGCTCCGTGACGCCTCGGAGCCGGGGCGGGTCCAGGCCGGACGTCGGCCCACGTCGTCGGCGTCGCGGCGCGGACACGCCCTCGCGTGGACGACGGCAGCGGCCGCCGTCGTCGCCGGAGTCCTCGCGCTGAGCCTGACCGGCACCCCGGGACCGGGCGCCCTTCCAGGCTCGGCCCCCGGCGCCGGCACGCCAGGGACGAGCACCCCGAGTGCGTCGCCGTCGTCCACCACCTGGCTGACGCCGGGCGAGGTGGTGACCCGCGCGGGCAAGGCGATGTCGGGCGGGGAGTGCGGCGCGAAGATCCGCTCGACCCTCGGCGACGCGTCGACGCTGCGCTTCGTCCCCGCCGACGCCCGGCTCGAGACGCCCAAGGCCCCGCTGGACCAGTTGCCGCTGGAGGTGCTGCAGGCGTCGACGGCCGCCGTCGTGCTCGGACTCGCCGGCTACGACGGCACCAACCAGCGGCTGCACGACGACCTCGGGATCTCGGAGCGGGACGGGCAGACGGTCGCCCGCATCGGCGTCACGCCGTCGGACGCGCAGGTGCAAGGCGGCGACGTGACCCGCGTCGAGCTGCTCGTCGACACCACGACCTGGCTGCCGGTCTCCGGCGAGATCTGGGCGGAGTCCGACGGCGGCAAGCAGATCCAGGTGCGCAGCGAGCTGAGCTGGTCGGGGTGCACCGTGCCGAGCGCGGCGCCGACGGAGGAGAGCCCCCCTCCGCGCTAGGCTCCCGCGCGTGCTCCGCCCCGCCACACCCGCCGACCTCGACGACCTGGCCGCGTTCCTGCGCGCGGCCGACCTGACGGTCGCCGCCCTCGCGGAGCCCGCCGTCTGCCTCTGGCTGGAGCGCGACGACACCGGTGCTGTCGCCGCGACCACGGGGTTCGAGCTCGGCGCGGACGGCGAGCACGCGCTGGTCCGCAGCGTCGCCGTCCGGCCCGACCTGCGCGGCGCCGGGGACGGCCTCCGGCTGGCCCGCTTCGCCCTGGACCGGGCCGCCGACGCCGGGGCGCACGAGGCGTGGCTGTTCTCCCGCCGGTCGGGCGGCTTCTGGCAGAAGCTCGGCTTCGGCCCGACGACGACGCAGGCGCTCGCCGCCGCGCTGCCCGACGCCCACCAGGTCGCGCTGTTCCGCTCGACGGGGCAGCTCGACCGCGAGGTCGCCTGGCGACGTCGGCTGCCGGTGCCCGAACCGTTGCCGGGGCCGGGGCCGGGGCCGGGGCAGAAAACCGAGCCGGCGCCCGGGCCCGTGCGTGCTAGTTTCACCGCGTGAGGTCTCCAGAAGCATCCAGGTCAGGGCTGCCGGTACTCCGGTAGCCCGAGATGCCCCTGTAGAGAGCAGGGAGCCGAGCCCGTCGTGGGCCGGCCGCTCCGCCCCGCCGCACCTGTGAGCGGGCAGCTCCCGCGCATCCGAAGGGCCCGTAGTGCCGTCCCGGCCTACCCGTTCCCCTCCCCCTTCGGAGTCGTTCATGCCTGTCCTGCTGTACGTGCTCGCGGTCGCGGTCTTCGCGCAAGGCACGTCGGAATTCGTCCTCGCCGGACTCGTGCCCGGCATCTCCGCCGACCTGGGCGTCTCGCTCGCCCAGGCCGGATACCTCACCTCGGGCTTCGCGGTCGGGATGGTGGTCGGCGCGCCGCTGACCGCCGTCGTCGGACGCCGCCTCCCGCCCCGCTGGACCCTGTCCGCATGCCTGCTGGTCTTCGTCGCCGCGCATGTCGTGGGCGCGCTGACCGGCCAGTTCTCCGTGCTGCTCGGCACGCGGTTCGTGGCCGCGCTGGCGAACGCGGGCTTCCTCGCCGTCGCGCTCTCGACCGTGCCACGCGTCGTCCCGGCCGGTCGGCAGGCCCGGGCGCTGGCCGTGATCCTCGGCGGCACGACGCTCGCGCTCGTCGCCGGCGTCCCGGCCGGCGCGCTGCTCGGCGAGCTCTGGGGCTGGCGGTCGGCCCTATGGGCGATCGCCGGGGTGTCGGCGGCGGCGCTGGTCACCGTGGCGTGGCTGACGCCGGTTCAGCCGGGGGCCGGCTCCGGCTCCGGCTCCGGCTCCGGCTCCGGCTCCGGCTCCGGCTCCGGCTCCGGCTCCGGCTCCGGCTCCGGCTCCGGCTCCGGCTCCGGGGCAGAGTCTCGTACCGGGACAGGATCGGGCGCGTCGCCCGCCGTCGACAGGACGCCCGCTCGGGTGGGCCTGCGGGCGGAACTCGGCAATCTCCGGTCCCCCGTCCTGCGGCGGAACCTCGCGCTCGGGGTGCTGGTCAACGGCGCGACGTTCTGCGCGTTCACCTACCTGGCGGTCATCGTGACGGACGGCGCGGGCCTCGGCTCGCCGCTCGTGCCGGTGGTGCTGGCGCTGTTCGGACTGGGGGCGTTCGCCGGGGTCTCGGCAGCGGGCCGCCTCGCCGACCGGCACGGCGGCCTCCTGCTCGCTGTCGCCGGGCCGGCACTGCTCGCCGGCTGGGTCCTGTGGGCCGCGCTCGCCGTGGGCCCCGCTTCGCTCAGCCCAGACGTCGTCTGGGTACTCGCGCCGGTGCAGGGCGCGCTGTCGTTCGCCGTCGGCGGCACGCTGATCGCCCGCAGCATGGCGGCGGCCCACGCCGCCCCGACGCTGGGCGGCGCGTTCTCGACGGTCGCCCTCAACCTGGGCGCCCTGCTCGGCCCGGTGTTCGGCGGCGTCGCGCTCGGCCTGATCGGGACCGCCGGCCCGCTGCTGGTCAGCGCGGCGCTGGCCGCCGTCGCCGCCGCGCTGTGGTTCGCGACAGCCCGACGCCGCCCACAAGAGCCGGCCGTCTGACCGGCCCGACGTCGGCGGGCCGGGCGCTGACGAGCCCAGCGTCTGCCCGCGCCGTCGGGCCGTCTGCCCCTGACCGGCCATGCCCGCCCGGCCGCCCCTGAAGCTCAACCACTGACGGGCACCCGCCGACCAAACCGGACCATGCACCTGCTGCCAGAACGCCCACGCTCCTGGCAGCAGGTGCATGGTCCGCACCGCGCCCGACAGCCCACGCCCGACAGCCCCCCGGCCGGCCCCGCCACGCTCCCCCGACCCGGCCCGCGGCTGCGCCGCTTGGCACACTTTTTATCCGCACCATCGCGGCATCAACAAAACGTCCGAGGCGTGGACGGTTTGCCGACCACATCCCGGGCATGCCTACGATCAGATCTCATCATCCAGAGCGGTCGAGAGTCCTGGCTCCACGACACCGCAGCAACCTACCTCCGAGGCGCCAATCTCGGGGCAAGGTGCTAACGCCAGGTCCGATGGAGCTGATACGCATGGCAGTCACGAACACGCACCTTCCGAACGCCACCGTCCTGGGCTACCCGCGCATCGGCCGACGCCGCGAGCTCAAGCGCGCGGTCGAGTCCTTCTGGGCCGGCCGCACCACCGCCGACGAGCTGGAGGCCACCGCCCGCGACCTGCGGCTGGCCACCGCGCGCCGCCTCGTCGACCTGGGCCTGGAGGCCGGGACCGCCGCCGTCCCCGGCTCGTTCTCCTACTACGACCAGGTGCTCGACGCCGTCGCCCTGCTGGGCGCCGTGCCCGACCGGTTCGCCGGGCTCACCACCGACGGCGGCCGCCTGCCGCTGGACGCCTACTTCACCGTGGCTCGCGGCGAGGGCGACAACGCGCCGCTCGAGATGACCAAGTGGTTCGACACGAACTACCACTACCTGGTCCCGGAGATCGGCCCGGACACCCCGATCGGCTACACCGACGACCGCGCCGTGCGCGAGTTCACCGAGCTCGCGAACCCGGCCGACGGCGGCCAGGCCGTCGTCACCCGCCCCGCCTTCGTCGGCCCGGTCACGTTCCTCCTCCTGAGCAAGCCGGCGGACGGTTCGCCGGAGGGCTTCCGCCCCCTCGACCGGCTCGACGACGTCGTCGCCGCGTACGCCGACCTGCTCCGCGCGCTGGCTGCCGCGGGCGCGCCCTGGGTGCAGCTCGACGAGCCCGCCCTGGTCACCGACCTGCTGGACGTCCCCTTCGACGAGGTGGCCGACGCCGTCCGCCGCGCCTACACCGCGCTGGCGACCGAGCTCTCCCCCACCGCCGACGGCGACACCCCGGCGCAACGCCCCGCGATCCTGGTCACAGCCCCGTACGGCGACCTGCGCAGCGACGCCGGAGACGGCCTCGCCCTGCTGGCCGGCACCGACGTCGAGGCCGTCGCGATCGACCTGGTGCGCGGCGCCGTCCCCGCGGGCCCCGTGCCCGGCCTGGAGAACAAGACCCTGGTCGCGGGAGTGATCGACGGCCACAACATCTGGCGCGCCGACCTCGACGCCCGCCTCAGCACGCTGGAGGGCCTCGCCGCCCCGGGCTCCGGGCTCGGCGCCGGCGCACTCGCCGTCGGCACGTCGACGTCGCTGCTGCACGTGCCGCACGACGTCGCCGACGAGCCCCGCCTCGGCGAGGACCTGAAGTCCTGGCTCGCGTTCGCCGACCAGAAGGTCGGCGAGGTCGCCACGCTGGCCACGGGCCTGGCCGAGGGTCGCGCCGCGGTCGCGGACCGGCTCGCGGAGTCGACGGCGGCGGTGCGTTCGCGTGCGGCGGCGCCCGGCGTCGTCGTCCCGGAGGTGCGCGAGCGGACCGCCGCGCTGACGCCCGCCGACGGCGAGCGCGCGCCGTACGCGGAGCGTGCCGCCGCGCAGCAGGCGCGGCTGAACCTGCCCCCGCTGCCGACGACGACGATCGGGTCGTTCCCGCAGACCTCCGAGATCCGCAGCACGCGGGCCGCGTGGGTGCGGGGCGAGCTGTCCGACGCCGACTACACGGCCGCGATGCGCGCCGAGATCGCGAGCACGGTCGCGCTCCAGGAGGAGCTGGGCCTGGACGTGCTGGTGCACGGCGAGCCCGAGCGCAACGACATGGTGCAGTACTTCGCCGAGCAGCTCGACGGCTTCGCGACGACCGTCAACGGCTGGGTGCAGTCGTACGGCTCGCGCTGTGTGCGTCCGCCGATCCTGTGGGGCGACGTGTCCCGGCCCGCACCCCTGACCGTCGAGTGGACGGCGTACGCGGCGTCGCTGACGGACAAGCCGGTCAAGGGCATGCTCACGGGTCCGGTGACGATCCTGGCCTGGTCGTTCGTGCGCGACGACCTGCCCCTCGGCGACACCGCCGACCAGGTCGCCCTGGCGCTGCGCGACGAGGTGACCGACCTGGAGGCGGCGGGCATCGGCGTCGTGCAGGTGGACGAGCCTGCGCTGCGCGAGCTGCTGCCGCTGCGCCGTGCCGCGCACCCGGGCTACCTCGACTGGTCGGTGCGCTCGTTCCGGCTCTCGACCGCCGGGGCCGACACCGCGACGCAGGTGCACACGCACCTGTGCTACTCGGAGTTCGGGCAGGTCATCGGTGCGATCGACGGCCTCGACGCGGACGTCACGTCCGTGGAGGCGGCCCGCTCCCGCATGGAGATCGTCCCGGAGCTGGCCGACGCCGGGTACGGGCGCGGCATCGGGCCGGGGGTCTACGACATCCACAGCCCGCGCGTGCCGTCCGTCGACGAGGTGACCGACCTGGTCGAGCTCGCCGCCAAGTCGATCGACCCGCGGCTGGTCTGGGTCAACCCGGACTGCGGCCTGAAGACCCGCGCCTACGCGGAGACCAAGGAGTCCCTGGCCAACCTGGTCACCGCGGCCCGAACGGTCCGCGCCACCCTGTAACAGGTCGTTGAGTGCTGGGTATTTGTCGCTTCAGCTGCATCTGAGCCGCAAATACCCAGCACTCAACGGGTTCTAGGGGTCAGCCCACGCGCCACTTCTGGGCCGCGGTGCCGTTGCAGGTCCAGATCTGGAGCTGCGTGCCGTTCGCGCTGTTGCTGTTCGGCACGTCCACGCACTTGTTCGCGAGGATCGAGACCAGGTCGCCCGCCCCGCTCAGCGTGAACTGCTGCGCCGGGTTGCCGCTGCAGTTGGCGAGCTGCACGGCGGTGCCGTCGCCCGTGTTGGCCCCCGCGACGTCCATGCACTTGCCGCCCGCCCGCAGCGTGCCGTCGGCCTGGAACGCGAAGTTCTGCGCGCCGGTGCCGTTGCAGGTCCAGAGCTGCAGCCGCTTGCCGTCGGAGAAGTCCGAGTTCGGCACGTCGATGCACTTGCCCGCGAGCCCGACCAGCGGCCGGCCGCTGCCCCCGCCGCCGCCCGTGGTGGTGAGCTGCAGGCCGTAGTTGCTCAGGATCGGGTTGACCGGCTGATAGATGAACCGGCCGTTCGAGGAGCAGTCGCCGATGCGGCCCGAGGTGACGCCCTGCGCCTGGTTGCCCGAGAGCACCGAGCCGCCCGAGTCGCCACCCTCGGCGCACGCCGAGCCCGTGGCCATGCCCGGGATGTCGCCCGAGCCGTAGTTGATGGTCACGTTCTTCTCCTGGATGACGCCGCAGCGCCAGCCCGTGGTGCGACCAGAACGGCACACCGCCGCGCCGATGCCCTGCTCGTTCGAGCCGGCGACCGCCGTCGTGCCGCCCGCGTAGTTGTTCACCGCCGGGGTCGGCGTCCAATTGCCGTTGGTGCCCACCCAGGCCCAGTCGCGGCCCGGGAAGGTGGAGCCGCGGTAGGTGCCGAGCGCGGCACCGTCGGGCGCGTTGACCGGGTCGCCGGTCGAGCCGCAGTGCCCGGCCGTGACGAACCCGCCCGAGACCGCGAAGCCGATCGAGCACAGCGTCACGTACCCGTTGCCGAGCGGCTTGTGGAACTCGTCGCCGCCGCGGATGTCGCGCGCGGTCTGCGGCGCGACCTTCGACTTCTCCACGCGCACGACGCCGGCCGGCACGTCGGACTCGGCGATCATCGCCTTGGCCGCCGCGACGTCGGACGCCTCGACCACCACCTCGTTGGTGGCCGGGTCCGCGTACCAGGCGTGCACCGAGGTGGGGGCGCCCACGTCGTCGAGGGCCTCCTTCCACCCGTTCAGCTCGTCCAGGCTGTGGTCGACGACGACGGCGTCCGCGCCCGCCTCCTCGGCCACCTTGGCCGCGGCCGCGCTGGTCACGGCGACGCGCGGGGCGTCGGCGCCGTCGGGCAGCCAGGTGCCGCCGTAGCGGCCGCCGAGCTTTGCGGTGAGGTGGGCCTCGACGATCGCGGCGTCGGCGTCGCGGGCAAGGCGGCCGGGGATCTCGGCCTTGGTGAGGCCGAGGTCGCGCTCCATCGCGCGGACCTGGCCGCTGGGCAGGGTGTCTGGTGTGTCGGCGGCGTCGGCGGCCCGGACGTTCTCGGCGCTCTGTGCGCTCTGGGTTGCGGGGGCGGCGCCCGCCGCGCTCGCGCCCGTCAGTGCCGTGCCGACCATCAGCACGGCGGCTGACAGCGCTATCACGGAACGTGACGTTCTCAGGGATCGTGACATGGTGATGTGCTCCTCATCAGGCCTGGGGAACCTCGTGTGCCACGGAGCGTATTGACGCCGCCCCACCTCCAAAACGGTTGGGAGGACGCTGTGTGGAAAGTACCTATCCATCCCTTATGCGCTGACACGGCCCGAGGGGGCTGCCGGGGCCCCTCCTTGAGATCGGTCGGATGCGTTGAGACCGGTCCCCCGATGGACCGTTCTCAACGCAAAGGACCGATCTCAGTTGCCCACCCCAGGAGACTGCCGACCTCAGCAGCGAAGGGAACCGGAACAGCCCGACGGACAGCCACCCCGGATGTGAGCCCCCAGCCCCCAGCCCACAGGGGCACAGGGGCACAGGGGCCGAAATTTGAGATCGGTCTCTTGCGTTGAGACCGGTCCATCGGGTGACCGGTTTCAATGCAAGAGACCGATCTCAGGTGCCCGCGCCAGGAACCTGCCGACCTCGGCATGACATCCAGGCACCGGAGGGCTCGGCAGGGCGCACCCGCATAGCCCGACGGCCGGCCGGCCCTGCCCGTGAGACCGCCGAGGGGCTGCTCAGATCCGAACATCGAGATCGGTCGGTTGGGTTGAGATCGGTCCCCCGCTGGACCGGTCTCAACGCATCGGACCGATCTCAGTTGCACATCCCAGGAGACTGCTTACCTCGGCGGCAGCGCCTACCAGGGCAGCCCGACGGGCGGCCCACCCCGGCCGTGAAGCCGGGGCAGACCGCCCGTCGGGGTCCCGCGGGTCCCGCAGGTCCCGCAGGTCCCGCAGTGTGCAGGCCCCGCAGGGTGCAGGTCCCGCAGGGTGCAGGTCAGCCGCAGGCGGCCGCCTGGTACGGCACGGTCACCGTCTCGGTCGCCTTCTGACCGTCCACTGTCGCCGTGACGACCGCGGTCACCGCACCGGTGCCGACCCGTGCGGAGCCCGCGTCGAACGTGAGCTCGCCGCCGCCCTTCAGGGTCTGGGCACCGAAGTCGGTCGTGACCCGGACGGACGCGTCCTCGGCGCCGTCCACCACGACCCGCAGCGTCGAGTCGCCGTCGGCGCAGGCCGGGGCGGCCCACACCGTGACGCCGTCCGCCGCGTCCTCCGCCTTGCCGGCGGCCCGGGTCTCGGCCCGCGTCTCGGCGTCGGGCGCTGCGGCGGCCTTGAGCGGCACGACGTCGGCGCCCGCCCCCTGGTCCGCGAGGAGCTGGACCTCGGCAAGCGACAGGTCGCCGTCTGCAGCGGCCCCACCACCAATGACAGCCGACCCCTCCACCACGATCCGCAGCTGCCCGTACTCCGCCGGGTCCTCCACCTCGAACGTCCGGGTCTGCAGCGCCCAGCGGAACTCCTGCCCGGACCGCTCGTCGAGCACGGTCCACGACTCCCCGTCGTCCGACCCCTCCAGGCGCCAGGCCGACGGCGCCGCCGTGCCCGCCACCCCCGAGGTGAGCGTGTACGTGCCCACCGTGGCCGCAGTCCCGGACCCGTCCCACGTGATCGTCGGCGTGCCGGTCGCGAACGTGGTGCGCGTCGCCGAGGTGTCGTCCACCAGCGCGTCGGCGTCAGCAGCCGACCCGTCGGCAACAACAACAGTCCCAGTCGCCGTCGCGTCCCTGGAAGGCGTCGGCGGCTCGTCGCCCTCCGTGAGCGACGGCGGCGCGTCGTCCGCCCCGGTGCCCCACGCGGACGGCTCCGGCCCCATCACGAAGTCCAGCCGGGCACCGCCCGACAGGTCCTCCTGCGACAGCGACGTCGACGTCCGCGACTTCCCGTCCACGCGCAGCGACTGCACGTAGACGTTCTCCACGGAGTTGCCCCGCGCGTTGATCACGAGGTCGCCGTCGGGCAGGTGCACGGTCGCCTTGTCGAACAGCGGCGAGCCGATGGCGTACTGGTCCGACCCGACCTGCAGCGGGTAGAAGCCGAGCGCGGCGAAGATCCACCACGACGACATCTCGCCGTTGTCCTCGTCGCCCGGGTAGCCCTGGCCGATCTCGCTGCCCACGAAGAGCCGGCGCGTGACCTCCCGGACGATCTCCTGGGTCTTGTGCGGCGCGCCCGCGGCGTCGTACAGCCACGGGATGTGGTGGGAGACCTGGTTGCTCATGCCCCACTGGCCGAGCCGGATGTCTCGCGCCTCGCGCATCTCGTGGATGACGCCGCCGTAGCCGCCGGTGTGGGTGGCGTCCTCGGGCGTGGCGAAGAAGGTGTCGAGCTTGTCCTCGAGGCCCTGCTGCCCGCCGTAGAGGTTGCCGAGGCCGCGCGGGTCCTGGGGCGCGTGGAACGAGAAGTTCCAGCCGCTGGTCTCGGTGTAGCCCCCGCCCCAGGTGCGCGGGTCGTAGTCCTCGGGCGCGTTGAGGAACGAGCCGTCGGCGTGCCGCGGCTGGAAGAAGTCGATCTCCGGGTCGAAGAGCTCGCCGTAGTGCGTGGCGCGCTCCAGGAAGTAGGCCGACTCCTCCCGCAGCGTCTCGCGCCGCTCCCGGGGAACCCGGCGGTCCTCGGCGAGCGCCGCGGCCATGTTGCCGATGCCGAAGTCGTTGATCAGCCCCTCCAGGCCCCAGGAGACGGACTCGTGGGTGCTCTCCGGCGTGAAGCCGAGGAACGGTGAGGTCTCCAGGCCCTTGCGGCCCACGGCGTTGTTCGGCGGGGCCACGGTGCCGTTCTTCAGCGCGGCGTCGTAGGCGTCGAGCGCCTTGTCGGTGGGCAGGGAGCCCTTGAGGTAGGCGTCGGCGAACGCGACGTCCGACGACGTGCCCGTCATGAGGTCGGCGTAGCCCGGGGAGGACCAGCGCGCGATCCAGCCGCCGTCGCGGTACTGCTGCGTGAACCCGTCGACGAGCTCCTCGGCGATCTCCGGGTACAGGAACGAGTACGCCGGCCAGGCCGTGCGGTACGTGTCCCAGAACCCGTTGTTCACGTAGATCTTGCCGTCGGCGATCTTCGCGTTCGTCGCGGTGTCGGTCGCCTCGCCCGACGGCGCGGTCACGGGGCTCGCGTACTGGTACACGGGCCGCTTGGCGGTGCCGGTGTTCTCGAACTGCGAGTTCGGGTAGAGGTTGAGGCGGTACAGGTTGGAGTAGAGCGTGACGAGCTCGTCCTCGCTGCCGCCCTGCGTCTCGATGACGCCGAGCCGGTCGTTCCACTCACGCTCGGCCGCGCGCTGGACCTTCTCGAAGGAGCGGCCCGTGGCCTCCAGCGCGAGGTTGGCGCGCGCCTGCTCCAGCCCGATGAACGACGTCGCCACGCGCAGCTCGACCGTGCGGTCCTTGGTCGTGTCGAACGTCGCGTAGCGGGCGCCGGCGCGGTCGCCCGCCGCCTCTCCCACGGCCGACGGCGCGCGGTCGAACGTGCCGGTGACGTACATCCGGGTCCGTCCGACCGAGAGCCCGCTGCCGTTCTCGACCCAGCCGCTCAGCTCGCCGGTCGCGGCGTCGAACGACAGCTTCGAGGAGCCGGCGACGCGGTCGACGAGCACGTGGCCCTTGTTGTCCGAGGCACCCTTGGGGAACGTGTACCGCAGCACCGCCGCGTGGTCCGTCGGCGTCACCTCGGCCTTGATCCCGTCGGCGAAGGTCACGCCGTAGTAGTCGGGCCGGGCGGTCTCGTCGGCGTGGTCGAACGCCAGCCCGCGCGCGTCCAGGCCGCCGTCGGGCACGCCCGCGCCGGTGGCCGGCTGGAAGGCGAGCTGGTTGCGGTCGCCCATCCAGGGGCTGGGCTCGTGCGAGATGCCGATGCCCTGCAGCACCGGGCGGTTCTGCTCGTCGTTCGCGGCCTGGTACTCGTACAGCCAGGTCTGCGAGGAGGCGTTGGTCAGCGGCGTCCAGAAGTTGAAGCCGTTCGGCACGGCCGTGGCCGGCACGTTGTTGCCGCGCGAAAACGACCCGCTGGACAGCGTGCCGCGGCGGGTGTCCACGTAGCTGGTCAGGCTGCGCCCGTCGATCCGCTCCGGCTTGGCCTCGATGGCGACGTCGTCCAGCCAGCCGGCGAACTTCGTGGCGGCGGAGCCGGCGTCGTTGTCGTAGCCGAGCAGCACCTGGTCGATCGTCTTCCCCTTCGCGACCGACCCGAGGTCGACGCGCACGGAGTTCCACTGGTCGGCGTACAGGATCTTGCCCGCGCCCTGGCCGGCGGCCGTCGCGGCGGTGCCGTGCGCGTCGCGCGCGTCCAGGTCGGACAGGTAGGTGCCGTCGGTGAACCGCAGGTCCACGCTCGCGTAGGTGGACGGGTACTCCAGGTCGCCCAGCAGCTCGGGGAAGATCTTCCAGCTCAGGCGGGTGTCGCGCCCCACGCGGACGTCGACGTCGTCGTACAGGACGTTGGTCGCGTGCGCCGCGCCGTCGGCCTGGTGCCCGCCGTCGTACCGCAGGGAGGCGGTGCCGGTGAAGCCGACGTCCTTCTTGTTCGTGAGGTCCACGGTGGTGGGCCCGGAGCCGACGGCGGTGGTCATCGGCCGGTCCGCGGGCTGCTCGGTGAGGTCGGCGGACAGGTCCCAGTCGGCGAGCTGCACGATGCCCGCGCCCGCGTTCTGCGTGACGTCCAGCCGGAACCAGGTGTACGCGGCGGTCGGCCCGTCGAGCTCGAAGGTCCGCTGCTCGAAGCGGTCCTCGAACGCCTCGCCGGAGCGCTCGTCGAGGGTCTCCCAGGTCTCGCCGTCGGTGGAGCCCTGCAGGGTCCAGGCGCGCGGGTCCCGGTCGGCGAAGTCGTTCGCCGAGGTCAGCGCGTAGGCCGTGACCGCCGTCGGCTCGGTCATCTCGTAGGTGACCCAGCCGGTGGTCGCGAACGCGAGCCACTTCGTGGCCGACGACGCGTCTGCGAGGTTTGCCGCGCCCTCGTTCGGCAGGTTCTCCGCGCTGGCTCCGACGGCGGACACGCGGTCCAGCACGCTGCCCGGCAGCCCGACGACGAGCTCGCCGACGTTCTCCTGCCACGGCGCCCCGTCGCGCTCGGCCGGGGTGCTCTCCAGCGGCGCCGCGTCGTCGTCCTCGAAGGAGGTCGCGAAGTCGCCGCGCGCGCCGTGGCCGGGCCCCGTCGCCGTGCCCGGTGACGCAGCGACGCCCGGTGACGTGCCGGCGGGCGCCGCCAGCGCGGCGCCCGCAGGGATGGCAAGAACCAGGGCGAGCGCTCCCGAGAGAGCGGCGGCCGCCCGCCGGGATCTGGCCCGGCCGGTGACTATGGACATGGGTGGTCTCCCTCGTCGGCTGACAGCGCTGTCGCGTGCCGAACGTAGGTGCAGGCCAGCCCGGATGTCAACGGCAGGTCAGCGCGGCGGCAGCTCAGCGGCGGCCGGTCAGCGGCGGCCGGTCAGCGCGGCGGCCGCTCGCCGCTGCCCCGGGGCACCACCCGGGTGGGCAGCACGACCTGCTCGACCGTCCGGTCGGGGTCCGCGGACCGCGCGACGGCGAGCTCGGCGGCCCGCCGGCCCATCTCGACGGCGTCGTAGGCGACCACGGTGATGCCGAGCAGGTCGGCGAGCTCGAAGTCGTCGAAGCCGACCACGGCGACCTGGTCTCCGCCCGGGGTGTCGCGCAGCGCCTGCAGCGTGCCGACGGTGGCGCGGTTGTTCGCGGCGAGGATCGCGGTGGGCGGCTCGGGGGCCGCGAGCAGCTCGAGGACCAGGTCGCGGGCGGCCGCGGCGTCGTGCGCGCCGGAGCGGACCCACCGCTCGGCGTCGGCCACCCCCGCCTCGCGCAGCGCGGCGAGGAACTCGTCGCTGCGTTCCTGGTAGGTCCACAGGTGCGGCTCGTCGCCCACGAACGCGATGCGGCGGTGCCCGTGCGCGAGCAGGTGCGCGACGGCGGCCCGCGTGCCGCCACGGTTGTCGATGACCACCGTGTCGGCGTCCATCCCGGCCGCCGGCCGGTCCACGACCACGACGGGCAGCCCGGCGGCGATCTCGCCGCGCAGCGCGGAGTGGTCGGCACCCGCCGGGGTGACGATCAGGGCGCCGACCCGGCGTTCGATCAGCTCGCCCGTCAGGGACGCCTCGCGCTCGGGGTCCTCGTCGGACGACGCCGTCAGGAGCTGCAGCCCGTGCTCCCGCAGCTCGCGCTCGATGCCGCTGGCCAGGGCGGAGTAGAACTCGTTGGCCAGGTCGCCGGTGATGAACCCGACGAGCCGCGAGAGGCCGCCCCGGGCCAGGTCGGCGGCCACGGCGTTGCGCCGGAAGCCCAGGGACGCCGCGGCGTCCTGCACCCGTTCGCGCGTCGCGGTGGCCACGTTGGGCTCGCCGTTCAGCACCCGGGAGGCGGTCTTCAGGCTCACCCCTGCCGCCTGCGCCACCACCGCCAGCGTCGGTCGACGCATCACGTCAGGCCCTCCCGTCGTCTGCGCATCAGCATGTCGATGATGATCGCCAGGAGCAGCACCGCGCCCGTGACCATGTACCGCGCGGCCTGGTCCACGTTCATCAGCGTGAGGCCGTTGGCGATGGACTGGATGACCAGCACGCCGAGCACCGCCGACCACGCGCTGCCGCGCCCGCCGAACAGGCTCGTACCGCCGATCACCGCCGCGGCGATCGCCACGAGGTAGGTGTCCGCTCCCCCGGTGCCCTGGTTCGCGGCGCCCAGCCGGCCCGCGGCGAGCACGCCGCCGAGCGCGGCCAGGGTCGAGCAGGCCACGAAGCACAGCACCACGGTCCGCTGCACGGGCACGCCCGCCAGCACGGCCGCACGACGGTCGCCGCCCACGGCCCGGACCGAGCGGCCCCACCGGGTGCGGCGCAGCAGCACGTCCGTGACCACGACGAGCGCCGCGAACAGGACCACCGTGTAGCCGATGCCGCGGGCCGAGCCCAGGTAGGCCACGATCGCGGAGAGCACGGCGGCGAGCACCAGGGTGCGCACCACGATCTGGGGCACGCTCGCGCAGGGCAGGTCCGCGCGCCGACGTCGGGCCCGGGCCACGACCTGCACGGTCACCGTGCCCGCGACGACGAGGGCCACCAGCGCCCACGCGGCGGCCGGCGAGAGGAAGCCCTGCTGCACCGAGCGCACGAACCACGACTCGAACGGCAGGTTGATCGAGCCCATCGGCCCGAGCACGCGGAGCTGCACCCCGGCGAGGAACAGCAGGCCGGCCAGGGTGAACACGAAGCTCGGCAGCCCCAGCCGCGTCGAGAGCGCCCCGTACCCCAGGCCCACCACCACGCCGCAGGCCAGCGCCGCGAGGATCGCGAGCGCCACGGGCCAGCCGAGGTTCACGGAGCCGACGGCGACGACGGCCGCGGCGAGCCCGCTCACCGAGCCGACGGACAGGTCGATCTGGCCGACGAGCAGCACGAGCACGACGCCGAGGGCGATGACGCCGACGGGGGCGCTCTGCAGCGTGAGGTTGACCAGGTTCTCGGGGGCGAGGAAGGCGGGGTTGACGGCGCCGAGCACCACCCAGATGACCAGGAGCGCGGCGAGGATGGGGAGCAGGCTGTTGCCGCCGCGCACCCGCTGCCAGACGGCGCCGGTCAGCCCGACGCCGGTCGCGCCCTGGGGCCCGTTCACCGGCGCACCGCCCGTCCGGAGTCCGCGTGCTTGGTGCCGGGGCGCACCGCGCCGGGCCGGACGGCGCCGGTCATGGCGGCGAGCAGGTCCTCGTAGGACGCGTCGCCGTCGAACACGTCGTGCACGCGGCCGAGCCGGAGCACGAGGATGCGGTCGGCCACGGCCTGCAGGTCGCCCGCCTGGTGGCTGACCAGGACGACGGCGTGCCCGCGCTCGCGCAGCCGGACGATGAGGTTGAGCACCTCGGCGGTCTGGCGCATGCCGAGCGACGCCGTCGGCTCGTCCAGGACGACGACGCGCGGGGAGCCGAGCAGCGCACGGGCCACGGCGACGGTCTGGCGCTGCCCGCCGGACAGGGTGCGGACAGGGTCGCGCACGCTGGGCACGCTGGCGGCGAGCTGGTCGAGCAGGCGCCACGCCTCGCGCTCCATCGCGACCTCGTCGAGCAGCAGGCCGCGCCGGGTCTCGTGCCCGAGGAACAGGTTCTCGACGACGTCGAGGTCGTCCACGAGCGCGAGCTCCTGGAACACGGCCGCGATACCGAGCGCGCGGGCGGCGGCGGGCGAGTCGAGCACCACGGGGCGGGAGTCGAGCAGCACCTGGCCGGCGTCGGGCCGGTGGGCGCCGGCGAGCACGCCGGCGAGCGTGGACTTGCCGGCCCCGTTGTCGCCGACGACGGCGAGCACCTCGTGCTCGTGCACGTCGGCGTCGACGTCCACGAGCGCGCGGACGCCGCCGAACCGCTTGGAGACGCCGCGCAGGGAGAGCACCGGGTCGCTCATCGGGCGCCCTCCCCGATGATGCCCGCGCGCTCGCACGCGTCCCGGTAGGCGGGCACGCAGATCTCGTCCGTGGTGTAGACGTGCCCGTCGACGATGACGTGCTGGACGTCGTCGACGCCCACGGCGCGCGGCGCCAGGAGCACGGTCGGCACGCCCTGGATGACGGCGGTGGTGCGCGGCTCCTCGCCGCGCAGCACGCGCACGGCGAGCTCGGCGGCGGTCTGGGCCTGCTGGTCGGTCGCCTTGTAGACCGTCATGTACTGGTCGCCCGCGACGATGCGCTGCACGGCAGCCAGCTCGCCGTCCTGCCCCGTCGTGACGGGAACCGGGTCGAGGCCCGCGGCCTTGGCCGCGGCGATGGCGCCGCCCGCGATGCCGTCGTTGGCGGCGAGCACGCCGTCGACCTGCCCGGGGAACCGGATGAGCATGGCCTCGGTCCACTCGGTGGCCTTGTCCGGGCTCCAGTCGGGCGTGTAGTACTCGGCGAGCACGTCGATGTCCTCTCCTTCGAGGGCGCGGCGGGTGCCGGCGGCGATGGCGAGCGCGTTGGGCTCGGTCGCCGAGCCGTGCGCCAGCAGCACTCCCGGCCGGTCCGTGTCGTTTCCTCCGGCGTCTTGTCCGGTGTCTTCCCCGGCGTCCGGCCCGGCTTCTGGTTCAGCGTCCTTCTCAGACTCTCGTTCCGTGACCGCACCGGCAAGTGCCGAGCCGAGCAGGAAGCCGATGAACTCGTAGTCGTACGACACGTAGTAGTCCGCGCCGTCCACGAACCGATCGTAGGCGATGACCTGCGCCCCGAGCCGCTTGGCCTGCGCGACGATACCGGCCGCGGCGACCGTGTCGACGGCGTCGAGCACCAGCACGTCGGCGCCCTGCGCGAGCATGGACTCCGCCTGCTGGAGCTGCGCGGCGGCGTCCTGTCCGGCGTTGGCGTACAGCACGGTGCAGCCCGGGCAGCGGCGGCCCGTGACGGCGACGAACGTGGGGTGGTCGGACGCCTCGTAGCGGGCCGTCTGGGCCTCGGGCAGGAGCAGGCCGATCGTCCCCTCGTGCGGCACGCCGGCGGCGCCCGCGGGCTCGGACGGCGCGCACCCGCCGAGCCCGGCCACGAGCGCCACCCCGGCAAGGGCCGCCACAACCGCCCGCCTCCGTTGAGTGCGGGCCATCTGGGGTGTCGAACCGTTTCGAGAGCGCAGATACCCCGCACTCAACGGGCGCTGGAGCGGTCGGCGGTTCATGAGCTCACTCCCAGGGATCCGAACATCCGCGCCTGGTCGAGGGCCGCGGCCAGGGCGCCGCGCACGCCGGCGTCGGCCCCCAGGGCGGACGGGACCACCTCGACGGGGCCGCGGGAGGTGGCGACGACGCGCTGGCCGAGCGAGGTGCGCAGCGGTTCGAGCAGCAGCTCGCCGGCCTCGGCGAGCTTGCCGCCGATGACCACGACGTCGGGGTCGACGAGGTTGCAGAGGTTGGCGAGGGCCACGCCGAGGTGGCGGCCGGCGTCGAAGACGACGCGGCGCGAGCCGGCGTCGCCGTCCTGCGCGCGGGCGACGAGGTCGGCGAGGGTGAGGTGCCCGGCCTCGGGCGGGAGCATGGCGAGGAGGCTGGAGGCGCCGACCAGCATCTCGAGGCAGCCGCGGTTGCCGCAGCGGCACACGGGGCCGTGCTCGTCGACGGACACGTGGCCGATCTCGCCGGCGACGCCGGACCGGCCGTGCACGGCGCGGCCGCCGAGCACGAGCCCGCCGCCGACGCCGTGGGAGACGCGGATGTAGGCGACCGAGTCGTGGCCGGCGCCCGCGCCGAACCGGGCCTCGGCGATCGCGGCGAGCGTGGAGTCGTTGTCGGCGGTGACGGGGACGTCGAGCTCGGAGCCGAGGATCTCGTCGACGTGCACGCCGTCCCAGCCGCGCATCATGCCGACGGTGACGACCTGGCCGGTGCGGATGTCGACGGGCGCGGGCACCCCGACGCCGACGGCGAGCAGCTCGGACGGGTCGGCGTCGACGGACTCGAGCATCTCGCGGATGAGCATGGCGGTGCGCTGCAGGCCGGCGTCGGCGCGGTGGTCGGGCGCGAGCGGCATGCGCTGCTCGGCGAGGACCCGCATGGAGGCGTCGGCGAGCGCGACGCTGAGCGACCGCATGCCGAACCGGATGCCGGCGACGACGCCGAGGTTGCGGGCGAGCGTGACCTGCAGGGCGCGGCGGCCGTTGCGCACCGACTGCGACGTGTGCAGCACGCCCGCGACGGTGAGCTCCTTGACGATGTTCGAGATCGTGGCCGGGGACAGCCCTGTGACGCCGGCCAGCTCGATCTGCGTGAGGGAGCCACGCTGCTGGACGGCGCTCACGATCCTGGCTCGGTTGGCCTCACGCAGCGAGGTCTGCGAGCCCGGTGTTACCCGATCCGCGCGCACAGCGCCCAGGGTAACCGCCTTCCTGCGTGCCCCTGTCTGAAATCAGCCTGGTATGACTGCTTTGGATACACGAACTGAACGTTCAGGTCACGATCCAGCGACGCTTGCGTTCATTTCTTGACACCAAGGACGAGTGGCCGTTCGATAGAGCCGGGTTCACGGGCGTACAGGCGCGCCCGGCCGGTCCACCAGAACGACGTCGTCCTGAGCACGAAGAGACTTCACCTTCGCCGCGTTCGACGTCGACGCCCCGGGCCGGTGCTCCAGCGACCGAGGAAGGTTGAGGGACCCCAGATGCGAGTGAACCAGAGGATGACCGCGACGGTGGCGACAGCCGCTGTGCTCGGTCTCACGCTGGCCGCGTGCGGCGGCAGCGGTGACGGCGGCGACGGCAGCAGCGCGAGCGGCGGAGCCGACCAGGTCGAGGTGTTCACCTGGTGGGCGGCCGGGTCCGAGAAGGCCGGCCTCGACGCCCTCGTCGGCGTGTTCAACGAGCAGCACCCCGACATCGAGTTCGTCAACGGCGCCGTCGCCGGTGGCGCGGGCTCCGCGGCCAAGGACCTGCTGCAGACCCGTCTGCAGGCGCAGGACCCGCCGGACACGTTCCAGGCGCACGCCGGTGCGGAGCTCCAGGACTACATCGACGCCGCGCAGATCGAGGACGTCTCGAACCTGTACGACGAGTTCGGCCTGACCGACGTCTTCCCGGCCGACCTGGTCGACCGGCTCTCGACCGACGACGGCAAGATCTACTCGATCCCGTCGAACATCCACCGCGCGAACGTCGTCTGGGCCAACCCGACGGTGCTCGAGGACAACGGCGTCGACCCCGAGGCGACCTACGACGACCTCGACGCGTGGATGGCCGACCTCGAGAAGCTCGACAAGGCGGGCGTCACCGCCCTGTCCGTCGGCACCACGTGGACGCAGGTCAACCTGCTGGAGACGGTGCTGCTCGCCGACCTGGGCGCCGAGGCGTACAGCGGCCTGTGGGACGGTTCCACCGACTGGAACGGCCCCGAGGTCAAGGCCGCGCTCGAGGACTTCGAGACGCTGATGAGCTACACCAACGACGACCGTGACGGTCTCGACTGGCCCGAGGCGACCCAGATGGTCATCGACGGCACCGCGGCGTTCAACGTCATGGGCGACTGGGCGGTCGCGGCGTTCGAGGAGCAGGACAAGGTGCTCGGCACGGACTTCACCGCGGCGCCGGTCCCCGGCACCGACGGCGTGTTCGACTTCCTGGCCGACTCCTTCACCCTGCCGGTCGGCGCCCCCCACCCGGACGGCGCGAAGGCCTGGCTGGAGACCGTCGGTTCGCTGGACGGGCAGGTCGCGTTCAACAAGGCCAAGGGCTCCATCCCGGCCCGGACCGACGCCGACCCGGCCGACTTCTCGGAGTACCAGCAGACCGCCATCGAGTCGTTCTCGAACGACACGATCGTGTCCTCGCTGGCGCACGGCGCGGCGGCCCCGGTCGCGACGCTGAACGCGATCTCCGACGCCACCAGCAAGTTCACGACCGGTGCGTCCGACCTCGCCGGGTACCAGTCCGAGCTGGCCGCGGCCGCGCAGGGCTGATCCCACGGGTGCCGCAAGCTCCCGCGTAACGCACACCGCCGTACGTCGCGCGCCGTCGGGTCCTCCCGACGGCGCGCGGCTGCGCCCACCCACCCGAGGTACCTACATGCTGAACAAACTGCGGCGAGTCGGGCCACCGCTGCTCATGCTCGCCCCGTCCCTGATCCTCCTCGGCGTCTTCGTCTACGGGCTGATCGCCGCCAACTTCACCACGTCCCTGACGGACAACCACACGGCGGCGCAGGCCACCGGGCAGCAGCCGGCCGTGCTCGTGTGGTTCACCAACTACGTCGACCTGCTGGCCAGCGAGGACTTCCAGCACTCGCTGATGAACCTCGTGCTGTACACGGTCGTGTTCCTCGTCGGGACCATGGTCATGGGCTTCCTGTGGGCGTGGATGCTCGAGAAGCCCATGAAGGGCGAGGGGCTGTTCCGGTCGGTCTACCTCTTCCCGATGGCGGTCTCGTTCGTCGCCTCCGGTGTGGTGTGGCGGTGGCTGCTCAACTCCAACCAGGACGAACAGGCCTCCGGCCTGAACCGGCTGTTCCAGATCGTCGGGCTCGACGCGCTGCAGAACAACTGGTGGAACAACGTCACGTTCGGCATCATCGCCATCGCCATCCCGGCGATCTGGCAGCTCTCCGGCTACGTGATGGCGCTGTTCCTCGCCGGGTTCCGCGGCATCCCCGAGGAGCTGCGCGAGGCGGCCCGGATGGACGGCGCCTCGGAGTGGAAGCTGTACCGGCACGTGCTGTTCCCGCAGCTCTCGCCGGTCGCGCTGTCCGCGCTGATCATCATCGGCCACATGTCGCTCAAGGCGTTCGACCTCATCATGTCGATCTCCAAGCCGGCCAACTACCAGACCAAGGTGCCGGCCGTGGACATGTTCGTGTTCAAGTCGAGCTTCGACTACGCGAACGCCGCCGCCGTCGGCTCGATCCTGCTGATCATCGTCGCGATCGTCATCGTGCCCTACCTGGTCCGCACGAACCGCGAGGAGAAGCGATGACCGCCGAAGCCGAACAGCTCACCGCGCACCGCCCGGCGCCCGTCGCGCCGCGCGTGCACAAGGGCCGGTACTCGCTCGCGCGCACCCTGAAGTACGCGGCGCTGATCTTCTTCCTGGTCATCGTCCTGATCCCGGTTTACGTGCTGCTGGTGACCAGCTTCAAGGGCACCGGCGACGCCGACCCGAGCCGCGCCTGGGCCCTGCCCCAGATCTGGACCATGGACAACTGGGCCACGGCGTGGACCACGCTGGCGCCCGCGATCGGGCGCACCCTGGCGATCGTCGTGCCGAGCTCGATCATCTCGGCGTTCCTCGGCTCGCTGAACGGGTTCGTGCTCTCCCGCTGGAGCTTCCGCGGCGCGGACATCGTGTTCACGCTGATCCTGTTCGGCATGTTCATCCCGTACCAGGCGGTGATGATCCCGCTGACCCAGCTCGTCCTGGACATCGGCATCCCCACGGGTGTGCCCACGCTGATCATGCTGCACGTGGTCTACGGCATCCCGATCACGACGCTGATCTTCCGCAACTACTACCAGACCGTGCCGCACGAGCTCATCGAGGCCGGGCGCGTCGACGGCGCGGGCATGCTGCGCACCTACTGGTCGATCGTGCTGCCCATCTCGATCCCCAGCTTCGTCGTGGTGCTCATCTGGCAGTTCACGTCGGCGTGGAACGACTTCCTGTTCGCGGTGTTCTTCTCGTCGTCGCAGAACGGCCCCGTGACCGTGGCGCTGAACAACCTCGCCAACGGCGCGCTGCTGCAGAACTACGGCGTCTCGATGGCCGGCGCGCTGTTCGCGTCGCTGCCGACCCTGCTGGTCTACATCATCCTCGGCAAGTACTTCGTCGGCGGCCTGATGTCGGGCTCGGTCAAGGGCTGACCCTTCCCGCCCTAGCCCCTCACCCCCACTCCCCCAGGACGTGTCAGACGTACAGGTCACCCGGGTGACCTGTACGTCTGACACGTTCAGTCCGTTTGGGGGGACGACGGCGTCGGGGCCGGGGCCGTCGTCTCCAGGGCGTGGATCAGGGACTGGGCGTCGTACGGGCCCGTGTGCCGGCGGCCGTTGACGAAGAACGTCGGCACGGCGGTGACCTCCATGGCCTCGGCGTCGAGCACGTCGTCGCGCACCCGGCCGGCGACCTCCGGCGAGACCAGGTCCCGCTCGAACCGGTCGACGTCGAGCCCGAGCTCCGTGGCCCGCCGCACGATGTCGGACGGGAGCTGGTTCTCCTGGTCCAGCAGCAGGCTGCGCTCCATGTCGAAGAACTTGCCCTGCAGCGCCGCGGCCTCCGAGGCCTCGGCCGCCGCGACGGCGTTCGGGTGGTACCGGTCCAGCGGCGCGTGCCGCCAGACGTACCGCAGCCGGTCGCCGAGCTCGCGGTGCACCTCCTGGATGGCGCCCGACGCCTTGGAGCAGAACCCGCACTGGAAGTCGCCGTACTCCACCAGCGTGTACGGCGCGTCGACGGGACCGTACACGTGGTCGCGGGCTGGGTCGACGGGGCGCAGCAGCGTGGCGCCCGCCTCCTTGGACGGGTGCACGCGGTCGGAGATCTTGAAGATCACCGCGGCGAGCAGGAACGCGATGACCGACGCCGTCAGCACGCCCACCCGGGCCTCGTTCTGCACCCCCGGGTCGTCGATGGCGAGGTCGACGATGAACAGCGAGATCGTGAAGCCGATGCCGCACAGCGCGCCGCCCCCGGCGAGCCGGTCGAGCGACAGCCCGGGCCCGAGGTCGCCGATGCGGAAGACGCGCATGACCGTGCCCGAGCCCAGCACGCCGATGAACTTGCCGACCACGAGGCCGATGATGATGCCCCAGGTGATGGCGGACCCGGCCGCCGCCGACAGGATCTCGGCGTTGATCTGCACGCCCGCGTTGGCCAGGGCGAACAGCGGCAGGATCACGTACGCCACGTACGGGGCGTAGGCGGTCTGGAGCCGCTCGTTGATCGAGATCGACTCGCGCAGGCTGTTCGCCGCGGCCCGCGCGTAGTCGCTGTTCGGCGACTGCCGGAACGTGCGCGCCAGCGTCAGCGCGTGCTCGACGTCGCGCCGGCTGGGCCGGTAGACCGGCACGAGCAGCGCGATGGCGACGCCCGCCAGGGTCGGGTGCACGCCCGAGGCCAGGAACGCGCCCCACACCACGATCGAGAGCGTGGCGTAGATGGGCCCGCGGCCCGTGGGCACGTACCGCGTGAGGTAGACGCCGACCAGGCCCACCGCCGCGATGAGCAGCGGCAGCGGGTCGAAGTTCTCGGTGTAGACCAGCGCGATGATGCTCAGGGCGCCGATGTCGTCCACGACCGCGAGCGCCAGCAGGAAGACTCTGAGCCGGCCGGGCGCGCGTGGCCCGATCAGGGCGAGCGCGCCGACGACGAACGCGGTGTCCGTGGAGATGACGATCCCCCAGGCGTGCTCCCAGCCGGAGCCTCGCGCGATGAGCACGTAGAGCACGGCGGGCACCACGAGCCCGGCGACGGCGGCGGCGACCGGGACCATGGCGCGCGACCAGCTCGTCAGCTCGCCGATGGCGAACTCGCGCCGCACCTCCAGGCCGACGGTGAAGAAGAAGATCGCCATGAGCGCGTCGTTGACCAGGGCGTGCAGCGTGAACTCGATCTGCAGGTCGCCGACGCCGAGGTTGAGGTGGGTCTCCCAGAACTCGCTGTACGACTCGTAGGAGACGTTGGCCCAGACGATCGCCGCGACGGTGCCGAGCAGCAGGAGGAGCGCGCCGAGGCGGCTCTCGCCGAGCGAGCGGATCCAGACGGCGATCGAGGGCCAGCGGGGTCCCGGGTCGTGCGTCTCGGGGTCGGGCGACCGCTCGATAATGGTCAGGTTCGCCATCTTTTCTCCTGTTTCGCGCGTCGCCACGGCCGGTCAGCATGAAAAGTAGTGATTCTTGCCGCTCAGATTAGTGCGCGATCCCCATGGTTCCGCGGGTTTTCACCCGCCCGACGACGCGCGCCCGCGCTCCCGGTGACGCCCGCGCCGGCACTCGCCCGGGGACTCAACCGGCGACTCAGCCGGCATCCTGCGCGACCCACCCGGGCGCGTCGGGGCGCACCGCGCCGTCGCCGACCAGCGTGGTGAGGCGTTCCTCGAGCAGGGCGAGCTCCGTGGTGCCGATCCGCCGCTCCCACGCCTCGCGCAGCCCGTCGAAGATCGCCTCCCCCTGACGCAGCACGTCGAAGCCGAGCTCGGTCACCCGCAGCCGCTTGCGCCGGGCGTCGGCGGGGTCGGCCTCGCTGGAGACGTAGCCGCGGTCCACGAGGACCGCGATCGTCTTCGCCGCCGCCTGCTTCGAGACGGACGTGCGCCGGCCCACCTCGGAGGCGCTGTCGGCGCCCGCGGCGACGGCCCGCATCACGAAGTCGTGGACCGGGCGGAAGTCGTCGTAGCCGCGTGCGGCCAGCTCGGCCGTCGCGGCGTCCACGAGCGTGCGGTAGCCGCCCAGGAGCAGAAGGGCGAGGTCGGCGCCGGATCGAGACATGGCGTCAGCCTATGTGGCCGCTGGACAAAGACAACTTGGTTGACTAGTTTTAGACAACCACGTTGTCGATCTATCGCTCGCCCCCAGGAGATGACCCGCATGAACCCCACGACCTCTGCTCCCACGACGTCTGCCCCCACCGCCGCCGACCCCACAACCGCCACCCAAGGCGTGGCGCACCACACCGCGCGCCTGAACGGCACCGAGCTGCACTACGTGTCGGCGGGCACCGAGGGCACCCCGGTCCTGCTCGTACACGGTTTCCCCGAGACCTGGTGGGCGTTCCACCGGGTGATCCCCCTGCTGGCCGAGCGGCACCGGGTGTTCGCCGTCGACCTGCGCGGCTTCGGTGACTCGGAGACCCTCCCGGGCACCACTACGGAGCCCACGGAGGGAGCCAGCGCGACCGCGGCCGAGGACCTGCACCGGCTGGTCGAGCACCTCGGCCTCGGCCCGGTGCACCTGCTGGGCCAGGACATCGCCGGGGCCACGGTGTTCCGGCTCGCCGCGACGCACCCCGAGGACGTCGCCAGCCTCACCGCCGTCGAGATGGGCCTGGCCGGCTTCGGGCTGGAGGGCCTCGCCGACGTCACGCACGGCGGCTCCTGGCACGTGGGCGCTCTGGCGGCCCCCGGCGTCCCCGAGCTGCTGCTCGCCGGGCGCGAGCGCGACTTCCTGGGCGGCTGGGTGTTCCCCACCATGACGGCGGCGCCGGACGCGGTCACCGAGGCGGACGTCGCCGAGCTGGCGCGCACCTACTCCCGTCCCGGCGGATGGCGCGGCGCGGCCGGCCTGTACCGGTCGATGCTCACCGAGGGCGCCGAGCTCAGGGCCCTCGCCGAGGCGAGCCCCCTGACCGTCCCCGTGCTGGCGGTCGGCTCGAGCGGCGGGCCGTTCACCGCGGGGACCATGAGCCAGGTCGCCGACGGTGAGGTCCGGTCCGTGCTGCTGGACGGCGTCGGGCACCATGTCGCGCTCGAGGCGCCGGAGGCGCTGGCCGAGGCGGTCCTCGCCTTCCTGGCTGACATCGACTTCCCCACCGACGTCGACGATCAAGCCGACCGCCAAGACAGCGACGCCGACAGCGACGCCGACAGCGAGGCCCGCACCCGGCCCTGACCTACGCTGACCCCCATGGCCCCCGATCCCGAGCCCGAGCTCGACAGCGACTTCCAGGCCGTCGGGATCGACGACGACACCCGCCTCGTCTACCGGTACGTGCTCGCGCAGGGCACGGTGCGGGTGGAGGACGTCGGGGCGGAGGTGCCGCTGGAGGGCACGGACCCGGCCGGGATGCTGGCGCGGCTGCGCGCGGCGGGCCTGATCAACCGCACGAGCGGGAACGACGGCGAGTACACCGCGGTGGACCCGCGCGTGGCCCTGCGGGCGCTGACCGACCGCACGGCGGCGCAGCTCGACCGGGTCCGGTCCACCATCCCGGACCTGGCCGGGCTGTTCGAGCAGACGTCCGACGTCGCCGGCTCGGGCGCGGGGGTGCACGTGATCGACGACCCGGCGCTGATCGGCGCCTGGTACACGCGCATGGAGCACGAGGTCACGGGCGAGTTCATGGCCTTCGACCGGCCGCCGTACGTGCTCGCGGACGAGAACCCCGTCGAGCCGCTCGCCCTGGCGCGCGGCGTGCAGTGGCGGGCCGTGTACGCGGCGGAGGTGCTGGACCTGCCGGGAGCGTGGGCGGAGCTGCGGCACGCGGCGTCGGTGGGCGAGCAGGCCCGGATCGCGCGGTCGCTGCCCACCAAGCTCGCCATCGCGGACCGGCGCACGGCGCTGGTCAGCTCGAACCTCGACCCGCAGCACCCGGGCGCCGTCGTCGTCGAGGGTGGGCCGCTCGTGGACCTGCTGGTCGCGACGTTCGAGGCGGTGTGGGCCGACGCCGTCGAGATCCCGCCCGCCGACAGCCTCGCGGGCGCCACTGCCCCGGACCGCGGTCCGGGCAAGGACGACCGGGCGCTGCTCGCCCTGCTCGGCTCGGGGGCCAAGGACGAGGCGATCGCGCGCGAGCTCGGCCTCTCGGAGCGGACGCTGCGGCGCCGCAGCGCGGACCTCCTGCGGCGCCTGGGCGCCGCCAACCGCTTCCAGGCGGGGGTCCAGGCGGTCCGCAAGGGCTGGCTCTGACGACGTGTCAGACACACAGGTCCCCCGAGTGACCTGTGTGTCTGACACGTCGGTGGGGCGGGGCGGGGCGGGGTGAAAAGTGCCCTCCCGCGTGACGCCCATGTAAAACCTTGCGGCCGGTACCGGCCAGTGGCCACATCCGGCCATTCCGCCCATTGCCCACGCAGGGTAGCGCGGACTAGACAGCCCTCATGCAACCTCTGCCCTCCGGCCGACGCCGGGGTCTCCTGCTCGGGAGCACCCTCGTCTCGGCCTCACTGGTCCTGTCACCCGGCGTCGCCGTCGCGGCCCCGGCCGCACCCGACGCCGACCCGGTGCGCGTCATCATCGAGCTCGACTCCCCCACCGCCGCCGACGTCGTCGGCGAGGAGGCTGTCGCCGCCGCCCGCACCGGGTCCGGCTCCGCCCGGGCGCGCAGTGCCTTCGCCGCGGACTACCGCGCCGCCGTCGACGAGGTCGAGGAGGCCCAGCAGGGCGTCACCGCCTGGGCCGAGCAGCGCGACGTCGAGCTCGAGAAGCCCGAGTCCGTCACCGGCCTGCTGTCCGCCGTCGTCGCCACCGTGGACCCCGCGGACCTCGCCGAGCTGCGCTCCGCCCCCGGCGTCGCGCGCGTCACCGAGAGCGCCGCGGTGCGCATCCTCGGCGACGAGGCGAACATCCCCGCCACCGGCGCGCCCCAGGTCTGGGAGCGCGACGACGCCGACGGCGCCCCCGTCACGGGCGACGGCCGCACCGTGGCGATCATCGACACGGGCATCGACTACACGCTGGCCGACCTCGGCGGCGGGTTCGGCCCCGGCCACCGCGTGGCCGACGGCTACGACTTCGTCAACGACGACGCCGACCCCATGGACGACCACATGCACGGCACGCACGTGGCCGGCATCGTCGGCGCGGGCGGCGACAACCTCACGGGCATGGCGCCCGACGTGACGCTCACGGCCTGGAAGGCCATGGACGCCAACGGCGGCGGCACCACCGAGGACCTGCTGCTCGCGCTGGAGGCCGCGACCGACCCGCTGGGCGACTACCCGGCCGACGTCGTGAACATGAGTCTCGGCACGCCCGGCGACGGCACCGACCCGCTGGGCCGCGCCTCGACCGCCGCCGTGCGGCAGGGCGTCGTCGTCGTGGCCGCTGCCGGCAACGCCGGCCCCTACGACCAGACCGTCAGCTCGCCGGCCGCCGCCGAGGGCGTCATCGCCGTCGGCGCGCAGGTCACCGGTGTGTCCGACCCGACGCTCACACTGGCCGGCGCCAAGCGCGGCGACGCGGCCCGTCCGCTGGACGTCACGCGCTTCCCGATGTCGGCCAACCCGCCGGCCAAGGGCATCACGGCCCGCCTGGTCGACGTCGGCGACGGCTTCGAGGAGGAGGACTACGAGCAGGCCGGCGACGTGCGCGGCGCGATCGTCGTCATCCAGAGCCTGACGGTCGGCTCGCTGGGCGAGGTGCTCGGCCCGCACCTGCTGCAGGCCCAGCTCGCCGAGGAGCACGGCGCCGTGGGCGCCCTGCTGTACTCGCCGAGCCCGACCGACCCCGCCGGCGAGGGCGGCGCGGGCCCGCAGGGCTCCGCGAGCATCCTGGCCGGCGGCGGCTTCGACCTGCGCCGCGAGTCCCTGGTCATGATGAACATCAGCTCGGCCCAGTACCAGACCTTCAAGGCGGAGGTCGCGGCCGGCACCGCGCGCGGCACCATCGGCTCGGTCGACCAGACCGACACGATCACGGACTTCAGCTCCCGCGGCCCGAGCGACGCCATGACGCTCAAGCCCGAGATCGTGGCGCCGGGCTTCGAGATCATGTCCGACATCCCGGCCATGTTCGAGGTGGACGGCGACCAGTACCGCATGTCCGGCACCTCGATGGCGGCGCCGCACGTCGCCGGGGCCGCGGCCCTGCTGGCCCAGGCCCGTCCCGAGCAGAACGCCGAGCAGCTCCGCGCGAGCCTCATCGGCAGCGCGCAGCCCCTGGACTCCGACGACGCCGAGGTGTCGCCGTCCGCCCAGGGCGCCGGCAAGCTCGACGTCGCCGCCGCCGTCGACCAGCAGGTCACGGCCGCGCCCGACGCCCTCTCCCTGGGGCTCGCCGACATGGGCTCCAAGCCGGCCCGCACCAGCACCGTGGTGCTGCGCAACGCCGGCACGAAGGCCGTCACCGTCAAGCTCGCGGCGAAGCCCGCCGCGACGAGCACGGGCGAGGCCGAGCTGTCCGCCCGCCAGGTCAAGATCCCGGCCGGGCGCAGCGCGTCCATCGACCTCACGGTCACCCCGGACACCCACGCCCCGGACGCGGGCGACACCGAGACCTCGGGCGTCGTGGTCGGCACCGTCTCCGACGGCACGACCGTGCGCATCCCCTACGCCGCCTACGTGCGGCCGCTGCAGGTGCAGTCCTCGCCGTCTCTCGCGACGGGGAGCACCGACGTCTTCGTCTACGCGCCCATGACGCCCGAGACGACACCGACCGCGACGGCGACCGCGCCGTCCGGCGAGAAGTACACCGCGGCCCTGAGCCCCGTCAGCTCCAGCCCCGGCTGGTTCCGCGGCACCGTGCCGCTCGACGAGCCCGGCACCTACGCGATCGACGCCCGCGCGACCGTCACCGGCCGCACCCTGACCGGTACCGGTGGCGTGCAGTCCGAGGGCACCGACCAGCCCGGCGCGTGGGAGCAGGTCGGCCTGACGGGCGCGGCCCGCGAGCTGGCGACCTCGCCCACGGCCCCGGGGACGGGCCTGGCGATGGCCGGGTCCGGCGTGCACCCGTTCGTCACCTCGGACTACGGCCAGACCTGGCAGCGGGTGCGCAGCATGCCCGTCGCCGACGGCTGGGGCATCCCCGTGGCCGACACCACGACGCCCGGCGGGTTCTACGTGGCCCTGAACGGCGCCGCCGGCAAGGTCACCCTGGACCCCAGCTACTCCGGCCGCATCGTGCACACGCCCGACGCCGGGGCCACGTGGACCGTCCTGCCGTTCCCGGACGTCGCGATCAGCGAGCTCGTCGCCCACGGTGACACGCTCGCCGCGATCAGCGACGACGGCCTCTACCTCAGCCGGGACGGCGGGCAGCGCTGGCGCCGCGTCGCCCCGGAGTGGAGCGGCAACGTGTCCGGCGCCGCGTTCGCCGGCGACGACCTGCTCATCGCCACCTACGACGGCGTCTACCGGGTCGCCGGCGCGCTGACCGGCGGCACCCAGGTCACGCAGCCGTACGTCACCACCGACTACCGCGACCGCCCGCAGGGCGTCGTGGCCGAGGGGTCCACCGCCGTGCTGGTGCGCGGCGACGGCGTCTCGCTCACCTCGTCCGACTCGGGCGTGACCTGGACGGAGGGCGCCGACACCGAGCAGTCCTACGTCACCGTCACCACGCTGACCGACGGCACCGTGTACGCGTCGGGCCTGTCGTCCTACAGCACGAGCACCGACCTCGGGCAGACGTGGCAGCGCCACCCGCTGCCCGTGCGCGGCCCGCTCGCCACCGACGTCGACCACTGGCCCGGCACCCCCGCCGAGCAGATCGTCATGTCGATGGAGAACGCCGGGATCTACACGACCGACGACGGCGAGGAATGGACCAAGGCGGGCGTCTCCGGCACCGACGTCTCCGGCGTGCACGCCGGGGTCGACGCCGACGGCGAGGCCGTGCTGCGCGCCGTCGACTACGAGGGCCTGCACCAGCGGTCGCTGGCCGAACTCGGCCCCGAGCAGAACTGGGGCTCGATCGGCCACGAGGGCGTCATCGGCCGCCAGGTCTCCGCGGTGACCCAGTCGCCGCTGGGCGACCACGACGTCTGGGCCATCGGCTCCAACGCGCTGGGCGGCGGCCGCATCCTGACGGCAGGCGCCGGCGAGTCCGACGCCGACCTCGCCCAGGTGGGCCCGAGGGGCGGCTACAGCCCGACGGCGCTGGCCGTCTCCCCGCACGCCGAGGGCACGGTCGCGGTGGGCTACACGTCGCTCGTCGACACCGGGCTCATGGTCTCGACGAACGGCTTCGAGACCTGGACCAGCTACGCCCACCAGGTGCTGGTGCAGCAGATCGTGGTCGACCCGGCCAAGAAGAACCGGCTGTGGCTGGCCACGACGTCCGGCCTGTACCGCTCCGACGACCTCGGCAAGACGCTCACCCGGCTGACCCGGGACGAGGTCCGGTCCGTGTGGGTCGACCCCGCCGACACCGGCCACGTCGTGATCGGCGAGGCACCCGGCATCCGCGTCAGCACGGACGGCGGCAAGACCTTCGCCGACGCCGAGGTGCCGAACACGTCCGCCTCGGTGGGCACGTTCGTCGCCGTCGAGGTGCCGGACGGCCCGGCCGCGGGCACCGAGCTCCTGGTCGCGGGTGCCGCCCGCTGGCGCCCGTACGGCCTCGCGGCCAACGGCGCCGGGGTGTTCGTCTCGGCCGACGGCGGCGCCACGTGGGCGTCGGCGTCGAACGACCTGACCGCGATGTCGGTGCGCTCCCTGACCGTGAGCCCCGACGGCGCCTGGGTCTACGCCGGGGCCGACGAGGGTGGTGTGCACCGCACGGCGGTGAGCGACCTCGTGCCCGACGACCTGCTGCCCGCGGCGACCAGCACGCAGATCAAGGCCCCGTCCTCGGTCCGCCCGCTGGAGCCGTTCCTGGTGAAGGTCACCGTGTCCGCCGACGACGAGAAGCCGTCGGGACGGGTCACCGTCACCGTGGGCCGCGAGGGCGACCGGCACTCGTACGAGCGCACCGTGAAGCTGCGGGGCGGGAAGGCCGACGTGCTGGTGCCGCCGCTCCTGCGGGCCGGCGACTACACGATCACGGCGGAGTACGAGGGGACCGAGGACCTGGGGGCCTCGGAGGCGACCGCGGAGCTGGAGGTGAAGCGGCGCTGAGCTGACGGTCACGCGGGCGTAGCCCGCAAGGTGTGATCGGTAGAAGGTCAGGTGGTCGGTACCCCGGGGTGCCGACCACCTGACCTTTTGCCGACCACCCGTGCGGACCGCTGCTCGCCGCGCCTCCGCCGGGGCCCGGTGGCAGGGTGAGCGCATGACGACTCCCCCGGTGGTGCGCGGCACGGTTCCCGACGCCGACGTGGTGCTCGCCCCGCTGCCGGACCTGCTGCCCGGTCTGCGCGAGACGTACGAGGACCTGCACCGGCACCCCGAGCTGTCGTACCAGGAGACCCGCACGGCGGCGCTGGTCGCGGAGCGGCTCGCGGCGGCCGGGTACGTGGTGCACTCCGGCGTCGGCGGGACGGGGGTGGCGGGGGTGCTGGGCAACGGCGTCGGCCCGTGCGTGCTGCTGCGCGCCGACATGGACGCGCTGCCCGTCACCGAGGACACCGGGCTGCCGTACGCCAGCACCGTGCGGACCACGACGGCGGACGGCATCGAGTCAGGGGTCATGCACGCGTGCGGGCACGACGTGCACGTCACGGCCCTGCTCGGCGCCGCCGACGTGCTGGCGCGGGGCCGGTCCGCGTGGTCGGGCACGCTGGTGGTCGTCTTCCAGCCCGCGGAGGAGCTCGGCACCGGGGCGCAGGCCATGGTCGACGACGGCCTGTACGACCTGGTCCCCCGCCCCGACATCGTGCTCGGGCAGCATGTCGCTCCCGTGGCGGCGGGCCTGCTGGGGCTGCACGCCGGCCCGGCGTTCGCGGGCGCCGACGTGCTGGACATCCGGCTGGTCGGGCGCGGCGGGCACGGGTCGCGCCCGGAGGCGACCGTGGACCCCGTGGTGATGGCGGCCTCCACGGTGCTGAAGCTGCAGACGATCGTGTCGCGGGAGGTCGCGGCCGGTGACGCCGCGGTCGTCACGGTGGGCCGGCTCCAGGCGGGCACCAAGGACAACATCATCCCGGACGAGGCGAGCCTCGGCGTGAACGTCCGCTCCTTCGGCGAGGCCGTACGGTCCCGGGTCCTCGGCGCGATCGAGCGGATCGTGCACGCGGAGGCCGCCGCCGCGGGCGCGCCGGAGCCGCCGCGGATCACGCCCGGCGAGTCGTTCCCGCCCCTGGTCAACGACCCGGCGGAGACCGAGCGCACCCGTGCCGCCCTGGCCGCCCGATTCGGTGCCGAGCGGGTCATCGACCCGGGCGCCGTCTCCGGCAGCGAGGACGTCAGCGTGCTCGCGACGGCCGCAGGCGTGCCGCTCGTCTACTGGCTGCTCGGCGGCTGGGACCCGGCAGCGTTCTTCGCGGCGGAACAGGCCGGCACCACCGACCGGGACATCCCCTCCAACCACTCCCCCCGGTTCGCCCCGGTGCCGCACCCGACCCTGGAGACGGGCGTGACGGCGCTCGTCGTCGCGACGCTGGACCGCCTGGAGGCGCCGGACGGGGCGTGAGCCGGTGATCGGCGCGCCGGGCGCGGGGAGAACCCACGCACCGGGGATGCGTTGCCGTCAGTAGACAACGTCTACCCAGCGCAACACACCTCCCCGAGCAACAGTCACCCCCGACCCGATCGCGGCCTGCCCGGGTGGCTTCTCAAGGCTGACCCGGCGTGGTTGGCTTCGGCCGTGGAGATCATCGTGACCAGCATCGTCGCCGTCGTCGGAACCCTGCTCGGCTCGCTCGCGACCCACTATTTCCAACGCCGCAACCGCGCCGATGCGGAGCGCTTCGAACGCGGCGAGCGCCTGCGGCAGGAACGCGTCAGCGCGTACACGACGTTCGGCGGCGTCCTCGTGAACCTGCGCCGCGCCCACATGGACCGGTGGTTCGCGATCCACGACGAGCGCAAGAGCGTCGACCCCGAGGCGCTCCGCTACGAGACCTACCGCCTCTACACCGACGCACAGGAGGCCCTGTTCCGCGTCCAGCTCGTCACCGAGTCCAAGGAGCTGATCGACCTGGGCAAGCAGGCGGTCGACGGCGTGGACCAGATGAAGCCGAACCTCTCCCCGGAGGAGTTCGCGGCCGCCCGCGACACGTCCCGCCAGGGCGTCTTCCGCTTCATGGAGGCGGCCCGCCAGCACGTCGACCTGGCATAGCGCGAGCCGCGCCGACCCTGCGTCCTCCCAGCGCGGCAGTCCCGCTCGGGGCGCGGGCTGACGCATGCTGGTCCGTATGGACAACCCCGCCCCCAGGACCATCGTGATCACCGGCGCCAGCGACGGGATCGGCGCGGCGGCGGCCCGCGCTCTCGCCGACGCCGGCCACCGCGTCGTCGTCGTCGGACGCTCGCCGGAAAAGACCGCGCGGGTCGCCGGCGAGGTGGGCGCCGACCACTTCGTGGCCGACTTCGCGCGGCTCGCCGACGCCCGCCGGCTGGCCAGGCAGCTCGACGAGGCCTACCCGCGGATCGACGTCCTGGCGAACAACGCGGGCGGCATCCTGGGCGTCCGGACGAAGACCGAGGACGGTTTCGAGCCCACGCTTCAGGTCAACCATCTGGCGCCGTTCCTGCTCACCAGCCTGCTGCTGGACAAACTCCTGGCGAGCCGGGCCACCGTGATCCAGACCTCCAGCGCGGGCGCGCGCCTGTTCGGGCACCTCGACCTGGACGACCTCGACCACGACCACGACTTCACGCCCCACCTCGCCTACGGCACGGCGAAGCTGGAGAACATCCTGTTCACCACCGAGCTGCACCGCCGGTTCCACGACCAGGGGCTGTCCGCCGTGTCCTTCCACCCGGGCGGCGTCGCCACGAACTTCGCCGCCGAGAGCACCAGCTTCATGCGGCCCGTGTACCGGAGCCGCATCGGCAAGCTCGTGCTGGCGACCCCCGAGCGGGGCGCCCGGCAGCTCGTACGGTTCGCGCAGACGCCCGCCGGGGAGGACTGGGAGTCCGGCGCGTACTACGAGCGCGGCCGCGTGGCCCGCCGCGTGCACCCGCAGGCGCGCGACGCCGATCTGGCCCGACGGCTCTGGGACCGCTCGGCGGAGCTGGTGGGCGTCCCGGCCCGCTGAGCCGGACTTGCCGACTTGCCAGGGTCGGCCGGACCGGCCGGTCGGCATCCTCACCGGCCGGTCGACCTCTCCTTGGAGACCTAAGTTTCTCCGCTTTGGGGCGGCCGAAAGCGAAGAAACTTAGGTCTCAAAGGAGAGTTGCTCCCCCAGCCCGGGTGCGGGCGGCCGACGTCGGCTCCATGCCGCGACGACCTTCCGGCACTCCGCGAGGTCCTCGTCCGCGACCAGGAGCACCAGGTTGCCGACGTGGTCGGAGTACTGGACCAGCACGTTGACCCCGGCGTCGCCCAGGCGGCGCGCGAGCGTGCCGAGCTGGCCGGGCACCTCCTGGTCCAGGCGCGCCAGGACGACGTCGTGCACCACCGCCGGCCCGATCCCGGCCGCGGTGACGGCCGCCAGCGCGCGGGCGCCGTCGTGCACGAGGTAGTGCGCCACGGCGCGACCCCCGACCGTGACGACCCCGCCGCCCTCCAGGCTCACGCCGGCCTCCCCGAGGGCCTGACCCAGGCCGGCGAGCTCGCCGGGCCGGTCGGGCAGGTGGACCTCCAGGTCCTGCGGGTGGGTGCTCATCCGGCCGTCACCGTTCCGACCGTCACCGTCGTACTGACCTCGACGGGGACCGCCAGCGTGCTCGCCACGTAGCAGGCGCGGTGGGCCTGCTCCGCGAGCTCGTGCACCAGTGCCTCGTCGGTCCCTGCGGCCACCCGGACGGTGACGGCCAGGCGGATCGTCCCGAGACGCGCGGGCGTCGCGGTCAGGTCGAGGTGGCTGGTGGCGTCGTCGTCGTAGGCGAGCACGTCCACCCCGGCGCGTGCGGCGGCCCCGAGGAAGGACAGGAGCTGGCACGACGACGCCGCCATCACGACCAGCTGCTCCGGGTTGAGCCGGTCGGGATCACCGCGAAACGCGGAGTCGGCGCTGAGCTGCACCACGGGGGTGGCGGGCGCGGCCGTCGCGACGTGGTCACGCGAGTAGGAGCGGATGCCGCCGCCGGTCGAGCCCGTCCAGTGCAGACGCGCGGCGTAGGGATGGGTGTGCGGGGCGGGCGACGGCGCACTCGGTGGCTGGCTCGTTGGCTGGCTCATGCCGGGACGGTAGGCCGGCGACGCTTCGGTGGACGCCGAAATGTCCCCGCCGTACCGTCGGGCGATGACCCGGGACCGAGACTTCACCGCCGTGGGCCGGGCGCTGTCCACCCCGGCGCGCTCGGTGTTCCTGAACCTGCTGCTGGACGGCACCAGCCGACCGGCGGGCGAGCTCGCGACCGCGGCCGGCGTCAGCGCTTCGACCGCCTCGGAGCACCTGTCGGTCCTGGCCGACGCCGGGCTCGTGACGTGCCGCAGCCAGGGCCGACGCCGGTACTACGCGCTCGCCGGCCCGGAGGTCGCGACAGCGCTGGAGGCCCTGGGCACGCTGGCCGACGCCGCGCCCGTCTCCGGGTACCGCCGCAGCCGCCGGGCCGAGTACCTGGCCGCGGCGCGGTTCTGCTACGACCACCTCGCCGGACGCCTCGGGACCGGGCTGACGGACGCCTGGGTGCGGTCCGGGTGGCTCGCCGGCCGCGACGAGCTGACCCTGACGGACGCGGGCGCCGCCGGCCTCGGCGAGTTCGGCGTGGACGTCGACGGCGCGGTCGCCGCCCGGCGGCCGACGACGCGGTCGTGCCTCGACTGGACCGAACGGCGTCCGCACCTGGCCGGCGCGCTGGGCGCCGCCGTCGGCGCACGGTTCCTCGACGCCGGCTGGGTGGTGCGGCACCGGTCCGGCCGCGGGCTGGACGTCACCGAGACGGGGCGGGCGCTGGTGCGGGAGTCGTGGGGTCTACACGTGACCGCACCTCCCCTTTGAGACCTAAGTTTCTTCGCTTTCAGCCGCCCCAGAGCGAAGAAACTTAGGTCTCGAAGGAGAGGTGCGTCCGTGGATTCGGGGCGGGTCGGGTCAGAACTCCTGGCCCGCGGCGGTCGCCTCGAGCAGGTCGGCCAGCGCGCGCAGGCGCTGCGCGACCTGCTCGCCGAGCGGCGTCAGGCCGTACTCGACGCGCGGCGGGATGGTCGTGACGACGTCGCGCGTGACCATGCCGTCCCGCTCCAGGGCCTGCAGCGTCTGGGACAGCATCTTCTCGCTGACTCCCTCGACCCGGCGGCGCAGCGCGTTGAACCGGTAGCTGCCCTCCCCCAGCGCAAGCAGCGCGAGCGAGGCCCACTTGGAGGTGACCACCTCGAAGGCCGCCCGCGAGGTGCAGCCGCGGGCGAAGACATCGGTCACCAGCTCCTGCGGCGGCCCGGTCGGGGCGTCGCCCGGCAGGTCGGCGGGTTCCAGGTCGGTGAGGCTCACGGCACGAGGATACCGCGCGCACTCGGAATGTGGTGTACTTTCGATTCGTTAGTGCTATCCACCGGCAACTGCCCACCGTGCCGGAACCACGCCAAAACCTGGAGAGACCCACATGACCACCTACGCCGTCACCGGAGCCACCGGACACCTGGGCCGCCTCGTCGTGCAGGAGCTGCTGTCCCGCGGCGTCCCCGCCGCCGACGTCGTCGCCATCGCCCGCACCCCCGAGAAGGCCGCCGACCTCGCAGAGCTCGGCGCGCAGGTCCGCGAGGGCGACTACGACCGTCCGGAGACCCTGACCACGGCACTGGCCGGCGTCCAGCGGCTGCTGCTCGTCTCCGGCAGCGAGCCCGGCGCGCGCGTCAAGCAGCACACCGCGGTGATCGACGCCGCGAAGGCCGCCGGCGTCGAGCGCATCGCCTACACGAGCATCCTGAACGCGGACGACACCACCAACCCGCTGGCCGGCGAGCACCAGGCCACCGAGCAGGTGCTGCGCGCGTCGGGCGTGCCCGTCACCCTGCTGCGCAACGGCTGGTACACCGAGAACTACACCGCGCGGCTCGCCGAGTTCGTCGAGCGCGGCGAGATCGTCGGGGCCACGGGCGACGGCAAGGTCTCGGCCGCGCCCCGCGCCGACTACGCCGGCGCGGCGGCCGCCGCCCTGCTCGCCGACGACGCCGCTGCCGCTGACGGGGCCGCCGCGCCCGTCGTCGTGCACGAGCTCGGCGGGTCCGCGTTCACGTTCACCGAGCTCGCCGCGACGATCAGCGACGTCACGGGCGCACCGGTGGCCTACCGCGACCTGACGGTCGAGGCCTTCGCCGCCGACCTGCAGCAGGCAGGCCTCGACGCCGGGACCGCCGGCTTCGTCGCCGGGATCGACGCCTCGATCGCGGCCGGCGACCTGCAGACCGACAGCGACGACCTGGACCGTCTCCTGGGTCGCCCGACCGTCCCGCTGGCCGACGTCGTCCGCGCCGCGCGCGGCTGAACGGCCCGGGAGGTAACGCCAGCCCCTCCCTCATCCGCGACACGCGTGTTGAATGGGGGCATGCGAGGAGCAATCATTCATGGAGCAGGGGACGTCCGCTTCGAGGAGCGGGCGGACCCCGTCGTCGTCGAACCGACGGACGCCGTCATCCGGACCGTCGCCGCGTGCGTGTGCGGCTCGGACCTGTGGCGCTACCGCGGGGTCTCCCAGGTCAAGCGTCCGACACCGATCGGCCACGAGTACGTGGGCGTCGTCGAGCAGGTCGGTGCCGCCGTGACCACCGTCAAGCCGGGCGACTTCGTGGTCGGCGGCTTCCTGCACAGCGACAACACGTGCGCGGTGTGCCGCAAGGGCATGCAGGCCAACTGCCTGCACGGGGGAGGCTACGACGGCTGCCAGGCCGAGAAGATCCGCATCCCGAACGCGGACGGCACACTGCTGGCCACCCCGGGCGAGCCCGACGCCGACCTGATCCCGAGCCTGCTGAGCCTGTCCGACGTGATGTGCACCGGCTGGCACGCGGCGGTCTCGGCGAACGTCGGCCCGGGGTCGAGCGTCGTGGTGGTGGGCGACGGCGCCGTCGGGCTGAGCGGCGTGCTCGCCGCGGCCCAGCTCGGCGCGACCACGATCATCGCGATGAGCCGGCACGAGTCCCGGCAGAAGGTGGCGACGGAGTTCGGCGCCACCCACATCATCGCCGAGCGCGGCGAGGAGGGGCTGGCCAAGGTGCTGGAGCTGACCGAGGGCATCGGCGCGGACGCGGTGCTGGAGTGCGTCGGCACCGCCGAGGCCCGGGCGCAGTCGGTCGAGCTGGTCCGGCCGGGCGGCATGATCGGGCTGGTCGGGGTGCCGCACGGCGACCTGCCCACCGACACCCTGTTCTGGGGCAACAAGGGCATCCACGGCGGCGTCGCGCCGGTCCGCGCCTACCTGCCGCACCTGCTGGACCTGGTGTGGAAGCGCGAGATCGACCCGGGCAAGGTCTTCGACCTGACCCTGCCGCTGTCGGAGGTCGCGGAGGCCTACCGTGCTATGGACGAGCGGCGCGCGATCAAGGTGCTGCTGCAGAACTGACGGCTGGCCGATGCCGGGCGTCCGCCCGGCGCGAAGCCGACCATGCACCTGCTGCCAGACCGGCACCGGATCTGGCAGCAGGTGCATGGTCTGCCTCGGGGGACCCGGCCCGATCAGTCTGCGAGCGCCGCGGTCAGGTCCACCTCGACGAGCTGGCCGGGGAAGCCGAGCACCGTGACGCCCAGCAGGGTGCTCGCGGTGGTGAACGCCCCGGCGAGCGGGCCGGCGTTCAGCCGGGCCCAGACCGCCGCGAGCACGCTCCGGTCCTCGCTCGCCACGTAGATGACCGACCGGATCACGTCCTGCGGCACGGCGCCGACGGCGGAGAGCGCCACGAGGGCGTTGGCCGCCACCTGGTCCGCCTGACGCAGGGCGTCGCCGGCCCCGACGAGGTCACCGGACACGTCGAGGGGGCACTGGCCCGCGAGGTGAGCGGTCCGGCCGGCCTCGACGACCGTCACGTGGTGGTAGCCCGGGGTCGGGTGCAGGCCGTCGGGCTGCACTCTGTTGATCCGGTTCGCAGGGTTGATCCGCATCGCAGGAGTGTCACAAGGCGCGGGTCCGCCCGACAACGTGTTTTGGAGCCGGACCGGGCCGGGGCAGGCCAAGATCTGCGGGGCCGGACCGGGACGCGCCAGGGTGCGCCGCGATGCGCCGGAGCGCCGGGATGTGCCAGTGCGCGCCGGGGTGTCATGATGTCCGCGAGTGGAACACCCCGTCCGTTTCGGCGAAACGAGAGTCATGAGCGAGCACCCGGCATGAGCCGGCACCCGGAGACCGCGCCGCCCGAGGCCCTGGAGCCGCTCGCCGCGCGCGAGCTGCGCTCCGACGCGCGCGACAACCGCGAGCGCATCCTGCAGGTCGCCCGCACGACGTTCGCGGAGCAGGGCATCGACGTCCCGATGCGAGAGCTGGCGCGGCGTGCCGGCGTCGGCCCGGCGACGCTCTACCGCCGCTTCCCGACCAAGGAGGCGTTGGTCACCGAGGCGTTCGGCGAGCAGATGGCGACGTGCGCCGCCATCGTCGATGAGGGGCTCGCCGACCCCGACCCGTGGCACGGCCTGCGCACCGTGATCGAGCGGGTCTGCGTCATGCACGCCCTGGACCGCGGCTTCACGGCCGCGTTCGTCACGGCGTTCCCGGACGCCGTCGACTTCGCGCAGGAACGCACGCGCGCCCTGCGGTCGCTGGCCGAGCTGATCCAGCGCGCCAAGGACGGCGGCGGGCTGCGCCGCGACGTCGGGCTGGACGACCTGATCATGGTGATCATGGCGAACTCCGGCATCCGGGCGTCGTCGCCGAAGGCGGCGGTGGCGGCCTCGCGCCGGTTCGCGGCGCTGCAGATCCAGGCGCTGCAGGCTCAGCCGTCCGGCACCTCGGCTGGCACGCGGGCCGGTACTGGGGCCAACACTGCGCCGCTTCCGCCCGCCGTCCGCCTGCCGCTGCTGAAGGCGATCTAGGAGCAATCCGGGAGCGAGGGCCGCGACCGGGCTCAGCGCCCGGTCCCGGCCCGGACGAACGACTCGATCCCGTCCAGGATGCGCGACAGGCCGAACTCCCAGGCGCGCTCGGCGTCGTGCACGCCGCCGTACCCGCTGGTCGCGGCCGTGCCGACCCGGGCGGCGAGCGCGTAGCGGTCGCCCAGGACCCGCGTCATGTGCGGCTCGTGCTCCGCCCACCACTGGTCGTCGGCCTGCCCGGTGCTCTCCGGGACGGACCGCCAGGCGACCAGGCTCGCCGTCGCGTCGCGGGCGTAGCCCAGGACGAGTGTCAGCACGAGGTCCATCTCGACGTCGCCGAGACCGAGCCCGTCGACGGCGCGGAGCTCGGCGTCGTACTTGGCGACGACGCCGGGTCCGAGGGTCGGACGACCCTCCGGACGACTCAGCAGCCAGGGATGCCGCTCGTAGAGGGCGCGGTTCGCACGCGCGACCCGGTCCAGCCGCGAGCGCCAGGGGGCGGTGTCGCCGGAGGCACCGGCGCCGACGCCGTCCGGCACATCGCCGCCCGGCCCGACGCCGTCCGGCCCAACACCGTCCGGCCCGACGTCGTACCGCACCTCGCCGAGCACCCGGTCGACCATGAGGTCGAGCAGCTCCGCCTTGTCCCGCACGTGCCGGTACAGCGACATGGCGCCGACGCCCAGCCGCTCGGCGACCCGCCGCATGGAGAGGCTGCCCAGGCCGCCCTCGTCGGCGACCGCCACGCCCGCCGCCACGATCTGCTCGGGGCCGAGCCCCGGCTTCCGGCCGAGCCCGGAGGGCACCCGCGTGCCCCACAGCAGGTCCAGGGTGCGCGCCCTGTCCCGCTCGCCGCCAGGATCTCCCACGCGCCGCTCTCCCCCACGCTCGTTGTGCCACCGGCCGGTTGTCGGCCAGGTTCCTTGCGGTTCGTTTTCCTTGCCGTCGAGCCCGCCGTCGTCGACTATAGTTTGCGTACGCCGTACCCAAATGGCACGGCGGGCACATCGACGGCACTTCGATCAGGAGGCACCAGTGGTAGCAGCAGCATTCCGGGTGGGTCTGCGCGTGGACGACGTCGTCGCGGCGGCGGAGTTCTACCGAGGCTTCGGCTTCGAGGAGGTGGGCTCGGTCCCGGGGCCCGACGGCGGACCTGTCATGACGATCCTGGCGCGCGGCGAGGTGCAGCTCATCGTCGACGCACTGGTCGGCATGCCGTTCCCGGACAGCGAGCGCGAGCGGCTGACGCAGCGGGGTCCGCGGGGGCTGGGCGTCGCCGTCGGCCTGGGCGTGGACGACCTGGCCGCGAGCTACGCCTACTGCCAGGCGTCCGGCTGCACGATCACGTCAGAACCGGCGGACGAGGCGTGGGGCGACCGTGTCTTCGAGTGCGTCGACCCGTTCGGCTACCAGTGGGAGTTCTCCCAGCCCCTGAAGGACTGGGACGCCGCGGCAGGCCTCGGCGCCGCACAGGAGAGCTGGTTCGGCGGTCAGGCCTGAGCGGGCCGAGCCGGAAGAGCAGACTGATCCGGCAGAGCAGGTCGCTCCGGCTGAGCGGGCTGATCCGGCAGAGCAGGTCGCTCCGGCTGAGCGGGCTGATCCGGCAGAGCAGGTCGCTCCGGCTGAGCGGGCTGATCCGGCAGAGCAGGTCGCTCCGGCTGAGCGGGCGGGGCGTCGTCGAGCGTGCCGCGCACCTCGCGCACGATGCGCGCCATCGCCTGCTCGGCCGCGTCGGCGTCGCCCGCGGCGACGGCGCGCGCGACCGCCTCGTGCGCGTCGAGCGCCTCGGGCACGGGGTAGGCCGGCATGAGGCCGAGGTGGATACGGCCGGAGATGACGACGGAGACGACGTCGGCGAGCGCGGTGAACAGCTCGTTGCCGCTGGAGCGCATCAGGAGCTCGTGCATCCGGATGTCGAGCGCGAGGAACTCCGCGCCGTCGCCCTCCCCCGCCTCGCCGAGCTTGCGCAGCTGGGCCGCGGTGGCGACCAGCTCGTCGCGGACCGCCGCCGTCGCCCCGCGTGCCGCGCCCGCCGCGGCGCGCGGCTCGACCGCCTGGCGCAGCTCGGTGAGCGAACGCAGCTGCGACGTGCGCCCGGGCCCGTCCAGCCGCCAGGCGATCACCCGGGGGTCGAGCACGTTCCATGCCGGGTGCGGTAGCACGACGATGCCGACGCGCGGGCCCGAGCGGACCAGCCCGAGGCCTTCGAGCAGCCGCATCGCCTCGCGCGCGACGGTGCGGGACACCCCGAACTCGCTGCCGATCCCGTCGAGCGTCAGCGAGGCGCCCGCCGGCAGCTCACCAGCGGTGATGCGGCGGCCCAGGGCGTCGAGGACGGGGCTGTGCAGCACGGGAGGCATCCTCCAAGAATAGTTCGCACCATCGACCGGGCGGATTGGTCACACCATTGGTGACATGAATCACGTGCTAATGGTGTCATCAATGGGTGAAGATAGACCCCATGGACACAGACGTCACCGAGACAGCGATGTTCTCGACCCAGACAAGCAGCGGCGGCACAGACCCGTCTGCGCAGGACCCCGGACCACGAGCGTTCGTCGTGATGGGCGTGGCCGGGTCGGGCAAGACCACGGTCGCCGCCCTGCTCGCCGGGCGCCTCGGCGCGTCCTTCGCGGAGGGCGACGACTTCCACTCCCCCGCGAACGTCGCCAAGATGGCCGCCGGCCACCCCCTGGACGACGACGACCGCTGGCCCTGGCTCCAGGGCATCCGCGACTGGTTCGCCAAGGAGCTCGCCGCGGGACGCAGCGCCGTGGTGCCGTGCAGCGCCCTGCGCCGCAGCTACCGCGACCTGCTGGAGACGGCGGGCAACGGTTCGGCCGACGGCGCCGGCGCGATCGGCACCGTCCAGTTCGTGCACCTGACCGGCTCGTACGAGCTGCTGCGCACCCGCATCCAGGGCCGCGCCGGGCACTTCATGAAGCCGGAGATGCTCGACAGCCAGCTCGCCGCGCTCGAGCCCCTGGCCGACGACGAGCCCGGCTTCGCCGTCGACATCACGCCGCGGCCGGAGCAGATCGTCGACGAGATCCTGCACCGCCTGGGAGAGGACCACTGATGCTCCACGACACCGCTCTGCTCGCTGCCCCGCTGGCGACCGCCGCCGCGGACACCGCGCCCACCGCCCCGACCGCGCAGCTCGTGCTGGCCGCGCTGATCGGCATCGTCGTCATCGTCGGGCTCATCGTGTGGCTCAAGATGCACCCGTTCCTCGCGCTCGTGCTCGGTTCGGGCGCGCTCGCCCTCGTGGCCGGGATCGGCCTGACCGACACGTTCACCAGCTTCACGGCGGGCCTCGGGACCACGGTCGCGGGCGTCGGCGTGCTCATCGCGCTCGGCGCGATCATCGGCAAGCTGCTCATCGACTCCGGCGGCGCCGACCGGATCGTCGACACGATCCTCGACCGCACACCGGTCAAGCGTCTGCCCTGGGCCATGGCGCTCATCGCGTTCGTGGTCGGCATCCCGCTGTTCTTCGAGGTCGGCGTCGTGCTGCTGATCCCGGTCGTGATGATCGTGGCGCGCCGCATGCGCACCAACCCCGTGCTCGTCGGCATCCCGGCCCTCGCCGGCCTGTCCGCGCTGCACGGCCTGGTGCCGCCGCACCCCGGACCGCTGCTCGCCATCGACGCGCTCGGCGCCAACCTGGGCCTCACGCTCGGGCTCGGCCTGCTGGTCGCCGTCCCGACGGTGATCATCTCCGGGCCGCTGCTCGCCATCCCGCTGACCCGCTGGGTCAAGCTCGACCCGCCCACCACGGTGCTCGGTATGTCCGACGACGCCGCGGGCGGTGCCGGCGGCAACGGTGCGGGCGGCAGCGGCGGCGCGTCGTCGTCGGACGGCGCTGGGAAGGCGACCGGGACCGCCACCGCGACGGAGGCCGGCACCACCACGCTGCGCAAGCCGTCGTTCGGGATCTCGGTGCTGGTCGTGCTGCTGCCCGTGATCCTGATGCTCGCGCGGTCCGTCGTCGAGATCGCGGGCGCCACCGAGACGGGCTGGGGCACGGTGCTGGAGTTCCTCGGCGAGCCGCTCGTGGCCCTGCTCATCACGTCGCTGTTCGCGCTGTTCGCCTTCGGCACCGCCGTCGGGCGCACGCGTCAGCAGCTCGGCGACCTGGTCGGCTCCTCGTTCGCGCCGATCGCCGGCATCCTGCTCATCGTGGGCGCCGGCGGCGGCTTCAAGCAGACGCTCGTGGACTCGGGCGTGGGCGACGTGATCGCCTCCGGCATCGCCGACGCCGGGATCACCCCGCTGCTGGCCGGCTGGCTCGTGGCGGCGCTCATCCGCATCGCCACGGGCTCGGCCACGGTCGCGACGATCACCGCGGCGGGCATCATGGCGCCCCTGGCGGCGGGCCTCGACCCCACGCAGGCGGCGCTGCTCGTCCTCGCCATCGGCGCGGGCTCGGTGTTCCTGTCCCACGTGAACGACGCCGGCTTCTGGCTCGTCAAGGAGTACTTCGGCATGACGGTCGGCCAGACCTTCAAGACCTGGTCGCTCATGGAGTCGGTCCTGTCGGTCGTGGCCCTGCTCGTGGTCCTGCTGCTGGGCGCGTTCGTGTAGCGCTCCGCCGCAACCCGCCCGCCTCACCCCACCCGACCGCCCCGTTGAGTGCTGGGTATTCGCCCTTCTGCAGTACCGAGAAGGGCGAATACCCAGCACTCAACCTTTGGGTGGGGCGGGGTTGGGTGGTTACCGGGTGAGGCGGGTGTCGCCGTTGTCGACGTGGAAGGTCCCGGGCCAGATCAAGTCCGGTCGGGCCGAGCCAGGCCGAGCCGAGACCGATGTGCGCTTCTACCCAGCGATTGCGCCCGAAAACCGCGTACTTTTCCGGCCCAATGACTGGGCAGAAGCGCACATCGGCGGCCAGGGGCGCGAGGCCGACCGGCGCCGGGCCGGGCCGGTGCACCTGGGTCAGCCGGCCGAGCCGTCCTCGACGAGGCGCAGGAGGAGCCGGGCGAGCAGGAACCGGGCGCGGCCGGGCAGGGACCGCGGGTCGTAGCCGAGCTCGGTCGTCAGGTGGTCGTGGCGTACCTGGAGCGTCGAGTGGTGCATGCCCAGCACCGTGGCGGCGGCGCGCACGCTCTCGGCCGCGGCCAGCTCGTCGAGGACAGCGCGGGTGCGAGCGTCGAGCCGGGCGAGGGCGACGACGTCCGGCTGTTGTGCCGCGACCGGTTCCAGGGCGCTGACGGCGGCGAGGGTCACGCCGAGGTCGGCGGCGTCGAACACGGCGTCGTCGTGCCCTGCGTTGCCGAGCCCTGTGTTGTTGCCGAGCCCTTGGTCGCCGCGCCCCGAGTCACGGCGCGGCCGGAGGCGGAGCGCGAGGAGCGCCGTCCGGAAGGACTCCGGGAGCTGGTCCCCGGGCCGCGCGACACCGATCCCGGCCGGGCCGAAGACCTCGGCCTCCGAGCCCGCACGACCGAGAACCACGGCTCGCACCAGACCGTACGGCGTCGCGACGACCGTAGACGGCGCACCCGGCGCACCAGCGACACCCGACCTCCCTGCCGATCGGGCACCCGCCTCGCCGCGGGACGCGGGCAGCGCCGCCACCCGGTACTCGCGCGCAGGGTCGAGCCGGAGCCGGGCCAGGGCCGTCCGGCGTTCGGCGACCTCCCGGGTCGCGTCGAGGACGACACCGAGGGAGCCCGCGGGTTCGCCGTCGTGCCGCGCCCGGACCAGGTCGACGGCGAGCGCCAGCCGCTCGACGACCATGTCGTCGTTGGCGTGCGGGCGCCCCTCGCGCTCGATCCAGACGCGCCCGCCGTCGACCGGCCGGGACGGCCAGCCCTCGTGCGGGTCGGCGCCGCCGTCGGCCGGCGCTTCCCGCCGGGCGCCGTCGGGCCCCGCGCGGTGGGTCCGGCCGGCGACGACGGCGCCGGCGACCGTCCCGCTGAGCAGGGCCGCCCCGCGCAGCAGCGCCTGGAGCCCTACGCCGCCCCCGACGAGCACGTCGAAGTAGGCGACGACCTTGAGGGTCTCGCTGGCCTCGGGATCGAGTGCGGTCAGGCGGCCCACGAGCTCTTGCATCTTCGCTCCATCGCGTGTGTGGACCAACACACTAGCGGGGCGCCGACGTCGGGCACCGGCGCCCGGGTGGCGCGAACCGCCGTCAGATGCCGAGCGTGCGCTCGATCCAGGAGTCGCGGGCCGCGCGCATCGACCTGGCCAGGACGGTGTGCGGCGCCATGATGTCGAAGCCGTGGAACCCGCCGGGCCACACGTGCAGCTCGGCCTGCACGCCCGCCGCCCAGAGCGCGGAGGCGTAGGCGACGTCCTCGTCCCGGAAGACCTCGGCGCTCCCGCAGTCGATGAACGCGGGTGGCAGGCCGGACAGATCGGTCGCCCGCGCGGGGGCCGCGTAGACCGAGACGTCGTCGGTGCCGCGCCGGTCGCCCAGGAGCGCCGACCACCCCGTGCGGTTCGAACCGCGGTCCCAGACGCCCACCCCGTCGATCTGAGTGGTCGAGACGGTCTGGTCGCGGTCGTCCAGCATGGGGTAGACCAGCACCTGGCCCGCGAGCGCCGGGCCGCTCTCGTCGCGGGCGATCAGCGCGGTGCCCGCCGCGAGGCCGCCGCCCGCGCTGCCGCCGGCGATGATCAACCGGTCGGGGTCGATGCCCAGCTCCGCGGCGTGCTCGGCGGTCCACACGAGGCCCGCGTAGCAGTCCCGCACCGGGTACGGGTCGGGGAACTCGGGCGCGAGGCGGTACTCCACCGTGACCACGACGGCGTCGAAGTCGTCGATCCAGCCCAGCAGCAGGTCGAGGCCGACGAACCGGTCGCCCATGATCATGCCGCCGCCGTGCGTGTAGTAGATGCCGGGTCCGACGCCGGTCCGGTCCTGCCGGCTCAGCACGCTGACCTCGATCTCGTCGCCGTCGTGCCCGGGGATCGTGACGTCGCGGCGCACGATCCCGGCCGCGGTGAGCGCGTCGTCCACGCCGACGCCGGGCGCGGGGGCGGCCTGGCGCATGAGCGGGATCATCTCGGGCGTGATGCTCATCGGCACCTGGTCGGACAGCAGCGTGAGCACTGCCTCCAGCTCCGGGTCGAAGGGCGGCCTCTTCACGGTCTCGGTCACGCGAACTCCTTTGTCCATGCCGTGATCCTGCACCGCGAGGACCGGCGCCGGCATCCGCCGAACGAGGCACACCTCGGGGTCGCCGTCCGCCATCCGGCGGAGGTGTCGGAGGTTGGGATGGCTGCGACGGTCCCGGGTGCTCTTGACCGCATGGTCGGACCCGTGGTTCGCTCCCTGCGTTGACTACGTAGTCAGGGTGCGGGGTCGGGCGTCATCGGGGCGTCGTCGGACGGCGTTCAGGCACAGCGAAGGAGCTGCTCGGATGGGTGCGACACAGCGCGTGTCGATGACCGACGTCGCACGGCGGGCCGGCGTCTCGCAGAAGACCGTCTCGCGGGTGGTCAACGGCGAACCACACGTCGCCGACGCGATCCGCGCGCGGGTGCAGGCCGTCATCGAGGAGATGGGCTTCCGGCCCAACGCGGCGGCCCGGGCGCTGGTCACGCGGCGCAACCGGCGCATCGGGATGGTCACGATGGGCACCGCGCTGTACGGGCCGACGTCGATCCTGGCCGGGGTCGACGCCGCCCTGCGGGGCACCGGCTACCACCTGAGCGTCGCGCGCACGCAGGGCGGCGGCGTCGCCGACCTGCAGGCCGCGATCGACGAGCTCGTCGCCCAGGACATCGCCGGGCTCGTGCTCTCCGAGCCGATCGACCTGGGACATCCGGAGCTACGCCTCCCGGCCGGGCTGCCGGTGCTCACCTTCGACTCGCCCACGAGCGTCGCCGAGGCTGCGCCCGACGGCGTGGCCGGCGCTGGGTCCGGCGTCCGGTCCGGCGCCGTGCCCGACGGCGCGCCCGGCGCCGTACCCGGCGTCGAACCGGGGAGGGACCCGGCGCCCGAGGAGACCGGCCGCGACCGGCTCGTGCTCGGGGCCGACGAGCTGACCGGGGCCCGGTCGGCCACGGAGCACCTGCTGACGCTCGGGCACCGCACGGTGCACCACATCGCCGGCACGGCCGGCTGGGCTGCCACGGCACGCCGCATCGCCGGCTGGCGCAGCGCCCTGGCCGACACCGGCGCACCCTTGCCCGACGTCGTGCACGGCGACTGGAGCCCGCGTTCCGGGTACGAGGCGACGAGGGAGCTGCTGCGCCACGCCGGCTCCGGCTCCAGCTCCGGCTCCGGCTCCGCCACGAGCGCCGCCCCTGATTCCACCGCAACCCCCGTCAACCCCGTCACCGCGATCTTCGCCGCGAACGACCACATGGCGATCGGCGCGATCCGCGCCGTCGAGCAGGCGGGCCTGCGGGTGCCGCAGGACGTCAGCGTCGTCGGCTTCGACGACGCACCCGAGGCCGAGTTCCTGTCCACCCCGCTGACGACGGTGCGCCAGGACTTCGCCGAGGTCACCCGGCTGGCCGTGCACCGCCTGGTGCGCGCCATGGAGGGCCGCCCGCCCGCCGAACGGCACCGGCTGATCCCCACGGAGCTGGTGGTCCGGGAGACCACGGCACCGCCGCCCGACAGCACGCCCAAGAACAGCGCACCTCAGAACAAGACCGAGACCACCGCACCCGAGAGGTCCGTATGAACCCCCTGCACCACCTGGCCGACGGCGTCCTGTTCGGCGCCGCGTACTACCCCGAGTACCACCGGCCCGAGGACCGCCTCTCCAACCGGCTGGAGAAGGACCTGGACCTCATGGTCGAGGCGGGCTTCACGGTGATCCGCGTCGGCGAGTCGGTCTGGTCCACCTGGGAGCCCGAGAACGGTCGGTTCGACCTGGACTGGCTCCAGCCCGTGCTCGACGGCGCGCACGAGCGCGGCATCAAGGTGGTGCTCGGCACGCCGACGTACGCCGTGCCGATGTGGCTGGCCCGGCTGTACCCCGAGATCAACGTGGTGCGCGCCGACGGCCGGCCGATGGGCTGGGGCGCGCGCCAGGAGATCGACTACACGCACCCGGCGTTCCTGTTCCACGCCGAGCGGGTGATCCGCGCCGTCGTCGCGCGGTACGCGGGCCACCCCGCCGTCGTCGGCTACCAGGTGGACAACGAGCCGGGCAACGAGATCTTCTACAACCGCCAGGTCTTCGAGCGGTTCGTCGACCACCTGCGTGGCACGTACGGCACGGTGGAGCGGCTCAACGACGAGTGGGGTCTGACGTACTGGTCGCACCGGCTGTCGTCGTGGGCGGACCTGTGGACGCCGTCGGGCAACGCGCAGCCCCAGTACGCGCTCGCCTGGCGCCGGTTCCAGGCGCAGCTCACCACGGACTTCATCGGCTGGCAGGCCGACGTCGTGCGCGAGTACGCCCGCGAGGACCAGTTCGTCACCACGTGCATCTCCTACGAGCGCCCCACCGTGCAGGACGACGCCCTGACCCGCGAGCTGGACGTGACCGCGGGTAACCCGTACTACCGGATGCGCGACCACCTGACCCTGCCCCCGACCGTCCCCGACGACCAGACCTGGATGACGACGGGCACGTGGTCGCTGTACGCGACGGCCGACCGCATGTACTCCTCGAAGCAGGCGCCGTTCCTCGTCACGGAGACGAACGCGCAGGCGATCGGCGGCCCGTGGCTGAACGAGCCCGCCTACGACGGCCAGTGGCGGCAGGCCGCCTGGGCGCTGGTCTCCCGGGGCGCGACCATGATCGAGTACTGGCACTGGCACACGCTCCCCTACGGCACGGAGACGTACTGGGGCGGCGTGCTGCCGCACTCGCTGGAGCCGGGCCGGGTGTACCGGCAGCTCGCGGAGCTCGGCGCCGAGCTCCGGGCCGCTGGCCCCGCGGTGGCGAACCTGACCCCGGACGCCGACGTCGCTCTGGTGTGGTCCAACCCGAGCAAGTGGTCGCTGGCCGAGTTCCCGCAGCTCGGCGGGGGCGCCGGGCCCGACCCCCGGGGCTGGCACCGCATCTTCGACTCCTTCTACCGCGGGGCGTTCGACGCCGGGCTGCAGGCGCGGCTCGTGCACGACGCCCAGCTCACCGACGCGAGCCCCGAGGACACCGCGCGCGAGCTGCCCGTGCTGGTCGCGGCGGGCGTGACCATCGCCGACGACGCCTGGTTGCAGTGGCTGGAGCGCTACGCCGCGGCCGGCGGGCACCTGGTGCTCGGCATCCGCACGGGGTACGAGGACGAGGAGGCCCGCGCGCGGGCGGAGCGCAAGCCCGCGCACCTCAGCGATGCGGCCGGGGTCTTCTACGACGAGTTCGCGACCATCGACGAGCCGCTGCGGGTGCAGGTGGCGGAGGGCTTCGAGGGGTTCAGCGGAGGGTCGAGCGCGGGGGTTGTGGGGCTGGGCGAGGGGCTGGCCGATGCCCACGCGACGGGCTGGGTGGACGGGCTGCAGGTGCTGGACGCCGAGGTGCTGGCCGGGTACGACCACCCGCACTTCGGGCGCTGGCCGGCCGTGACCACGCGGGTGCACGGCGCGGGCCGGATCACCACGGTCGGCACGGTGCCTGACCCGGCGCTGGCCCGGGCGGTCCTGGACTGGGTAGCGCGGCACAGCGGTGCCGAAGTGTTGGCGGGCTCGGCGGCGACCTCGACGGCAGCAGCGCCGACGTCGTCGGACGGACCCGGGGCGGACGGCGCGCCGCAGGCAGCCGGGACGCTGCGGTGGCGCCCGCAGGCCCCCTCGCAGACCGTCACCGGCGCTCGGAACCCCGCCGGCGACCGGGTGCGGTTCGTGCACTCGTGGTCCTGGGAACCGAGCACCTTCGTGCTGCCAGGCGCGGTCCGGGACCTGCTCAGCGGTGAGGAGCTGGCCGCGGGTGCGGAGCTCGAGCTCGGCCCGTGGGACGTGCGGGTGCTGCTGGAGGTGTGAGGCCAGGGCCGAGGTCCGCGTGGGCTCCGGCTCGCGCGGACCTCGGCCTCGGTCGGGCTCACTTCCGTGTGACGACGGCTCGGCCGGGGGTCAGTCCAGATCCGTCCAGATCAGTTTCCAGATCAGTCCGGTCAGTCCCGGTCGAGGAGTTCCGCCGTGACCTCGTCGCCCGTGCGCGTGTACGCGGCCGGGTCGCCCTCGGGCTCGCGGTCCGTGTTCGCCAGGTCGTCGAGGAACCGGGCGACGATCTCCCGCTCCGGCGGCGTCAGCCGGGCCGCGGCGTCGAACCGGCGCGCGTGGCTGCGCCCGACGGTCTCGCGGGCCGCCCGCCGCGTCTCCGGCGTCACCTCGATCGCGAGGCTGCGCCGGTCGCTCGGGTGCGGGAGCCGGTTCACGTGCCCGCCCGCGGCGAGGCGGTCGATCAGCTTGGTGGTCGATGCCGTCGTGATGCCCAGGTGCTCCGCGATGGCGCCCGGCGTCACGACGCGTCCGTGGTTCTGCATGGCGATGATGTAGCGCAGCGCGCGCATGTCGGTGTCGCCGAGCTTCATGTAGCGGCGCGACGCCTCGCTCATCCGACGCTCGGTCTCGCGCCAGCCGCGCAGCGCTTCCAGGACGCGGACGACCTGGTCCACGTCCTGGTCGTCCATGCCGGCTCTGCGCACGATCTCCTCGTCGGGGTCCATGACGCGCGGGTCCAGCATCGACGGTTCGGGCTCGATGTCCGACACAGCTTCAGGCTCCACGGTCGGATTTTACCTCGCTGGATAATGCGTCATACACTTGAATATAGCCTGGCTAGCGATTTTTGGGACCCTCTGGTCGAAATCGCGTCGCACGCCAGGCGCCCCTGTTGCAGGAACCCTTAACGATATGAAGGAGCCGACGACGCCCATGAGGCTCTGGTCGCTCGATCCCGCGCTGCTCGACCGGCAGGGGCTCGTCGCCTGCTGGCGCGAGGCGCTACTGGCGCAGGCCGTGCTGTTCGGCCACACCGCGGGATACACCGCACACCCCCAGCTCGAACGCTTCCACGCGCACCCGGAGCCCGTCACCGCCATCTCGAGCTACCTGCACGGTGTGCGGGACGAGGCGACACAACGCGGCTACCAGTTCGACGCGGAACGGATCGCACGACCGCTCGACCAGGCCACGCGCGAGGCGACCCGCATCGTCGTGACCTCCGGGCAGCTCGAGCTCGAGCGGCAGCACCTGCTGCGCAAGCTCGCCGTCCGCTCGCCCGGGCACCGCGCCCAGGTCGCCACGGCCGGGACGCCCGCCGCCCACCCGCTGTTCGTCGTCGTCCCCGGCGCCGTGGCGAGCTGGGAGCGGGTCACCTCGTGAGCACACCGCCCTCCACCACTCCTCCCCCTACCAGTTCCCCTACCAGGACAGGCTCCTCGACGATGACCTCCCGTGTACCGCGCTGGCTCCGGGTGACGCTGCCCGCCGTGCTGATCCTCGTCTGGCTGGTGGGCGCCTCCGTCGGCGGCCCCTACTTCGGCCGGATCGACGAGGTCTCCTCCAACGACCGCACCGCCTACCTGCCCGAGACCGCCGAGGCGACCGAGGTGCAGGAACGGCTCTCGGGCTTCACCGAGGGCGACGCGATCCCCGCCCTGGTCGTCTTCGTCTCGCCCGACGAGCTCACCGACGACCAGCTCACCACGATCGGCGACGGGCTGACCGCCGTCGGCGGCCTGGACGTGGTGGACGGCGACGTCTCTCCCGCCATCCCGTCGGACGACGGCCTGGCCGCCCAGGCGTTCGTGCCCCTGTCCGGCGACGCCGACGTGGGCGAGGCGACCGCCGAGCTGCGCGAGACCCTGGCGGCGGACCTGCCCGAGGGGGTCGAGCTGTACGTGACCGGCCCCGCCGGCTTCTCCAGCGACCTGGTCAAGGCGTTCGCCGGCATCGACGGTCTGCTGCTCGGCGTGGCGCTGGCCGCGGTGCTGGTCATCCTGATCATCGTCTACCGGTCGCTGCTGCTGCCGCTGGCAGTGCTCGCCACCAGCATGTTCGCGCTGTGCGTCGCGCTGCTGACGGTCTGGCACCTGGCGAACTCCGGGGTGCTGCTGCTCAGCGGGCAGACCCAGGGCATCCTCTTCATCCTGGTGATCGGCGCCGCGACGGACTACGCCCTGCTGTACGTGGCGCGGTTCCGCGAGGAACTGCTGCACACGCCGGACAAGTGGACCGCGACCCTGCGCGCGCTGCGCGGCTCGTTCGAGCCCATCCTGGCGTCGGGCGGTACCGTCATCGCCGGCCTGCTCTGCCTCCTGTTCAGCGAGCTGCGGTCCAACAGCACGCTCGGCCCGGTCGCCGCCGTCGGCATCGCGTTCTCGATGCTCGCCGCGCTCACCCTGCTGCCGGCCCTCCTGCTGGCGTTCGGCCGTGCGGCGTTCTGGCCGCGCCGTCCCGTCTACGACCCGGACGCCGCACAGTCCGGTGCCCTGGAGACCGGCCTGTGGGGGCGCGTCTCGCGCGCCATCCGCGCCAGGCCGCGCGCCATCTGGATCACGACGGCGGCCGTGCTCGCCCTCGGTTGCATCGGGATCACCCAGCTCCAGGCCTCCGGCGTGCCGCAGTCGGAGCTCGTCCTGGGCTCCTCGGAGGCCCGCGACGGGCAGGAACGGCTCGCGGAACACTTCCCGGCCGGCTCCGGCAGCCCGGTCTACGTGATCGCGCCGCAGGAGGACTTGCAGCGCGCCGCCGACGTGCTGCTGGCGGACGACGGCATCGAGGGCGTCGCGATCTCGGCCGACACCGCGAGCGCGACCGCACCCGTGACCGCGGACGGCGTCCAGCCGTTCGGCCCGCCCGGCTCGCCCGCCCCGGAACCCGTGGTGTCCGACGGCGCGGTGCTGCTCCAGGGCACGCTCGGCGACGCCGCGGACTCCCTGGCGGCGGAGCAGACGGTGCGCGACCTGCGTTCCGCCTACGCCGACGAGCTGCCCGCTGCCCTGGTCGGCGGCGAATCGGCCACGGACCTTGACACGAACGAGGCGTCGATCCGCGACCGCACGGTCATCGTGCCGATCGTGCTCGTGGTGATCCTGCTGATCCTCATGCTGCTGCTGCGGTCGATCCTGGCCCCCGTGCTGCTCATCCTGACCACCGTGCTGTCCTTCGGTACCGCGATGGGCGTGTCCGCGCTGGTCTTCGACGGCGTGTTCGGGTTCCCCGGCGCCGACCCGGCGGTCCCGCTGTTCGGGTTCGTGTTCCTGGTGGCACTCGGGATCGACTACAACATCTTCCTGATGACCCGCGTCCGGGAGGAGTCGCTCGTGCACGGCACCCGTGAGGGCGTGCTGCGCGGGCTGCGGCTGACGGGCGGCATCATCACGTCGGCGGGACTGGTGCTGGCGGCGACCTTCACGGCCCTGGCGGTGATCCCGGTGCTGTTCCTGGCGCAGCTCGCGTTCATCGTGGCGTTCGGCGTGCTGCTCGACACGTTCGCGGTCCGCTCGCTGCTGGTCCCGGCGCTCGCCTACGACATCGGCCGCAAGGTCTGGTGGCCGTCGAAGCTGGGGCGGGGTGAGAGGTAGGCGGCTTGCTGTCGATCGCCTGCTGACGGCGGCTGACGAGCCGGCCGGTCCTCGTGGACCGGCCGGCTTTTCGGTTTCCATGCGCTCCACGGTACCCGTCACACGGCCTGCGAAAAGTTATCCACAGATCTTTCTTCTGACCAACCTTGCGCACGCCTGTTCGATAGTATCGGGTCAACGCCGAGGGCCGCACTGGTGCCCGGCGACGACATTCCGGTGCACGAGAGGCGGTGGGAAGCATGGCTGCGGATGAGCGATCAGGTGCCTCGCGCCCCGTGGAGGAGGTCCTGGCAGATCTCGACGGACTCCTGGACGAGCTGGCCGGGAGCCTGGGGCCGGACAACGGTCACGGGCCCCTGACCACTGCGCGTCTCGTGGCGGCGTCGGCGCACCTGCGGGTGGCGGGCACCCGGATGAACGCCGTGCGCTGGTCGATCCTGCCGCGGATCGAGGCCGCCGGTCTCTGGGCACAGACGGGTGCCCGGAGCTTCGCCGTCTGGCTGGCCCGTGCCGAGGACACCCGGACCCAGACGGCGCGGCGTGACGTCCGGACCGCCAAGGCGCTCCGCGACCATCTGCCCGCCACGCTGCTCGCGGCCCTGGCCGGCCGGGTCGGCACCGACAAGATCCGGGCCCTGGTCGACGTCGCCACCACCAGCACCGTCCGTACCGACGCACTGGCCGCCCCCGCCGTCGACGTGGCGACCATCGAGCCCGTTGACGTCCCTGACGGTGGTGACCAGGTCGAGGAGCCAGTGTCTTCCACGCCCGTCGAGGAGATGGGCGACGGAGCGGGCGACACCGCGGCCCCCGGCGCCCCTACCTGGGAGGAGCAGCTCCTGGACTGGTCGGAGCAGAACGGTCCCGACCGGTTCCGCGGTCTGGTGCGCTACTTCGCCCGCCACGCCGACCCGGAGGCCGACGAGCGCGGCTACACGAAGGCTCGGCAGCGCGAGTACCTCGACGTGGCGCCCACCATCGGCGGTTACCACCTCAGCGGATTCCTCACGGAGGAGCACGGGCAGACCCTGACCGCGGCGATCGGCTCGATCATGGGCGCGCCCGCCGCCGACGACGACCGCACGCCCGGCCAGCGCCGCGGCCAGGCACTCGCGGACCTCAGCAGCATCGTGCTCGACCACGGTCACACCGGCACCGGTGCGTCGGTCCGCCCGCACCTCAGCGTGACGGTCTCCCGGACAGAGCTCCAGGCCCTCGCAGCCAAGAGCACGGCAACCCGGCCCGGGAGCGGCTCGGCACCAACCACCTGGACCAGGGCGAGGCCGCCTGCGACTGGTGTTGCCGACCCCGTTCACCCCGTTGTTCCTGGACCTGGCCTTTTCGGCGCGGTCGCAGGCACCGACGCAGGCACTGGTGCAGGTGCCGGGTCGACCAGCACGGACGGCGTCCCCGACATCAAGCGCCCGGCGGTGTTCACCGAGACGAGCACCCCGGTCCCCGCGTCCGTGCTGCGGCGCATCGCCTGCGACAGCGAGGTCACGCGCATCGTGTTCGGGCCCGACTCGCAGATCCTGGACGTCGGGCGCAGCAAGCGGACCGTCACCGGGCAGCTGCGCAGAGCGGTCATCGCCCGCGACCAACGGTGTGTCTACGGTCAGTGCGACCAACCGCCCGCCCGCTGCGAGGTCCACCATGCCCTGCGCCACTGGGCGCACGGCGGCGAGACCTCGACCGCCAACGCGGCACTGCTCTGCTTCCACCACCACGATCTCGTCGACACACAGAACATCGCCATGCACTACGACGACGGCTGGCACTTCACGCACCCGAACGGGCACGTCACTCCCCCGACCCGCACGGGCACCGCATGACGAGACCGTGTGACGAGGGGGAATCGACCGATGGGCGAGCAGCCGGAGCTCGCGACGAACGAGGGAAGGGCAGGGCCATGCAGACACGGCGCGACGGCGCACGCAGGTCCAAGGTCGGGCACGCCCGCCCTTGTCCACGGGCCGCCCACCGGAAACGCGACGATCTGAGCGCCACCTGCAGGAAGCACCCGGCCACTCCGGCGCACACCGCCCGTTCCGGCCTGCACCGGACTGGCCGAACAGCCCTCTACACGATCCGCCCCTCAGTCCCCGGCGGGGCCGAATCGCTCCGTCCGGACGCGGGCCGGGTCGTGCCCCTGGGCGACGAGCATGCGTGCGACCGCCTCGACGAACCCCGTCGGGCCGCACACGTACACCCGCGGTTCCAGCTCGGGCGGCCAGCCCCACGAGGCGACCTCGGACGACGTCAGCCGGCGCGGGCCGCGCAGCGCCGTCAGCGAGACCGCGCGGGTGTAGATCGTGCTGGCCTCGAAGCCGTCGCCGCGGGCTGCGAGCGCGTCCAGCTCGTCGGTGTAGAGCCGGTCGTCCGGCGTGCGCACGGAGTAGATCAGGCGGAACGGCGTGCGGTCCCCGGCGGCGCGGCGGGCGCGGACCATCGACATCACCGGGACCAGACCCGAGCCGCCGGCCAGGAGCAGCACGGGCGTGCCCGCGTGCCGCGCCGGGTCCCAGACGAACCAGCCGCCGATCGGCCCCCGTACCTCGATCGCCGATCCGACCGGGAAGTCGTCGACGAGGTAGGGCGACACCTCGCCGTCCCGGACGCGCTGGACCGTGACCTCGACGCGGCCGGCGCCCGACGGCGTCGGGCCGCTCGCGATCGAGTAGGACCGCTCGGCGGTGTAACCGTCGGGGGCCGTCAGGCGCAGGTCGAGGTGCTGCCCGGCCTGGTGCCCCGGCCACGCCGCGACGTCGAGCACGAGGGTCTCGGCCGAAGGGCTCTCGGTGCGCCGTCCGACGAGCGTGGCGACCTGCCAACCCGACGGGACGGCGTAACGCTCGCCGAGCCGCGCGCCCTGCGGCTCCGCTGCGCCGGTCGCCCCGGTCAGCTCGACGACCCCCGTCGCCTCAGAGGCCTCTGGCGTGGTGGCCGATCGACGTGCCTCAGTCACCCTGGTACCTCTGCTCGCGCCACGGGTCGCCGAGGTCGTGGTAGCCGAGCTTCTCCCAGAAGCCGGGCCGGTCCGTCGGCATGAGGGTGAGCGAGCGTACCCACTTGGCCGACTTCCAGAAGTACAGGTGCGGCACGAGCAGCCGGGCAGGGCCGCCGTGCTCGGGATGCAGCGGCTTGCCGTCGTACGTGTGCGCGATCCACGCCTTGCCGCCCAGCAGGTCGGCGACCGGGAGGTTGGTCGTGTACCCGCCGTACGAGCCGACCATCGCGAAGTCGGCGGTGGACTGGACGTCGGCGAGCAGCACGTCGAGGGAGACGCCGCGCCACCGCGTACCGAACTTGGACCAGCGCGTGACGCAGTGGATGTCGACGGTCGGCTTGTCCTGCGGGAGCGCCATCAGGTCCGCCCACGTCCAGGTCTTCGCAGCGCCGGACTCGTCGGTGACGGTGAAGCTCCACCGCGAGCTGTCGATGTTCGGCGTCGGGCCGGCCGAGAGAACCGGGAAGCCCTGCTCCTCGTACTGGCCGGGAGGGAGGGTCACGCCCTCGGGCCGAGCCCGTCCCTGGAAGCCCGGGGTGAGTGTGGCGCCGAGGCCGTGGTCGAGTCCGACGGGGTCGGGGCCGCCCGCTGCGGGCGGGGTCGTGCTGGTCATGCCTCAAGGTAGTGCGACGACGGGCGCGACGTCATCCACGGACCGGGCGACATCACCCGCGAGCGCATCCGGACTCCGATTCAGACCCTGACTCGGACTTGGATTCAGACTCGGGCTCGGGCTCGGGCTCGAACACAGCCCGGCTTAGGCGAGCCCCTCCTCGTGCAGCGTGTCCTGGGCGATCTTGAACGCGCGGTTGGCGCTCGGCACCGAGCAGTAGATCGCCGTCTGGAGCAGCACCTCCTTGATCTCGTCGACGCTCAGCCCGTTGCGGACGGCGGCCCGGACGTGCATCGCGAGCTCGTCCCAGTGCCCGCCCGCGACGAGTGCGGTCAGCGTGATCATCGAGCGGCTTCGCCGGTCGAGGCCGGGGCGCGTCCAGATCTCGCCCCACGCATAGCGCGTGATGAGGTCCTGGAAGTCGGCGGTGAACGACGTCGTGCCCACGATCGCGCTGTCCACGTGCCTGTCCCCCAGCACCTGGCGGCGGACGGCGGCGCCGTCGTGCCGGCGCACGTCGTCCCCGCGCTCGGGCCTGCGGCTCAGCGGCCCGATGCTGCCGAGCGAGACCGCGCGACTCCGGGCGTCGCCGCTGTGCGGCTCGCTGCTCCCACGCGCGGACTCGCCGCTGCCCGGCGGCTCGCTCGCGTTCGACGCCGGGCCGCGGTCCGACACAGGGTCGTCACTGGCGGATGCCCCGCCGCTGTTGGTTGTCCCGCGGCTGTTGATTGTCCCGCCGCTGCTCGACGTCGCGTTGCTGGTCGACGTCACGTCGGTGTCCAGCGCCTCGCCCGCGTCCACTGTCTCGTCGCTCTCCAGCGTCGCCCGCTCCTCCAGGGCCTCGCCGCCGTTCGACGCCGGGTCGCTGTTCGACGCCGGATCGTCGCCGTCCGACGCCGCGCCACTGTTCTGGACCTCGCTGCTGTCGGTCACGCTGTCACCCTTCCCATGACGAGGTCGCGCACCAGGTCGGCCACGGCCTGCGGCCGCTCGGCGGGTGCGAGATGTGCTGCGCCGTCGACCACCACGAGCCGTGCGCCGGGGACGGCGTCGGCGATCTCCTCCAGTTTCGCGGGAGGGGTGGCGGGGTCCGTGCTGCCCGCGACCGCGACGACGGGCACGGCGACCGAGCCGAGTCGGCCCCGCAGGTCGTGGGCGCCCACGGCACCACAAACGGCGGCGTAACCGAACCGGTCGGCGGTCTGCAGGCTGCCGAGCAGGCGCAGGGCCACCTGCGGTTCGCGGTCGAGGAACCCGGGCGCGAACCAGCGCCGTGCCGCCGCCTCGACCTGGGTGGGGGTCCCCGCCCGGCGTACCAGGTCGGCGCGCTCGGCCCAGCCCGACGGCTCCCCGAACCTGGTCGCCGTGCAGATCAGCGCCGCGCCCAGCACCCGGTCGGGCGCATCGAGCAGCAACCGCTGGCCGACCGCGCCGCCCACCGAGACCCCGGCGTACCAGAACGGCGCGCCGACGTCCCCGCGCCGAGCCTGCGCGCGCTCCACGACGTCGAGGACGGCACGCGCGAGGTCGGCGATGCTCAGCCCGTCGAGCTCGGCCGCGGTCGGCGTCGGCGCGGTGCCGTGGCCGGGCAGGTCCCAGCCGATCACGTCGAATTCACTCTGGGCAGCGCCTGCGTCGGCAGCATCAACACCAGCGCCGATAGCGCCAGCAGCGTCGGTAGCGCCAGCGGCTCCTGTCACCGAGAACCCAGCAGGCACACCGCCACGGGCCGGAGCCCCCTCATCCGCTGCGGCTCCTTCGACGGGCCGGACAGCACCGGCCAGCAGCTCGGCGGCTTCGCCCCACAGCGCCGATACCGATGTGCCCAGGGACGGCCCCAGCACCAGGAGCGGGCGGGTGGCGTCGCGCAGCGCGAACTCGACGGCGCCCAGCCGGGGTCGCGCGGTCATGCGTCCTGCCTCGTCTGTTCGGCGTACTGGCGCAGCACCCGGTCGACGACGGCGGACGCCGCCCCGACGTCATGTGCTGGTTCGGCGTCGGACGCCGCCCCGACGTCGAGCGCAGGTCCGACGTCGGGCACCGGTCCAGCGTCGGGCAGGCCCTCATGCAGGTTCCGGGCCACGGCTTCGGCGTCGACCTCCAGACCCTCCAGGAGCTCCGCCGCCGCGTGGGCCGACCCGACCGCGTGCCGGGCGAGCTGCTGCAGGGCGGGCCACTCGGCGTGCCACGCGCCGTCGGACCGCTCGTCGACCGCGAGCGCCGCCGCCGTGAGCAACTGCGCCGCCAGGTGCGGCGCGGCGATCGCCGAGCGCCGCACCAGCACCGACAGCACCGGGTTGCGCTTGTGCGCCATGGCCGACGACGTCCCGCGTCCCGGCGCGGCCGGCTCACGCAGCTCGTCGACACCCGGCCGGACCGCCTGCAGCACGTCGTTGGCGACCTTGCCGAGCGTCACGCAGGTCTCGGCGAGCGCCGAGGAAACCCGGACGACGGGAGTCCGCGTGACGTGCCACGGCGCCGGTCCGACCGGCAGCCCGAGCTCGGCGCCCCAGGCCTCGACGAGGTCGAACGCGGGACGCGCGGAGCCGTGACCGTCGGCGGACACGGCGCCGTCGGCGGACCTTGACCCGTCGGCGGATCCGCTCACCCCGGCTTCCTCGGACAGCCGAGCACTTTCAGACGGCCCCGACCTCTCGGCCCACCCGACATCCTCAGGGCGTATAGCACCCCCGGACTGCTCGGCCCTCTCAGACCGCCCAGCGCCCTCAGACTGCCTAGACCCCTCAAGCGGCCCGGCACCCTCAGACTGCCCGGCGCCACCGGATGGCTGAGTCGCGCCACTCAGCCCAGCCATATCGGACACCTCAAGCACACCGGACAGCTCGCCGGCCGCGCCGCCGTAGGAGAGCGGGAGCGCGTCGGACACCGCGGCCAGGAACGCGCGCGCGGCGAGGATGCCCTGCAACCATCCGGCGAACCGGGCACCGAGCGTGGTGGGCACGGCCGCCTGCGCGAGCGTGCGGGCGAGGGCGGGTCGGTCGCGATGCTCGGTCGCCAGCCGGGCCGCCGCCTCAGCGGCGCGGTCCAGATCGGCGACGGCGCCGTCCGCGGCGTCGCGCAGCACGAGGACCAGCGCGGTGTCGAGCACGTCCTGCGAGGTGAGGCCCGCGTGCACGACCGGCGCGAGGCGCGGCCCCACGGCCTCCCGGAGGGCGGCCACCAGCGGGATCACCGGGTTCCCGCCGGCCGCGCCGGCGTGGGCGAGCCGGGTGGCGAGGGCCAGCGCGTCGTCGTCCGCGCCGGCGAGGCGTTCGACGACGGCGTCGATCTCGACGGCGTCGATCTCGGCAGCAGTCGCACCCGGGTCTGTGTCCGCATCCGAGTCCGGGTCCACGTCCGGGTCCGGGGCCGGGTTCGGGGCGGAGCCGGGACCCGCAGCGCGATGCCGGACGACGACCCGGACCCAGGCCGCCTCGGCACGGAGCATGGCCCGCAGCACCGCCACGTCGTCGGTGACGGCTGTCGGAGAACCCGGAGCGAGGTCGGCGCCGGGCGTCAGGAGGCCGACGTCAGGCATCCGTGCCGCCCGCCGCGTCACCTGGCGTGTCACCTGCTGCGCCACCTGGCGTGTGACCTGGCGTTTCACCTGCTGTGGCAACTGGTGTGTGACCTGGCGCAGCGCGGTGTGCCGCCGAGTCGTACGTGAGGAACACGGTCTCCTCCTCGCCCTCCGGGCCGCCCTGGAGACGGATGTCGAACCGCAGCGACCCGTCGGGTTCGCGCACTGTGACCAGGGTGGCTCTTCGGCCGGGTTCCAGCGAGGCGAGCAGCGGCTCCGCGGTCAGTGGGTCGGCGGTCAGTAGGTCGGCGGCCAGCGGGTCGCCGCCTCCGGGGCCAGCCCCGTCCGGCAGACCGACACCGCTCGGTTCGGAGGCTCCCGCTGCTTCTGGTGTTCTCCCTCGTTCAGAGCCTCCCGCGGGTTCAGAGCTTCCCGCAGGTCCAGAGCCTGCCTGCACGTACGCGCGGGTGTGCAGGCGGTCCTGGAGGCCGCGGGCGAAGACCGTCACCGCGAAGAACGGCGCCCGGCCCGGTTCCGTGGCGCCCGGCGTCAGGGTGCGGAACCAGTAACCGCCCTCGCGGTCCGTCTCGGCGCGGCCCCAGCCGGTGAAGGTTCCGTCGCGCAGGAGGGAGCCGGACCTGCCGACGACGGCCCCCGCCGGGTCTGCCTGCCAGACCTCGATCATGGCGTCGGGGACGGGCGCGCCCGCGCCGTCGTACACGGTCCCGTGCAGGCGCACCGCTCCGGGCGTCCCCGCCTCGACCAGCTCGTTGCCGCGCGCGTAGGGCAGGGCGTAGCCGAAGAACGGTCCGACGGTCTGCCCCGGTGTCGGCTCACTCATCGCCGTCCTCCGGCTCGGTCCAGGTGCGGTGCGATCCCGACAGCACGATGTCCCACCGGTACCCGGTCGCCCACTCGTGCTCCGAGACGTCGTGGTCGTAGGTCGCGATCAGCAGCTCGCGGGCCCGAGGGTCCTGGATGGACTGGTAGATCGGGTCGAGGGCGAACAGCGGGTCGCCGGGGAAGTACATCTGTGTGACGACGCGCTGGGTGAGCTCGGTCCCGAACAGGGAGAAGTGGATGTGCGCCGGGCGCCACGCGTTGAAGTGGTTCTTCCAGGGGTAGGGACCGGGCTTGATGGTCTGGAACTGGTACCAGCCGTCGTCGTCGGTGAGCATGCGGCCGACGCCGGTGAAGTTCGGGTCGACCGGCGCCGGGTGCTGGTCACGCTTGTGGACGTAGCGGCCCGCCGCGTTGGCCTGCCAGACCTCGACGAGCTGACGTCGCACGGGCCGCCCCTGGCCGTCGACGACGCGGCCGCGCACCACGATCCGCTCACCGATCGGCTCGCCACCGTGCTGCACCGTCAGGTCGGCCTCCAGCGCGCCGATGTCCCGCTCGCCGAAGACGGGCGCGAACAGCTCGATGGTCTCCGGGTCCGCGTGGTGCAGGTCCTTGGTCGGGTGCCGCAGGAGCGAGCTGCGGTACGGCGGCCAGTCCCGGCGCGGGCCGTGCTCCCGCGGCGCGCCCTGCGCCAGGCCCTCGTCGTACGCCCGGTGCGCGGCCTCGATCTCGGCGCTGAGCTGCGCCTGGGTGTCGACGGCGGCGTCGGGCCCGGACTTGGCGAGTGCCCTGTGTGGTTCGGTCATCCTTGTCTCCCTCTCGACGTCCTTGTCGTGCACGGCAGCGCCCGCTCGGCTCACGGAGCCTTCTCCCCGAGCACCGGGCCCCAGCCGGTGTACCCCTCCGCGAGGTACCGGCGGCCGGACTCCGAGGCGGTGAGCGTGCGCAGCTCCGCCAGGCGCCGTCGGGCCGCGAAGCCCGTCTCGCCGGGGTGGGAGTGCAGCATGCCGCTCATCCACGCGGAGAAGTGCTGCGCGCGCCACACGCGTTCGGCGACGCGGCGGCCGTACTCGTCGAGCACGGTGTCGTCCGGACGCCGGCCCGGGCGCCCGCCCCGCGATGTCCCGGCTGCGCTGCCTGCACTGCCTGCGCTCGCGAGCCAGGTCAGCAGCACGTCGTGCAGCACGACGACGTCGGCGAGCGCGAGGTTCAGCCCCTTGGCGCCGGTGGGCGGGACGGTGTGCGCGGCGTCGCCGGCGAGCAGCATGCGGCCGTGCCGCACGGGTTCGACGACGGACGAGCGGAAGCGCAGTACCGACCGCTCCTCGACGGGGCCCTCGACGAGCCGGAAGCCGTCGGGCCCGGCGACGCGGCGCTGCAGCTCGGCCCAGATCTGGTCGTCGCTCCAGCGGCCGGGGTCCTCGTCGGGGTCGCACTGGAAGTAGAGGCGCTGGTGCGTGTCGGTGCGCTGGCTGATCAGGGCGAACCCGTGCTCGGACGCCGTGTAGACGAGCTCGGGCGCGCTCCGCGGCGTCTCGACGATCACGCCGAACCACGCGTAGGGGTACTCGTGCACGAAGGTGCGGCGCTGCGCCTCGGGCAGCGTGTGCCGCAGGGTCGAGTGCGAGCCGTCGGCGCCGATCAGCACGTCGCACCGCAGCTCGTGGGTGTCGCCGTCGGGGTCGGTCCAGAGCACGCCGGGCCGGTCGGTGTCGCCGTCGAGCACGTGGGTGACGGCGCAGCCCCAGCGGACCTCGCCGTCCGGCCTGCCCCCGGTGTCGGTGCCAGAGCTGCCAACACCGCCGTCCGCGCCGCCGCCAGCGCTGCCGTCAGCGCCGTCCGCCGCGCGCCGGTTCGCCAGGTCGACGAACACGTCGGTCTGCGGGTAGAGCCACACGCTGCGCCCGGTGAGGCCGGTCAGGTCGATGCGGTGGTCGGCGCCGTCGAACCGCAGGACGATGCCGTCGTGCCGGGAGCCGTCGCGCAGCACGCGGTCGAGGCCGGCGTCGACCAGGGCCTGCACCGCGCCGGCCTCCAGGATTCCGGCGCGGTGGGTGTGCTCGATCTCCTCGCGGGTGCGCGCCTCCAGCACCACGTGCTCGACGCCGGAGCCGTGCAGCAGGTGCGAGAGCAGCAGCCCGGCGGGGCCGCCGCCGACGATCGCGACCCGGGTCCGTTCGGGTGTTCGTGGTGCGGGCAACAAGTCCTCCCGGGATTCGGTCACCTGGTCGAGCAGGTCGAGCAGGTCAGTCGATCGAGCTAGTCGAGCAGGTCGGTCGGTAGTGCGGGGCAGTCCGAGCAGGTCGCACACCACCTAACGCATCCGCGCCAGGTCGGCCTCGATCGCGGCGGCCGCCTTGAGCAGCGGCGGCAGCAGGTGCCGCAGCAGCTCCGGGACCTCGCCGCGCCGGACGGGCGCCGAGACGTTGACCGCCGCGACGACGTGGCCCGTCCCGTCGTGCAGGGGCGCCGCGACCGACCGGAGCCCGTCCTCGAGCTCCTGGTCCACGAGCGCCCAGCCCTGCTCGCGCACCTCGGCGAGCGCGGCCCGCAGCTCCCCGGGGTCGGTGATGGTCCGCGGGGTCAGCGGCGGCAGCGTGCCCGACGGCGCGGCCGTGACCAGGTAGGCGTCGAGCGCGGCGGGCTCGGCGTGGGCGAGGATCGCACGGCCCATCGACGTCGCGTACGCCGGGAACCGGGTGCCGACCCGGATCGACGCGCTCATGATGCGCCGGGTCGCGACCCGGGCCACGTAGACGATGTCCGCGCCGTCGAGCACCGCCACGGACGACGACTCGCCGACCTGCTCGGAGAGCTTCTCGAGGTGCGGAGTCGCGAGGTCGGGCAGGGTCAGGCTGGAGAGGTATGCGTACCCGAGCTCCAGGAGGGCGGGCCGCAACGTGAACTCGCGACCGTCGGTCGCCACGTACCCGAGCTCGACGAGCGTGTGCAGGAACCGCCGCGCCGACGCCCGGCTCAGCCCCGTCTCCCGGGCGACGTCGCTCAGGGTGAGGGAGCGCCGGTCGCCGTCGAACGCCCGGATCACCGCGAGGCCTCGTTCGAGCGACTGCACGAACGCGGGCGAGCGGGCGCCGTCGTCGGGCACGCCGGGCTCGTCGGCCTCGCCGGGCCGACCTGGCACGGGCTCCTCACGCATCCGGTCCCCCCGTCGCCGAGGTGAGCCGCGCCGCGTCGAGCGTGCGCGCCCCCTGCTTCGCCTGCTGGACCAGCTCGTACACGTGGGTGCGCAGGCGGGCGAACTCCGGCGCGCCGCGGGTGCCGAGCTGGTCGCGGTCCGGCCCGAGGCCGACGGCGACGTCCTCCAGCAGCACCGTGGGCCGCGCCGACAGGACGAGCACCCGTTCGCCGAGGTAGATCGCCTCGTCGATGTCGTGCGTCACGAAGACGACCGTGATGCCGAGGCGCCGCCACAGCGCGCGCACCAGGTCCTCCAGCTCGAACCGGGTCTGCGCGTCGACGGCGGCGAACGGCTCGTCCATGAGCAGCACCTGCGGCTCGTAGGCGACGGCGCGTGCGATCGCGACCCGCTGCTGCATGCCGCCGGAGAGCTGCCAGGGGTAGGCGTCCGCGACGTCGGCCAGGCCGACCGCCGCGAGCGTCTCCTCCACGAGCTCGGCCCGACGCCGCTTCGCCACGCCCTTCTCCCGCAGCGGCAGCTCCACGTTGCGGGCGACGGTCAGCCACGGGAACAGCGACCGCCCGTACTCCTGGAGCACCACCGCCATGCCTGCGGGCGGCCCCGTGACCGGCGTGTCCCCGAGCAGCACCTGGCCCGACGTCGGGGGCAGGAGGCCGGCCAGGCAGCGCAGCAGCGTCGTCTTGCCGGCGCCCGAGGGTCCGACGACGCAGACCAGCTCGCCCGGGCGGACCTCGAACGTGAGGTCGGCGACGGCCTCGACGGGCGCGCCGCCTCTGCTGCCGGCGCCGCTGCTGCCCCGCGCGACGCCGCCCCGCGCGATGCCTCCGTACACCTTGCGCAGGCCGCGCACGTCGAGCCGCGCCCCGCCGGTGTGATCGACGGCCGGGTCGACGGCGGCGGGGTCGACGACGTCGGGCACCGGACCGCCCGGGCTCACCGAACCGGCTGAACCTGCTGCTCTGCTCATCTCACGCACCTCCGTGCTGGGACTGCCGGTACCCGAGGTACCAGCGCAGGACCGCGCCGGTCACGGCCCGGAAGACGAGGGACAGCAGCACGCCGACGACGCCGAGCAGGATGACCCCGCTCCACATCTCCGGGATGGCGAAGCTGCGCTGGAACTGCACGATCGAGAAGCCGAGGCCGTCCTTCGCCGCGAACATCTCGCTGATCACCATCAGGATGATCCCGATCGACAGCGCCTGCCGGGCGCCGGTCACGATCTGCGGGCTCGCGCCCCGCAGCACGAGGTGCCGCACCGTCGCGACGCGGCCCAGCCGGTAGGCCCGCGCGGTGTCGCGCAGCACGGGGTCGAGGCCGCGCACGCCCTCGACAGTGTTCAGCAGGATCGGCCAGAGGCAGCCGGTCGCGATCACGACGATCTTCATCGAGGTCCCGATCCCGAGGAACAGCATGAGGATCGGCACGAGCACGGGCGGCGGGATCGCGCGGAAGAACTCCAGCACGGGCTCCGCGAACGCGCGCAGCGCGCGGGAGGAGCCGATCGCGACTCCGAGCACGACGCCGACGACGAGCGCGACGGCGTACCCGGCCAGCAGCCGCAGCAGGCTCGGCACGACGTCGGTCACAAGGCGGCTCCCGGCGAAGCCCTGACCAGCAGAGCCCTCGAACCACGTCTCCCCGAACGTCCCGACGATCGTGCGCAGCGGCGGGTTGAAGTACGACGTGCTGGAGGCGGTCAGGACCCACCACGCCGCGAGCAGTACGGCGGGCAGCCCGACGACTAGCAGCACCGATCGCAGCGCGGACGGCAGCCCCGACCGCACCTCGCGCCCGAGCCGTTCGCCGGGTCTCGCGCGCGCAGCACCAGTCGCCGACACACCTTCCGTCGTCCATGCAGCGCCCGTCGCCAACCCAGCGCTCGTCTTGCGAACACCGCCCGTCACCCGGCCCGTCACAGCGCGCTCTCCCCGCGGACCGACGGGTGCCAGAACAGGGTGCGGCGCTCCAGCGCGCGGGCCACGAGGTTCACGACGACGCCGAGCAGTCCCGCGACGACCACGTACGCGTACATGGAGGCGACCGCCCCGGAGGACTGCGCCACCCCGAGCAGCCGGCCGATGCCGGGCGTGCCGATCAGCAGCTCGCCGGTCACGGTCAGGATCAGCGCGACGCTCGCCGCCAGGCGCAGGCCGGTCATCGCGTACGGCAGCGTCGTCGGCCAGACGAGGGTGCGGACGCGGGTCAGCGACGAGAAGCGGTACGAGCGCGCCGTGTCGGAGGCGACCGGGTCGACGTCCTGCACACCGGCGAGCACCTGCACGAGCACCTGCCAGAAGCTCGCGTACACCACGAGCAGCAGGGTCGAGGCCATGCCGGTGCCGTACAGCAGGATCGCGACGGGGATCAGCGCGACCGACGGCACGGGCCGCAGGAACTCGATCGTCGACGCCGTCACGGCGCGCAGCAGCGGCACCGACCCGATGACGACGCCGAGCACGACGCCCGCGACCAGCGAGATCACCAGGCCGGTGCCCCACGTGGTCAGCGTCTGCCCGAGCGCCGTCCAGAACTCGGGCCGGCCCAGGCGTTCGGTCAGGGCGGCCAGGATCTGCGACGTCGGCGGCAGGTACCGCGCGTCCATGAGCCCCAGCCGCGGCACGAGCTCGACGACCGCGAGCAGGGTCGCGACCCCGCCCGCGCCCAGCACCCAGGCGGGCACCGGACGGCTCCCGCTCCGGCTCGGGTTCCGGCTCAGCACACTGCTGGTGCCAGGACGACGGAGAGGACCGAGAGAACGGCTCACGGCAGGAGCTGGTCGACGTCGACGGCCTCGTCGAACAGGCCCTGCTCCAGGCCGAGGTCGGCCAGCACCTGGAACGACGACGCCTCCAGCGCGGGCGGGAACCGCGGCATGACCATGGCCTCCTTCACGGCCGGGTCGATCTCCGTGTAGGTGTCCAGGACGGCGCGGGTCTCGTCGGGGTGCTCCTGCGCGTACGTCAGCGACTCCTCCATGGCGGCGGTAAAGGCCTCGACGGTCCCGGGGTCGGCGGCGATCTGCTGGTCCGACGTGAAGTACGCCGCGATCAGCAGGTCGGGGTCGGTCTCGGCGAAGTTGGACGCGACCACCCGGGCGCCGTCCTGCAGCGCGCGGGTCAGGTGCGGCTCCACGATCCACGCGGCGTCGACCTGGCCCCCGGCGACGGCGGCCGGCATGTCCGGGAACCCCATCTCGACGAACTCGACGGCGGCCGGGTCGCCGCCCGCGTCGCCGACGACCTTGCGGATCGTCGTGTCGCCGATGTTGTTCAGCGTGTTGACGGCGACGGTCCGGCCGGCCAGGTCGGCTGCGTCCTGGACGTCGGAGTCCTCCGGGACGACGACGGCGCTGAAGTCCTCGCCCGGCACGCCCGTCGTGGAGTTGCCGGGCGCGACCGCAGTGAGCGGCAGACCCTGCGACGACGCGACCAGCAGGGACGTCACGTTGCTGAACCCGAACTGGTACTCCCCGGCGACGACGGCGGGCACCACGGCGGCGCCGCCCTGGGCGAGCTCCAGCGTGACGTCGAGCCCCTGGTCCTCGAAGAAGCCCTCCTGGACGCCGAGGTAGATCGGGGCGACGTCGACGATCGGGATGACGCCGACCGTGACGGGCGTGAGCCCGCCGTCGTCCCCGCCGCCCCCGCCGCCCGATCCAGGACCCGATCCGGGAGCGGACGGGCCGCCGCACGCGGCCAGGAGCAAGACGGCCGCGGCCGTCACGAGAACGGGGGCGGCAGCAGATCTGGCAGCGGAACTGGCAGCAGAGAAAGTACGTCGCACTGTGGTTCTCCCTTGAACGCGGTGCTGAACGTGGTGCTGTGTGTGGTGCTCGGGTGTTCGGTATCCGAACGGTTGTGCCCATAAAGAACATAGCGACCTCGGCGGGGCAGGGTCAACGGTGTCCGCCCTGGCAGCCGGACACCTCGGCGAGGACGTAAGCGATCACCCTCATTGCCCGCCGTCCGACCCTCGCCCTACGATCCATCTGCCCCGAATTTCACCCGCTCGACATCCTCGACCACGCGCCCGGATCAGCAGGACTCACGAGAGGCCCGTCATGGAACGCACGGACCGTCCGACCTCCCTCGGCTCCACCACTCGCTCAGCCGCCACTCGCTCAGCCGCCGCCCGCACCGCCGCGGCCGTCGCCGCCACGCTGCTCGCGCTCGTCGCCCCGGCCACCGCCGCCCACGCCGACCCGCCACCCAACCTGCCGCAGAACGCGAGCGGCTACGAGCAGTCCTTCTCCCCCGCCTACGACTACGACGGCGACGGCTGCTACGCGACGTCCGCGATCGGCCCGGACGGAACGCTGGCGACCGGCCTCGCGATCGGCGGCGCCGTCAACGGGAGCTGCCGCGACCAGTGGGACCTGGACGCCACGCAGACGTACGCGCGGGAGAAGTGCAACAACGGCTGGTGCGCGGTGATGTACGCCAGCTACTTCGAGAAGGACCAGACCATGGACGGTCCCGTGGCGGTCGGCAGCCACCGGCACGACTGGGAGCACGTCGTCGTGTGGGTGGAGCAGGCGAGCAACCAGGTCGAGCACGTCTCGATCACGGAGCACAGCGGCTCCGCGACCTACCCCCGCTCACAGGTCCGGTTCGAGGGCTCGCACCCGAAGATCGTCTACCACAAGGACGGTCCGAGCACGCACCTGTTCCGGCTCGCCAACGGCAACGACGACCCGCCGGAGAACCACTACGGCACCTGGCGCTACCCGCCGATCGTGGGCTGGGACGGCTGGCCCAGCACCTCGCTGCGGGACCGCCTGATGACCGCCGACTTCGGCGGGGCGACCATCAAGATCGACGACGGCGACTTCACCTACTGGCTGGACCGGATGAAGCCGGCCGGCATCCCGTTCGACCCGGCGGCGTAGCTCCCGAAGCCCCGCAGTCCGACGGCGAGGTCAGACGGCAAGGTCAGACGGCTAGGCCGCGCGCGGCCGGGCGGACGGCGGCGTCCGCCAGGCCGACGCCGCCTGCCCGGCTGACGACGCCTGCCCGGTTGAAACTGTCCGCGCGGCCGACGGCGTCCTCGGCGAAGAGCCGCTCCAGCCTCGCGAGGTCGCCTGACCTCGCCGCGGCGACCAACGCCTCCAGCAGCGCCCGCCGCTGAGCCGCGAACACGGTGCTCCGCCGGCCCGAGTCGATGTGCTTGCGCGCCCGGCTCACGAGCTGACGCGCGGCCGCCTGCGAGAGCTGGACGATGTTCGCGATGTCCGCGTAGGCGTAGTCGAACGCCTCGCGCAGCACGTAGGCGGCGCGCTCGGTGGGCGTGAGCCGTTCGAGCAGCACCAGCACGGCCACCTCCAGGTCCTCCGCCTGCTCGACGCCGAGCGCGGGGTTTTGACTGCTCGTGCCGTGCATGTCCACCTGCGCGGCGAGCCACGGCCCCGCGCACGTCTCGTAGCGGGTGCGCGCGCTCCGCAGCACGTTGATGGCCAGCCGCGTGGTCGTCGTCGTCAGGAACGCGTGCGGGTTGCGGACGACGGACCGGTCCGTGGTGTGCCAGCGGATCCATGTCTCCTGCAGCACGTCCTCCGCCTCGACGACCGAGCCGAGCATGCGGTACCCGATGCCGAACAGTCGCGGGCGGACCTCCGTGAAGACGGCGACGGCCACGTCCAGGCTCGCGCCACTCCGCTCTGCGTGTCCCTGCCGTGCTTCTTGCTGCCCTGATGGAGGGCCGGGACTACGGGCGCGCGGTGCGGTCATGACTTACCTCGGGGACGAACGGCCGTCACAGCCGGCGCCCCCGACCGGTCGTACGTGTGAGGCCGATAAAAACACGGCCCCGGGTCACCTGTCCTGCGCTACCCGAACCGGAGGACTCCAGGGATGCCCATCCACATGCATCGAGCAGCAAGGAGACAGACATGAGCGAGCACGTGCTCGAGCCGGCGGCCCAGGCGTTCGCCGACGCGACCGCGAGACCCCCGTTGCTCTACGAGCTCGGGGTCGAGGGAGCCCGCAAGCTCCTGGACGACGTCCAGGCGGCGCCGGTGGACAAGCCGGACGTCGACGAGAAGTGGATCACCGTGCCGGCCGACGTCGGCGACGTCCGGGTGCGGATCGTCAGGCCGGTCGGCACGTCGGGCGGCGGGTCGGGTCTGCTGCCCGACCTGCTGTCCGGCCCGACGGCGGCGCTGCTCCCGACCATCCTCTACGTGCACGGCGGCGGCTGGATCCTCGGCAACGCGGGTACCCACGACCGGCTCGTGCGCGAGCTTGCCGTGGGCGTCGGCGCCGCGGTGGTCTTCGTGGAGTACACCCGGTCGCCCGAGGCGCAATACCCCGTGGCGATCGAGCAGGCCTACGCCACCGCGCGGTGGATCGTCCGCGAGGGCGCCGCCGAGGGGCTCGACGCCGGGCGCCTCGCCGTCGTCGGGGACTCCGTGGGCGGCAACATGACCGCCGCGCTGTCGATCCTGGCCAAGCAGCGCGGGGACGTCACCTTCGTCCACCAGTCCATGTACTACCCGGTGACCGACGCCGGGCAGGACACCGCCAGCTACCGCGAGTTCGCCGACGGCCCGCACCTGACGGCCAAGGCGATGGCGTGGTTCTGGGACGCCTACCTGCCGGACCTGGGGCGGCGCGGCGAGATCACCGCGTCCCCGCTGCGGGCGACCGCCGAGGATCTCGCGGGCCTGCCCGAGGCGTTCGTCGTCGTCGACGAGAACGACGTGCTGCGGGACGAGGGCGAGGCGTACGCCCGCAACCTGCTGGCCGCCGGCGTCCCGACCACGACGGTTCGCTACAACGGCACGATCCACGACTTCCTGATGCTGAACCCGCTGCGCGGCACCGCCGCGACCACCGCCGCCCTGGAGCAGGCCGTCCACGTGCTGCGCAAGGCCTTGGGCACCACAGACCGAGCAGTACCGAGCAAGGGAGAGCAGTCATGACCACACCCACCGTCGTCCTCGTCCACGGGGCGTTCGCCGAGTCGTCGAGCTGGAACGCCGTCGTCGGGCACCTGCAGCAGCAGCTGGTGCCGGTCGTCGCCGTGGGCAACCCGCTGCGGTCCGTCGCGGGTGACGCCCAGTACGTGCGCGACGTCGTCGCGTCCATCCCCGGTCCCGTCGTCCTGGCCGGCCACTCCTACGGCGGGATGGTCATCACCGAGGCCGCGGCCGGCAACCCGAAGGTCGTGGGCCTCGTCTACGTCGCGGCGTTCACGCCCGACACCGGGGAGAACGCGCTGACCCTGTCCGGTAAGTTCCCCGGCAGCACGCTCGGCGGGGCGCTGCAGGCCTACCCGGTCTCGACCGGCGGCAACGAGCTCGCGATCCGGCCGGAGGTGTTCGGCGAGCAGTTCGCCGCCGACGTCGACGCGGACCTCGCCGCCCTCATGGCCGCCACCCAGCGCCCGGTCACCGAGGCCGCCCTCACCGACGACCTGCAGGCGGCCGAGCCGGCGTGGCGCACGATCCCGTCGTGGTTCGTGTACGGCGACGCCGACCGCAACATCCCGGCGGAGCTGATCCGGTTCCAGGCCGAGCGCGCCGGGGCCCGCGCCGTGACCGAGGTGCCGGGGGCGTCGCACGCCCTCGCCGTCTCGCACCCGGTCACCGTGGCCGAGACGATCGTCACCGCGGTCCGCGCCACGTCGGACTGAGGTCGCACCGGCACCGCAGGGGCGCCACTACAGCCCCGCGCAGGCGGCGGCACGAACCCGCGACGCCGGACGGGAGCACCCGCTCCCGCCCGGCGTCGTCGGCGCGCGTGCCCGGTCGAAGAAGCCCTCCGGAGGAAGAGGTGCCCGGACGAGGGTGGCCGGGTGGGCCTTACTTCGTTCGTCTGCGCCACGGACCTTCTGGCTCTGCCGGACAGTCCGGGTCAGATGAACTTCGCGGTACCAGGACGATCAGAATTCAGCCGGCCCGGCACCCTCGCTCCGCGCACATCCCACCCGACGCCGCTCCCCCGGCCGGGCGTCAGAGGGCGCCGACGACCGAGAGGAGCTGGAGGCGGTCGTAGCTCTCCGTGCCGGGCACCGCGGTGAAGACCGTGAGGGCCTGGTTCTGGTCGGGGTCGAGCAGGGTCTGCCCGTGCAGCTCGACGAGGCCGACCTCGGGGTGGTTCAGCCGCTTGGGCTCGCAGTACGGGCCGACGACGGGGTGCTCGTCCCACATCCGGGCGAACTCCGTGCTGCGGCCGCGCAGCCGGGCGGCGAGCTCGCCGGCCGGGGACCTCGGTCCGGTCTGCGCCTGGAGGGCTGCGAGCCGGGCCGTGAGCGTGCGCCCGTGCCGCTCGTGGTCCTCCTCGGGGACGCGGTCGCGGGCGTGCACGTCGGTGAACCACCGGTAGGCGCGCACCCGCTCCGGCCCGGTGTACGACGTCTCGTCGCCGAGGAGCGCGACCGCCAGGCGGGTCTGCCGCAGGGTCTCGCCGAGCACGTTCTCGACCTGGGCGGGCGCGTCCGCCAGGCCGTCGAGGATGCGCATCATGCCGACGTTCACGTGGTCGCCGCGCCCGACCCGGCGAGGCAGGGGGTGGCCCGCGAGCTCGACGAGCCGGTCGCGCTCCTGCAGGCTCAGGCGCATGCCGTGCGCGACGGCCGCCAGCACCTGCTCCGAGGGCACGGGTCCACGCTGCTGCTCGATGCGGCTGTAGTAGTCGGCGGAGACGCCGCTCAGCGCCGCGACCTCCTCGCGCCGCAGCCCGCTCGTGCGCCGTCTCGGCCCGCGGGGCAGGCCCACGTCCTCCGGCTGGAGCGCCTCGCGGCGCGTCCTCAGGAAGTCGGCCAGCTGCTGGCGGTCCATCGTCGCCTCACTCTCGTCCTGCGTCTCAGTCCTGTCCGGCGGAACCCGCACCCGGGAACCGGACGCCCGTCAGGTCCTCGGACACGTCCCAGAGCCGGGCCGCCGCGGCCTCGTCGGTCGCCGCGCGGTACACGCGCTGCGGGGCGGAGCTGCCGGTGAAGTGACCAACGCCGTCGGGCCCGTAGAACGTCCCGCCGCCCGCCGCGGGGTCCGTGACCGCCTGCAGCGCGGGCAGCACGCCCATCTCGACGGGCTGCACAAACACGCCCAGGGCGAGGAACCGACGCATGACGGCGTCCATCCTCGGGGGCTCGGCGGCGCCCAGGCCAGGGCCCGCGCTGTACAGGCCCGTGTAGGTGGTGCCGGGGTGGGCGGCGTTGCTCACGATGCCCCAGCCGTTCGCGCGGCTGCGCCGGTCCAGCTCGAGGGCGAACATGAGCTGGGCGAGCTTGGCGGCGTTGTACGCGCGCACGGGCGAGTAGTCGCGCTCGCCGTTCAGGTCGGCCCAGTCGATCGCGCCGAAGCGGGCCGCGGCGCTCGACATCGTGGTCACGCGCGCGCCGGCCGTACCCGAGTCAGAAGCCCGCAGGAGCGGCAGCAGGCGGCCGACCAGCGCCATGTGCCCCAGGTGGTTGGTGCCGAGCTGGAGCTCGAACCCGTCGGCGGTCGTGTGCCGGGCCGGCGGCGCCATCACACCGGCGTTGGCGACCAGAAGGTCGATCGGGCGACCGTCCGCCAGGAGGCCGTCGGCGAGGTCGGCCACCGACTCCAGCGACGCGAGGTCGAGCGCGCGGGTCCCGACGACGGCGTCGGGCACCGCCGCCCGGATGCGCTCGACGGCCGCCGCCCCCTTGGCCGCGCTGCGCACCGGCAGCACGAGCTCGGCGCCGGCCCCCGCGAGCCGCTCGGCGAGCCCGAGGCCGATCCCGCCGCTCGCGCCGGTCACGAGGGCGAGCTTGCCGCCCAGCTTCGGCACATCGACGTCGATATACCTCCGGGGCCGATGCCTCACCGGGCCGCTGCTCACGGTTGTCTTGCGCACCGCTGCCCTGCGAACGGGGTTCTTGCCTGCGCCTGTCCTGCTCACGGCTGTCTTGCTCACGACGTCGTCCTCACGGCTGGTTCCGCGACCGGTCGGCCGACCGGTCCCGATCAGCGTGCGCGCGGCCCGAGGCCGGATCCAGGTTCGGGTTGTCCGTGGCTACGGCGCCCTTCCGCGCCGTCCCGACCGGGCGCCCGCGCCTGTGACCAGCACCACGTCACATCCGGTCGCGCTGTGTTGTCGAACAGGTAAGACCACCAGGAGGGTGTCATGGAGAAGATTCTGATCGTCGGCGGCGGCTACGCGGGCTTCTACACCGCGTGGGGCCTGGAGAAGAAGCTCCGCAGGGGCGAGGCCGACGTGACGCTCGTCGACCCGCACGGCTACATGACCTACCAGCCGTTCCTGCCCGAGGTCACGGCCGGCTCGATCGAGGCGCGGCACGTCATGGTGTCGCTGCGGCGGCACCTGCGCCGCACCACCGTCATCGCCGGCCACACCACCAAGATCGACCACGCGCACCGCACCGCGACCGTCCACACCAACGACGGCGCCCTGCGGGAGATCGCCTACGACACGATCGTCGTCACGGCCGGCGCCGTCACCCGGACGTTCCCCGTCCCCGGCATCGAGCAGGAGGCGATCGGCCTCAAGCACGTGGAGGAGGCCGTCGCGATCCGCGACGCCTTGCTGACCGCGTTCGACCGCGCCGCGCTGCTCCCGCCGGGGATCGAGCGCCGTCGGCTGCTCACGGTCACGGTGGTGGGCGGCGGGTTCACCGGCGTCGAGGTCTTCGGCGAGCTGCTCTCGCTGGCCACCGCGCTGCTGCGCTCCTACCCGGAGCTGGGCCGCGACGACCTGGCGTTCCACCTCGTCGACTCGAACAAGCGCATCCTGCCCGAGGTCACCGACGAGCCGGGTCGCTGGGTGGTGCGACACCTGCAGGAACGCGGCGGGCGTATCCACCTCGGCACCCAGGTCGTCTCGGCGGCAGACGGCCGGATCATGCTCTCGACGGGCGAGTCGTACGGCAACGGCCTGCTGATCTGGGCCGCCGGCAACGGCAGCAACCCCGTCGTCGCGAAGAACACGGACCTGCCGGTCGACGAGCGCGGCCTCATCCGTGCCCGCGCGGACCTGCGGGTCGGCACCGACGAGGCGCCCGTCCCCGACGCGTGGGCCGCCGGCGACAACGCGGCGGTGCCCGACCTCGCCTCCCCCGTCCCCGGCGCGCGGACCGTGCCGAACGCGCAGCACGCCGTGCGGCAGGGCAAGCTGCTGGCGAAGAACCTGGTCGCGGACCTGCGGGGCCGGAAGGTCAAGCCGTACCTGCACCACAGCCTCGGCGTGGTCGCGACCCTCGGCATCGGGCGCGGGATCTTCCAGTACAAGCGGCTGGTCATCAAGGGCTTCCCGGCCTGGATCATGCACCGCGGCTACCACGTCCTGGCGGTCCCGACCTGGGAACGCAAGGTGCGGGTGCTGCTCGTGTGGCTCTCGGCGGTCCTGTTCGGCCGCGACATCATCCCGCTGTCGACGGTGCAGGCGCCCCGCGCGGCCTTCCTCGCGGGCGGCGACCCGTTCGCGGGCTCGGGTTCGGGTTCAGGCACCGGCCCGACGACGGCGAAGGCCGCACCGGCTCCGGCCGCCGCGGCGACCGCAGCCCTCGCGGACGCCGAGGCTCCCGCCGCCCGGCCCGAGCTGAGCGTGGTGCGCGATGCCGGTTGACCGCCGTCGTCGGGCCGCGAACCGCCTGACCACGCGCCTGCGCGACCGGGTCGCGGAGCTGGGCCAGCGGCGCGTGCAGCTGCACTGGTCGAACCTGTTCGGCGTCGTGACCTTCACGTGCTTCGTCGTCCTGGCCGTGACCGGCATCCTGCTGTCGTTCACGTACACGCCGTCGAACGAGCTGGTCACCTACACCGGGCCGTACGGGCCGCTGCAGGGCGCGACCGTGACGGAGGCGTTCGCCTCGACGATGCGCATCTCGTTCGAGCAGACCGGCGGGCTGCTGTTGCGCCAGACGCACCACTGGGCGGCGCTGGTCATGCCGGCGTCGATCATCATGCAGCTGCTGATCACGTTCTTCAGCGGCGGGTTCCGCCGGCCGAGGCGCCTGAGCTGGGTGCTGCTGGTGGCGGCGTTCGTGCTGGTGCTCGCCGCCGGTTGGAGCGGGTACGCGCTGCCGGACGACATGCTGTCGGGCACCGGCCTGCGGATCGTGGAGGGCGTGGTGCTCAGCATCCCGTTCCTGGGCACCTGGATCGCCGGGCTGATGTTCGGCGGGCCGTTCCCCGGGCAGATCATCGAGAACCTCTACCCGCTGCACGTCGCGATCGCGCCGGGGCTGCTCGTCGTCGTGCTGATCGCGCGCGCGGCGCTCACCCTCCGGGACGGGCAGGCCAGGCAGTTCCGGCCCGAGCCCGTCGCGACGCTCGGCCTGCGCCTGTGGCCCGACGCCGCCTTCCGCGCCCTCGGCATGATGGGCATCACCGGCTCGGTGCTGGTGCTGCTCGGGGCGACCGCCACGATCAGCCCGGTCTGGACGTACGGTCCGGCGTCGGTGGGCGAGGTGGGCGCCGGGAGCCAGCCCGACTGGTACATGGGATTCCTCGACGGCGCGCTGCGGCTGGTCCCCGTGGGCTGGGAGACCGAGTGGTTCGGCTGGACGTGGACCTTCGCGACGCTGGTCCCGCTGGCGGTGGTGGCCGTGTACTTCGGGCTGCTGGTGGCCTACCCGTACGTCGAGTCCTGGGTGACCCAGGACCGGAAGCAGCACCACGTGCTCGACCGGCCGCGGCACTTCCCGGTCCGCACCGGGATCGGCGTGGCCGGGATGCTCTTCTACGGCGTGCTGTGGGGTGCCGCGAGCGCCGACATCGTCTCGACCGAGTTCAACGTGAGCTTCGAGGCGGTGATCACGACGCTGCAGGTGCTGCTGCTCGTCGGCCCGGCGCTGGCGTTCGAGGTCACGCGGCGCGTGTGCATCGGGCTGCAGCGCAAGGACCGGGAGATCGCGCTGCACGGGCACGAGACGGGGCGGATCGTGCGGATGCCGAACGGCGGGTACGCGGAGGTGCACCAGCCGACCGACGACGCCGAGCGGGCGCGGCTCGCCGTCGTCCCCGTGCCTGCGGCGCCCGGACGCACTGACGACGCCGGGCGGCTCCGCGGGGCCGAGCGGCTGCGCGGCGTCCTGGCGCGCGGGTTCGGCACGGGGCACGTGATTCCGGCGGCGGCCCGCGAGCAGGACCGCGGGGAGGACCGCGAGAGCGCTGGTGCGCTGGCGCCCGGAGGGGCGTCGGGCCGGGGTGCGGACCAGGCGTCTGGCCGGGCGGCGGGCCGATCGCTGGAACGGGCAGGCCGGGGCGGCGCCGGGCGGCGTCGGGCCTAGCCGGGGACCGCGCGCTGGAGCGGACGGACCGAAGCCGGGGCCAGCGGCGGCGGGCGCCGTCGGGCCTAGCCGGGGACCGCGCGCCGGAACGGACAGGCCGGGCCGCCTCGGGCCTAGCCGCCGAGCGCCTGGAACGCCTCGTACACCATGAAGGCCGGCCAGAAGAGGCCCTGGACGATGGCCCAGACGAACTCCCAGAACCCGTCGGCCTGCTGCCAGAAGTAGACCCAGGCGCCGATGACGCCGAGCCCGTAGATCGCGCCGCCGCCGGCGGCCCCCGCACGGTTGTCGCTCATGACCCACCTCCGGGCCCAACGCTACGCCGGGCGACGGGTGAGTTGCCTGGTAACCCATCCCCTTCGAGACCTAAGTTTCTTCGCTTTCAGCCGGCTCAAAGCGAAGAAACTTAGGTCTCAAAGGGGTGCTGCGTCGCGGAGGGTTGCTGCGTCTCGAAGGCGCGCCGGGTCTCGACGGCGGCTCAGGTCTCGGAGCCGGCTCAGGTCTCGAAGGCGTGCTGGGCGCGCACCAGCCAGTCGAGGAGCCGGGCCCGCTCGGCGGCGACCCCCTCGGACAGCCGGGCCGCGGCGTGCACCACAAGCCACGACTCCAGGTCGCGCAGCTCGCCCGGCGCGCCGTCGGCGTAGGTCAGCGCGTAGCCGCGGGTGAGCATCGACCGCCCGGCAGCGATCAGCCCGCGCTTGGCCAGCCCGGGCCCGCCCCGCGGAACGGCGGACAGCGGGTCGGCCCACTGGAGCAACAGGATCGCCCGGGCGTGGTCCGCCTCGGGCACGCCGCGCGCGGCGTTGGGCCAGTCGATGACGCTGACCCGGTCGCCTCCGACCATCACGTTGCCGGGGTGGTAGTCGCCGTGGCACAGCCGGTCGCCCGACGGCAGCCCGTCGAGCAGGCGCAGCGCGAAGCCCCGCAGCTCCCGGGACAGGGTCGCGCCGCCGATGCGGGCGGCGAGCACCTGGCGGACGTCGGGCAGGTCAGCCGGTCCGAGCACCTCGTGCACGGCGAGGTGGGTCTCGGCCAGGGTCCGCGCGAGCGCGCGCACCTGCCACGGCCGACGGCGCAGCACGTCGAGCATGTCGGCGCCGGCGAGACGCTCCAGCACCAGGCCGGGTCGCCCGTCGCTGGTCACGACGTCGACCAGCGCCGGGGCGACCCGGTACCCGGCGAGGCCGGCCAGGGCCAGCGCCTCGGTGTGGTGCCCGTCGAAGCCGGAGCGGTACAGCTTGACGACGGCGTCGGGCCCCCAGGCGTACACCTCGGCCTCGCGCCCGACGCCGATCCGGGGCCCGATGCTGTTCGGCCCGGCGGGCACCGGCTCAGCCGGGCCCGGCTCGACCGGAGTCGGCTCAACGGGGGTCGAGTCGGCAGGGATCGAGTCGGTCATGCGGCCAGTGTGGCGGACCGCCCGACCCCACCACCACCTCCGTTTCGGGTGGTTTTTCCAGCGGGCCGCTCCAAACTTTCATCCAGAAGAATCAAAATCATCACCCGGGTGATCTTCGGCTCCGCAGCAACAGATTCAGCACCCTGGCGGAGCGCACGGACTAACATCCGGTGGCCTGAAGCTACTGGTCACCGGAACAGAGGTCCAATGATGGATATCGCTGAGCGAATCGCTTCGCTGGCAACCAAGATCGAGCAGCAGAAGGCCGCGATCGAAACAGAGGAGGCGACAAAGAATGCCTTCATCATGCCGTTCATCGCGCACGTACTCGGCTATGACGTGTTCAACCCGGACGAGGTAGTCCCTGAGTTCACGGCTGACATCGGCACCAAAAAGGGCGAGAAGATCGACTACGCGATCGTCAAGGACGGCGAGGTCCAGATCCTGATCGAGGCCAAGCCCGTCGGCGCTCCGCTCACGCTCAACCACGCCTCCCAGCTCTTCCGCTACTTCGCGGTCGCGAACGCGCGAATCGCCATCCTCACCAACGGTCAGCGATATCACTTCTTCACTGACCTTGACAGGCCGAACCGCATGGACGACACACCGTTCCTGCAGCTGGACCTGCTCGAGCTCGACGAGTCCCTCATCCCCGAAGTGCAGAAGCTGACGAAGGAGACCTTCGATGTGGACTCCGTCGTCAGCGCGGCCGAGGAGCTCAAGTACATCGGCGCACTCAAGCGCGCTCTCGCGGCCCAGTTTCGCGATGCCGATGACGAGTGGATCAAGAACCTGACCGGTCGCGTCTATGAGGGGTCCTTCACGCAGAAGGTTCGTGAGCAGTTCCGTGGCCTTGTCGCGAAGGCGATGCAGCAATTCCTGGCCGACCAGGTCAACGACCGGATCAAGGCAGCGCTGGGCGGAAAGGTCTATGCAACGGCCGGCTCGACCGACCTGACGGCCGAGGCACCCGTCGAGGCGAGCCTCGACGCGGCCGAGCCGGGATCGGACCGCGGCCTCGAGACGACTCTCGAGGAGATCGAGGCATTTCAGATCGTGCGCGCCATCGCGTGCAGTGAAGTTCCGCCGGTCCGGATCGTCCAGCGCGACACGAAGAGCTACATGGGCGTGCTGCTCGACGACAACAATCGCAAGCCCATCGCGCGGCTCCACTTCAACAGAGGGCAGAAGTACCTCGGCCTCTTCGACGAGTCGAAGGCCGAGACCAGGCACCCGATCGAGTCGCTGGACCAGATCTACGACCACGCGGACCACCTGCGAAAGACCGTTCACTACTACGAGTGACAACACACGAAGCGCGCCGCCGACGGGACCCGACCCGCCTGCGGCGCGCTTCGCGCGTCTGGGGACCCTGACAGGAGCCACTCGCGCATCGACCACAGCAGTTGCTGCCAGCGGCGGGCCTCCTCTGGCAGCAACTGCTGTGGTCAACGGCGCGGAGTGAAGCGACGGCGGGGTTGCGAGGCAGCCGCCCGCCAGCCTGGGGCAGCTTGGGTGATTTATCGCATCAAGTGCCGACCTGGCTTGACTTCTTCAGGCTCGCCTCGCCTAAGTTAGGCACACCTAATTCCATACCGGGCGGTGTCCCGGCGTCCAAGGGAGCTGTCCGATGTCACGCCTGCCCGCAGCCGGCCCCGATCCCGCCGCGTCGCGTACCCCGAGCAGGTCGGCGTCCCACCCGACAGCCCAGCACCACACGCCCCGCCCCCACCCCCGCCGTCGCGCGCTCGGCGTCGGCGTGCTGCTCACGGTGACCGCCCTGGTCGCCGGGTGCGGCATGCAGCTCCCCCTCGCGGGCCACGCGGAGGACGACGGCGCCGTCGTCGGCACGCAGCCGCTGGCCGAGCTGGAGCCGATCGCCGACCCGCGCGCCTGGACCGGCGAGATCACGGTGGGCACACCCGACCGCCCCGTCGAACCCGTCGCCACCGACCCGAGCCCGGCGCTGCCCGCGACCGTCACGGACGCGCAGGGCACCGAGGTGACCGTCACCGACACCAGCCGCATCCTGGCGCTGGACCTGTACGGGTCGCTCTCGCGCATCGTGTTCGAGCTCGGGCTGGGCGACAGCGTCGTCGGCCGGGACATCTCGTCGGGCTTCCCGGAGATCGCGGACCGCCCGGTCGTCACGTCCAACGGCCACGAGCTCACCGGCGAGGCGATCCTCGACCTGGCGCCGACCGTCATCCTCACGGACACCACGCTGGGCCCCTGGGACGTGGTGCTGCAGATGCGCGACGCCGGCATCCCCGTCGTCGTGCTGGACAGCCACCGCAGCCTGGACACCTCCGCGGACCTCGCCGAGGCCACGGGCGCGGCGCTCGGCCTGCCCGCCGAGGGCAAGGCCCTGGCCGAGCGCACCGAGGCCGCCGTCGACGACACGCTTGCCCAGGTCGAGGCCCTGGCCCCGGCCGACGCCGCCGTCCGGCCGCGCGTGATCTTCCTCTACGTGCGCGGACAGTCCGGCGTGTACTACCTGTTCGGCGACGAGTCGGGGGCCGACTCCCTCATCGAGGGGCTGGGCGGGATCGACGCCGCCGCCGAGGTGGGCTGGAAGGGCATGCGCCCGCTGAACGACGAGGGCCTCGTGTCCATGCAGCCCGACCTGGTGCTGCTGATGACCGGCGGGCTGGAGTCCGTGGGCGGCGTCGACGGGCTGCTGGAGCAGGTACCCGCCCTGGCGCAGACGCCGGCCGGCGAGAACCGCCGGTTCGTCGCCATGGACGACACGGAGATCCTGTCGTTCGGGCCCAAGTCGGCCGACGTGCTCGACGCGCTCGCCCGCGCGTTCTACGCGCCGGAGAGCCTCTCGTGACGCCGACGACGCGCGCGTCCGGCAGCCCCGCCGTGAGCCCCACGGCCCGGCCGCCCGTCCAGCCTGCGGAGCCCGACGCCGGCTCGACCGCGAACGCGCACGCCGGGACGGACCCCGAGCGCACGGGCCCCGCGCCCAGCGAAACCAAGCACAGGGACACCAAGCGCAGGAACCCCCGGCGCAAGAGCCTCGGGCGCCTGCCCGACGCCGGTACCCCCGCCCTTCCGCCGTCCCGCCCGGCCCGGACCGCGATCGTCGCGGGCGGCTTGGTCGTCGCGCTGGGCGTGCTGGCCGTCGTGTCCGCCGGCTCCGGCCAGCTCCACGTGCCGCCCGCCGAGGTCGTCGGCTCGCTGCTGCACCACGCGGGGCTCGACATCGGCCCGATGCCGGCGCACCCGAACGGCGACGCCGCCCTGTGGACCATCCGGTTCCCGCGCGTCGTCATGGCCGCGCTGGTGGGGGCCGCGCTCGCGACGGCGGGCGCCGTCATGCAGGGCGTGTTCGGCAACCCGCTGGCCGAGCCCGGCGTCGTCGGCGTCTCGTCGGGGGCCGCCGTCGCGGCGTCCGTGACGATCGTGCTCGGCCTGACCGCCCTGGGCCCCTGGACCACGGCCGCCGCGGCCTTCGCGGGCGGCCTCGTCGCGACGTTCCTCGTCTACGGGCTGGCCCGGTCGGCGGGCCGCACCGAGGTGGTGACGCTCGTGCTCACCGGCGTGGCCGTGAACGCCGTGTGCGGCGCCGGTCTCGCGCTGACCACGTTCCTCGGGGACACGCAGGCGCGCGAGCAGATCGTGTTCTGGCAGCTCGGCTCGTTCAACGGGACCCGCTGGGCGTACGTCGGCGTGGTCGCGCCGCTCGTGCTGATCGGCCTGGTCGGCGCGCTGCTCCTGGCCCGCCGCCTGGACCTCCTGTCGCTGGGCGAACGGTCGGCGCGGCACCTCGGCGTCGACGTGGAGCGGCTGCGCGTGCTCAGCATCGTCGTGGTCGCCGTGCTCACCGCCGCGGGCGTGGCGTTCTGCGGCATCATCGCGTTCGTCGGGCTCGTGGTGCCGCACCTGATCCGCATGGCCGTCGGCCCGGCGCACCGCGTGCTGGTGCCGCTCAGCGCGCTCGGCGGCGCCCTGCTGCTGCTGGCCGCCGACCTGGTCGCGCGCACCGCCGTCGGCTACGCCGACCTGCCGATCGGCATGCTCACCGCGCTGGTCGGCGGGCCCTTCTTCTTCTGGCTCATCCGCCGCACGCGGCGCACCGCGGGAGGCTGGGCATGAGCGCTCCGACCACACCGACACAGCAGACCGCACAGCCGGCCGCGCAGCAGTCCGCGCAGCAGGATGCACAGCCGACGTCGGCGACCGGGCCGACGCCGCTACTCACCCTGGCCGGCGTCCGGGTCACCGCCGGGGACGCCGTGCTGCTCGACGGCGTCGACCTGGAGATCCGCCCCGGCGAGGTGCTCGTAGTCGTCGGGCCGAACGGGGCCGGCAAGTCCACGCTCGTCTCGGTCCTGGCGGGCGACCGCGCCCCCGACGGCGGCGAGGCGGCCTGGACCGGCACGCCCCTGGGCGCCGTCCGCACCGCCGAGCTGGCCCGGCTGCGCGCCGTGCTGCTCCAGGAGAACCAGGTCAGCTTCCCGTTCCGGGTGATCGACGTAGTCCGCATGGGGCGCGCGCCCTGGCAGAGCTCCGGCAAGCCCAGCAAGCAGAGTTCCGGCAAGCAGAGCCACAGCACACCCGCCGACGACGACGCCGTGGTCGCCCGCGCTCTGGCGGCCGCCGACGTCGTCGGGCTGGCCGAGCGGCGCTTCCCCACGCTGTCGGGCGGCGAGAAGGCCCGCACGTCGTTCGCGCGGCTGCTCGCGCAGGACACCACGCTGCTGCTGCTCGACGAGCCGACCGCCGCGCTCGACGTCCGGCACACCGAGCACGTGCTGCGCCACGCCCGGCGGCACGCGAGCGAGGGGGGCGCCGTCGTCGTCGTGCTGCACGACCTGGCCCTCGCCGCCGCCTGGGCCGACCGCGTGCTGGTGCTCGACGGCGGCCGGGTCGCCGCCGTCGGCGCGCCCGCCGAGGTGCTGACCGCCGACCTGCTGTCCCGGGTCTACGAGCACCCGGTCGACGTGGTGCGGCACCCCCTCACGGGCGGGCTGCTGGTGCTCCCCCGGTACGCGGCCGACTCCGCCGCGTACGGCGACGCCGACGCCGCGCCCGCCGACGCCCCGTCCGACGTCCGGCACGACACCCGAACCGACGCCCTCAGCGAGGACCACGCATGACCTCCCGTCACCTGCCCCGCCCGGCGATCTCCCTGGTCGCCCTCGTCGTCGTGGTCGCGCTCGCGCTGCTCGGCCCGGCGCTGACGGCGCACGCCGCCGCCCGCGTCGCCGTCTCGGGCCAGCCCGACGCGGGCTCGGCCACGACGGTGCGCGTCTCCGGCAGCGGCTTCCAGTCGGTGCCCAAGGCGTTCGGCGGGGTGTACGTGTTCTTCGGCTGGGTCTCGGACCCCTCGGGCGGGTCGTGGGCGCCCAGCCGCGGCGGCGTGTCCGGCGACACCTACCGGTACGTGCCCGACGCCGAGACCGCGCAGAACGCCGGCTACCAGCGGTTCGTCGCGTTCCCGAGGTCGAGCACGGAGGCGGAGGCGAACGGCGGCACCGTCGCCGCGAACGGCACCTGGTCCACGAACCTCGTGATCCCCGGCGCCCGTTTCGAGGCCGCCGACGGCGGCACCGTGGACTGCACGACCGTCCAGTGCGGCATCATCACGATCGGCGCGCACGGGGTCCGCAACGCGAACAACGAGACGTTCACGCCCGTCACGTTCGCCGGTGCCGGCTCCGGTTCCGGGTCGGGCTCGGGTTCGGGTTCGGGCGGCGGTTCGGGCGCGGGCAGCGCGCAGGACGACGCCGCCGGCTCCGGGGCGGGCGCGTCCGGCGGCGGGGCCGGGTCAGGCTCGGGTTCCGGGGGCGGCGCTGTTTCGGGCGACACCGGGTCCGACGACGACGCCAAGGACCGGCCGGTCAAGGCGAGCCTCGGCGTCGACCAGGCCACCGCCGTCGTCGGCCGGGTGCTGAGCTTCGGCGCGCAGGGCCTGGAGCCCGGCGAGCAGGTGAGCGTCACGCTCGACGACGGCCTGCTCGCCGTCGGGCCGCTGGTCGCGGGCAACCACGGCGAGGTCGCGGGGCTCCTGGAACTGCCCTCCGAACTGCGCACGGGCACGCACGTGCTGCGGCTGTCCGGGGCGTCCTCCGGGACGAACATCGAGACCGAGGTGACCGTCACCCGAGACCCGGCCGAGGTCTCGGCCGCGGAGGCCGCCGCCGAGGCGGCGGGTGCCGCGGGCGCTACCGGTGCGAACGGCGCGGGGGCCAACGGTGCGAACGGGGGCGACTCCTGGCGCCCCGAGGAGATCGCGGTGGGCGTCGCGGCGCTGCTGCTGCTCGTCGTCGTGCTCTCGTCGCTGGTCACGGCGCTGAAGCGCCGCGCGGACCGACGCCGGGCGGAGCGGGACGCGGCGGAGCAGGTGGTCGCAGAGCAGGACGCCGGAGTGCAGGACGCCGGAGAAGCCGCCGAAGGCGCAGACGGCACGGACGCCAACCGCTCAGGCACGGACAGCGACGACTCGGACGGCAGGAGCGCGGACCGCGAGAGCGCGGACGCAGGGCACGCATCGGCGAACGAGCACACACCGGCGAACGGTCAGGCGGCGGCGCACGAGTCGGCTCCGGCAGACAGCGCACCCGCGGCTGAGCACGCACCGGCCGCCGTCGTCGAGACGGAACCTGCCGCAACAGAACCCGCCGCGCCCCGGCACGCCGCGCCGGAGCCCGCCCCGGCAGAACAGCCTCCGACAGAACCTTCCCCGGCACACGAGCCCGCCCCCGCCGAGCAGGAGGCCCGCGCATGAGCCGCACGACCCGCCGTCGGCGGGGCGCCGCGACGGCCGCCGCCGTCGTGCTCACCCTGCTCCTCTCGGCGACCACGGTTGCGGCCGCGGCGTCGGGCACCGGCGACGACCAGGGCCCCCTCCTGCTCACGGTGACCGTGCCCGACGACGCGACCGAACCGCCCGGCGAGGGCGAGGACAACCGGCTGACGAACGCCGAGCTGCGCTGGGCCGTCAGCGTGCAGGCCGGGTCGGAGAGCCACCTCGCGGGCCAGTGCAACTTCCTGGTCGCGGGCCGTCCCGGCACGGACGGGAACACAGGCGGCGGGCGCATCTGGACCACCGCCGACGAGAACCTGTACCACGGGCGGTCGGGCGACGTCCGGGTGCTGCGGACCGTCGGCCGGGGCGCGAACGCCACGCAGCGCACCGCCACGTTCGGCACGCGCTGCACGTCCCCGGACGGCCGCCCCGTGTCGTACTCCGCGGGGCGCACGACGGGCGCCGAGGTGGTGCTCACGGGCGGCACCGGAACGCGCGAGGCCGACGGCTCGGTGCGCATCAAGTGGTCCGGCAGCTTCACCGTGGTGTTCTACGGCGGCCTCGTCTACTGGTGGGTCACCGACCCGGAGCTGCGCCTGGACGCCGCCGGTAACGGCGCGCTCACCGGCACGCTCGGCGGGTACGGCACCGACCAGCAGGACATGACCATCTGGGAGCCGCTGCCCGCGACCAGGGCACAGCTCGTGACCTTCACCGGACGCAAGCTCGACCCGGCCTCGCGCGGCGGGCACCTCGTGCCCGACTACTGCGGCGAGCGCGTGAGCACCGGCAGCCGCGTGCCACAGCTCCGCGAGGACCCGGCGGGGAGCTGCTGGGGCGCGTTCCCGCAGTCGTTCGTGACCTTCCACCAGCTCGTGGGCGAGCCCGAGTTCTGGTACTCGACCGGCACCCGCGACGAGATCAAGACGCCCGCGAACGTGAGCGTCAGCTTCGACGCCGAGCGGTCCGTCGGCAGCGCGGGCCCGGGCGGGTCGGGCGGGAACGGCGGCAACGGCTCGGGCGGCGGCGCGGGAGCAGGCACAGGGGGCGGCGGCACCGCCGCGCCTCCCGCGGCCGCCCCGCCCCCCGGCACCGCTCCCCCGGGCGCGGCGGGCTCCGGCGGCGACGCAGGGGCCGGCGGCTCCGCGCGCACGGGAACCGACCCCGACGCCCCCGCCTCGTTCCTCCCGGTCGCCGCCGCCACGCTCGGCGCGGCCGGCGCCGACCTGATCCCCGACGGCCTGCTCCCGGACGGCCCCGCCGGCCGCCGGCTCGCCGTCCTGACCGCCGTGCTGCTGGTCGCCGCGTCCGTGGCGATCCTCGGCTTCCGGCAGGGCTGGCTCGTGCTGCCCTTCCGGCGGCGCGACTCCTGAGACCCCCAGTCCGCAGTCCATCCCCAGAGAGAGGCATGAATTGATGACACGCAGCAGACCGGCGGGCCGTCCGCGGCACCGCGCCGGGCACGCGCTCCTCGCGACCGGACTGGCCGCGACGCTCGGCACGGCGCTGGCCGCCGCACCGCTCGTCGCGCTGACCGCCGCCGCGGCGGAGCCGAGCGAGGTCACCGCGGACAGCGGCGACCTGGCCTGGGGCTTCCGCGAGAGCTTCCGCAACTACGTGGGGCGCCAGACGGCGGCCCTCCCGCCCATCGGCGCGGTCCCGATCGGCGAGCGGATCACGCTCGTGGCGCCCGGCGAGTTCGACGAGGACGGCACCCCCGCCGCGCCCCTCGACACCACCCCGCCGAACGAGACGCTTCCCTACCTGCTTCCCGTCACGGGCGGCACGGTCACGGACGCGGACAACCTGACGGTCGCCAGCGCGGGCGGCGCCGTCTACCACTTCCCGTCGCACGCCTTCACGGTGACGGTCAAGGACGTCGCCGTGGTGGTCGACGGCGGCGTGGGCACCCTCGTGGGCGACCTCGCCGTCGAGATCCCGGAGAACAACCTGGGCTACGAGCCCGGCACGTACGGCGGCGACGACGTCGTGCTGGGCGAGGTCGCGAACACGACGGTGAACGTCTCCGCCGACGCCGTGACCGTCTCCGGGACGGGCGTGACCCTGACGGCCGACGGCGCCTCGGCGCTCCAGGACTTCCTGGCCGAGGGCGCCGCCCTCGACAACTTCTCCGTGAGCGCGCAGACCAGCGCGCCCACGGAGCAGCCCGAGGAGTGGAACCCGACCGTGACGCTGTCGAAGGCGTCGGGCGTGGACCCCGAGGGCGAGACCGTCACGGCCACCGGTTCGGGCTTCGACCCGGCGGCCAACATCAACACCTCGGGCCGCCCGCCGGTCGCCGCGGGCGCGCCCACGGGCGTGTACGTGGTGTTCGGCTCCTTCGGGAGCCCGTGGCGGCCGTCGGAGGGCGCCGGCTCGGGTGCCCGGACGGTGCTCGTCCAGAAGTGGGCCCTGCCGGAGCCGTCGTACTCGCAGGTCAAGGCGGACTTCCCGAACGTGGCCGGCCAGCTCGTGCTGCTCAACCCGGACGGCACGTTCACGGCCGAGCTCGCGGTCGCGCCGTCGGACACCGCGACCGGTGCCTACGGCGTCTACACGTACGCCGCGGGCGGGGCTGCGGCGAACGCCGCCCAGGAGCTGGGCATCCCGGTGTCGTTCGCGACGCCGGGCGGCTCGGGCGACATCGACCTGGAGGTCACCGTGCCCGAGGGTGAGGACCCGGGCGAGCCCGGCGAGCCGGGTGCGTTCACGTGGACCGTCGTGGGCGGCGCCGGGGCCGTGAGCCTCGGCACCGCCGAGGCGGGCGCGGGCGCCCTGACCGCGACGGGCGACCTCAAGCGGGTCACCGTCAGCGACACGCGGGCCGGCGGCCCGGCGTGGAGCATCAACGGCACGGCGACCGACTTCTTCGCGACCGGTGGTTCGGCGTCCTTCCCGGGCAGCAGCCTGGGCTGGTCGCCGTCGGTCTCGGAGAACACCGGTGGCGCCGTCGCCGGCGCGCTGGTGCGGCCGAGCACCGGTTCCGGCCTGACGGCGGGCGCCACCCTGGTGTCCGCGCCGGCGGGGCACGCGTCGGGCTCGGTGACGGCGGACGCCGCCCTCGACCTGCGCATCCCGCTGGAGACGCCGGCCGGCGACTACGCGAGCGTCCTCACGCTCACAGCGGTGGGCTGACGGTCCCGTGTCCGTTCTGCCACACCGTGCAGGCCCGCTGCCGCGACGCGTCCTCGGACGCGCCGCGGCAGCGGTCGCGCTGCTCGGCGCCCTGTCCTTCGGCGCCCTGATCGTCTCCGCGCCGGCCGCCACGGCCGCCGGTGCTGTCCCGGCCGCGCCGGTCCTCACTGCGAGCGACGACGGCATCTCGTGGTCCGTCACCCCCGCCGACAACCGGCAGGGCAAGGGCCGCGCCAACTACGGCTACGCCGTCGAGCCCGGCGACCGCGTCTCGGACGCCCTCGTGGTGACGAACCGGTCGGCCGCTCCCCTGCAGCTCAGCGTGTACGGCACAGACGCCTTCACGACGCCGAGCGGCCACATCGACCTGCTGACCGCCGACGACCCCGCGACGGGGCTCGGCACCTGGCTCACCTTCCGGCGGGGCACGCTGGACCTGGAGCCCGGCGAGTCCGCCGAGGTCCCGTTCACGCTCCGCGTGCCCGACGACGCCGCGCCCGGCGACCACTCGGGCGGCGTCGTCACGGCGCTGACGCAGCGGGTCGGCGACTCGGCGCTCACCGTGGACCGCCGCCTGGCGCTGCGCGTGCACGCGCGCGTGGCCGGGGACCTGGCGCCCGGGCTGGGGATCAGCGACGTGAGCGTCACGACCGACCTGTCCGCCAACCCGTTCGGCACCGTCACCTCGACGGTCCGGTACAGCCTGACCAACAGCGGCACCGCGCGGCTCGTGCCCACGGAGACGGTCGCCGTGGCGGGTCCCGGCGGGACGGCGTGGCTCGGTGACCCGGCGACGGCGTCGGGCGAGCTGCCCGAGATCCTGCCCGGCTCGACGGTGGAGCGCGTGGTGACGGTGTCCGGCGTCCGCCCGCTGGTGCGGGCCGAGGCGACCGTGCGCGTGGACGGTCTGGTGATCGGCATCGGCGGGGGCGGCGTCACCTCCGCGAACGACGCCGCGAGCGGCTGGGCCGTACCGTGGGCCCTGCTCGGCCTCGTGGTGCTGGCCGTGGCGGCGGCCGTGGTGGTGCCGCTGGTCCGGGCGCGGAGGGCGACGGGGTCGCGGGGCGCGGAGGGCTCGGCCGGCGCGACACCGCGGGAGGTCAAGGCCACGGTGACGCAACAGGCGTGACATGGCGGGCGTGACGCGGCGGACGTGACGCGGCGGAAGCGCGGGGACGACGTCGGTACGGGGACGACGTCGGCGCAGGGACAACGCCGGTGAGACCGTAGCGGTGAGAGGACCGGGGCACGACAGCACTGGCAGGACGGCGGGCCTCGGCACGAGAGAATGGGCAGACCCGCAGGCAGTACGAGAGAAAGGCGCCCGCATGGTCGGCAGCACGAACGGGTGCACTGACGGTTGGACTGGCCGCTCCCCCCACGGCGGCGCCGGACGGCTCCGGACGGCGCTCGGCACAGCAGAGCCCAGCGCGGCACGGCCCCGGGTGGCGCGGGCTCGCACGGCGTCGTCCCGGGCGGCCCGACCCGCGGCGTTCCTCGGGTCGGGGTCGGCGGCACGGCTCAGGACGGACGCCCGATGAGCCGGCCCGACGAGCGGCGGTTCCCGGGCTCGGTGTTCGGCGTCGGCTCGGAGCCCGACGCGCGGTTCTCCCTCGCCAACGAGCGGACCTTCCTGGCCTGGATCCGGACCGCGCTGGCGCTGGTGGCGGGCGGGGTGGCGCTGGAGACGCTCGGGCTCGACCTGCAGCCCGGGCTGCGGCTCGCGGCGTCGATCGTGCTGATCGTCGCGGGGACGGTGCTGCCGCTGATCGCCTGGGCGGGCTGGGGGCACGTCGAGCGGGCGCTGCGCAGCGGGTCGCCGCTGCCGTCGACGATCGTGGGCGTGGTGCTCGCCGTCGTCGTCTCGGTGGTCGGGGTGCTCGTGCTCCTGGGCGTGCTGCTGCGATGAACGCCCCCGGCACCCCTGCGCCGGGAACCGCCGGGCCGACGCCTCCCCCGGGGCTGCAGCCCGAGCGGACGGAGCTGGCGTGGCGGCGCACGGCGCTGTCGGTCGCCGCGGTCTCGCTGGTGGGCGCGCGTCTGCTGCCGGCGCTGTTCGGCAGCGCGGTCTGGCTCTTGCCCGGCCTGGTCGGGCTGCTGCTGGCGGGTTACCTCTGGCTCGCCTCCCGACGCCGCCACGCGCGGCGGGTGCCGATCCCGGCCCGGGGTCCGGGACACGACTCCCCGGGCGCGGGCCTGCTCGCGATGGCGGGCGCCGTCGTCGTGACGATCGGCCTGGGCGGCCTGGCCGTGATCCTGACGATCCACCTCTAACTGCCGACGCCAACTCCCGCCGACTCGGAGGTGCGCTTCTACCCCGTCATTGCGCCCGGAATCACGCTGTTTCCGGGCCCAATGGCGGGGTAGAAGCGCACCTTGGTGATGGACGCCGTCGTCGTCATGATCGGCCCGGTCGACCTCGCCACCGTCGTGGCGATCGGCTTGGACGGCGTCGCCGTCCTCGTGGCGATCGGCTTGGACGGCGTCGCCGTCGTCGTCGCGATCGGCCCGCGATTACCGCCGGCGGTGAGTCGGGCCAGCGGCGACCCCGGCCGGCCGCACCCCGGGCCACACGGACGCCAGAGGTGCGCATCTACCCAGTCATTGGGCCCGGAATCAGGCTGTTTTCGGGCCGAATGACTGGGTAGAAGCGCACTTCGGTGGTGGGCGTCGTCGTCGTGACGATCGGACCGGGCGACCGCCCGTCGTCCCGACGATCCACCGGTAGCTGCCCCGCCGGCGGTGAGTCGGGCCGGCGGTGACCCCGGCCAGCCGCGCCCCGGGCCGCGCGGACGCCAGAGGTGCGCTTCTAGCCAGTCATTGGGCCCGGAATCACGGTGTTTTCGGGCGTAATGACTGGGTAGAAGCGCACCTCGGCGGCGGGTGCCGGATCACTGAGTGGGCAGGTGAGGTCAGCGGGTGTCGGTGTGCCGGGTCAGGGGGTCGGGGTCAGGGGAGGGTCCAGCGTTGGACCGTGGTGCCGTCGCAGTTGGCGATCTCCGTGCGGGTGCCGTCGGTCTGCACGCGGCCCACCGGCTGGAGGCAGCGGCCCGACTGCGGGTTGCGCAGCGCCAGCGTGCCGCTCGTCGAGGCCCACTGCTGGGCGCCGGTGCCGTTGCAGTCCCAGAGCTGGACGGGGGTGCCCGCCGCCGTGCCGCCACTCGCGACGTCGAGGCACTTGCCGAGCGCACGGACCGTGCCGTCCGTGCCGACCGTCCACGACTGGGCGGCGTTGCCGTTGCAGTTGGCGAGCTGGATCGGCGTGCCGTTGGCCGAGGACGCCCCGGCGACGTCGAGGCAGATGCCGTTGCTCGCCCGGACCGTGCCGGTGCGGCCGCCCCCGCCGCCACCGGTGGAGTCGTAGACGCGCACGTAGTCGACGACCATCTGCTGCGGGAACTGCGTGGACCCGTCGGGGTAGCCGGGCCAGTTGCCGCCGACGGCGACGTTCAGGATGAAGAAGAACGGCTGGTTGAACACCCACGGGTTGCCGCCCGTGTTGGCGGGCGTGAACGTCTGGTAGGCGTTGCCGTCCACGAGCCAGGTGATGGAGTTGGGGCTCCAGTCGACCGCGAACGTGTGGAAGTCGTCGGCGAACGACCAGTTCTGCGGGTGCGCGTACGACCCGGTGATGGGGTTGCCGCCCGAGTAGCCCGGGCCGTGCAGCGTGCCGTGCACCCGGTTGGGCTCGCGGCCGATGTTCTCCATGATGTCGATCTCGCCGGAGTTGGGCCACGGCGTGCCCGGGAACTGGCCGCCGAGCATCCAGAACGCCGGCCAGATGCCCTGGCCGCGCGGGATCTTGATGCGCGCCTCCAGACGGCCGTACTGCGGCTGCACCTTGCCCTTGGTCGTCAGGCGGGCCGACGTGTAGCCGCTGCCCGACTGCCGGGCCGTGATGACGAGGTTGCCGTTGCCGTCCAGGGCCGAGTTCTGGCGGGAGTTGACGTAGTTCTGCAGCTCGTTGTTGCCCCAGCCGCCGGCGCCGGTCTCGTGGTTCCAGTTGGCCGCGTTGGGCGCGCTGCCCGCGGCGCCGTTGAACTCGTCGGACCAGGTCAGGGCGGCGGCCGCCGCCTCTGCCTGTGCCGCCTCGGCGTGTGCCGCCTTCGAGTCCTGGGCTGTCGAGTCCTGCACCGCCCCGGCGTCGGACACCTTCGGCGGCGCTGCCGAGGCGACGAGCGAGGCGGACAGGACGAGCGTCACGGCGGCGACCGCCGTGACCAGGGTTCTGGGGGTTCTGCTCCTGGCTGTGCTGTTTCTGGGGGTGGATCGGTGTGCACGACGCATCGGGGTGCTCCCTCGACGTGATCCTTCCCGCCGGGCGGGACTACCCGGCGGTCATCGCTGTGGTCATCGCTGTGGTCATCGCTGTGAGTGGCCTGGCCGGCCGCTGAGGCCCGGCTGGTCGTGGCGGGAACGTACATTCGGCCGCCGACGGCGCACAACGGGTGGGCGCACAGTTACGGGTTTTCCCCATGTTCCTGCGGTGTTGCCGCAGGCAAGGGTGCCTCAGGCAAGGGAGCTCACGCCGCGAACAGCAGGAACAGCCCCGCCCAGGTGTAGACCACCATGAGCAGCACGCCGGGCAGCTCGTCCGCGAGCACGAGGGTGTGCTGCCGGCCGGGGGCCGCGCGCAGCGCGCGGTCGTGCGCGGCGAGCACGCCGACCAGGTGGCCCAGCACGATGCACACGACCTGCACGACGGCGATCACGGCGGGGTCGGGCACGGCGACGTCGGGCGCTACGAAGCCGGACGAACCGCCGTCGGCCCCAGGAGCCCACTGCCCCACCAGCAGCCACAGCCCGCGCGGACCCTCCACGACCAGCAGTGACGCGTAGTGCGCCAGGGTGTAGCCCGCGGCGATCGGGACCAGCGGCAGCGCGATGTCCGCGCGGCGCGTCGTCCAGCGCAGGCTGCCCGCCACCAGCACGCACACGCCCACCAGGCCCGCTGTGGCGACGAGCTCGGGCGCCCCCGTCGACTGCGCGAACCCCGCCCACAGCGGCGAGCCCGACGCGCTGTCGAAGATGGTCGAGCCCCACCACACGGCGACGAACGCGATGGTGCCGCGCGCCAACGCGGCCGTGCTGAGCCCGGCCTTGGTGAGCCCAGCCGTGGTGAATCCAGCCGTCGTCAGCCCGGCCAGGGGCGAGCGCAGCACGTACCGTCCGGCGTCGTCCCGGCCCAGGACGCTCAGGCGTCCGGCGAGCTCGGAGTACATCTCGAACCCGTCGCCGCGCGCGAACCAGCTCTCGCCGCGCACCAGCCCCGCCCCGAGCTGGACGACGGCGTACGCCGTCAGCCAGGTGCCGATCAGCCGGGGGTCGGTGCGGTCCGGCGCGACCAGCTCCAGCCAGACGAACGCGAGCAGCGCGACGGCGGCGGGCCAGTGCCCCCAGCCGCGGTCGTCGGGCCCGGCGAGCGGGCGGAGGCCCGTGACCGGCACCCGGAGCAGCCGGCAGAGCCCGGCGTGCAGCGTGCGCAGCGGGTTGACCCCGCGCCACACCGGCCCGAGCAGGACGCTCACGGGGACGAGCCCGACCCACAGCCAGACGAACACCAGGTGGGCGGCGGGGTTGGTCTCGTCGGCGGGACCGAGCAGGGCGTTCCCGACCGTGTAGAGCGCCAGCGCCAGCACGACCGCCCGGGCCGGCCCGCGCCACCATGGCGAGCGCAGGACGGCGTCCCACCGGGCGGGCAGTGGCCGGACGGCGCCCTCGCGCGGCGTGCGCCACAGGAACGAGACGACCAGGAACGACAGGACCACGGTCACGGCACCGGCCTGGAGCACCAGGTCGAACGGCAGCGGAAGATCCTGCGAGCTGCCGACGCCGTGCGCCGCCAGCGGGGCGTGGCGCGGGCTCACCGGACCGCGAGCTGCAGCAGCAGCGTCTCCGGGTGGGCCTCGACGTCGAACACCCCGGGGGTGTCGGCGAGGACCTCGAGGCAGACCGGGTCGCCCGGAGCGGCCTCGGCGGCGACGTCGTAGCCGTGCACGTGGATCTCGGCCGGGGCGTCCACCTCGGCGCGGAGCACCACGGTGCTGCCCAGCGGCACCTCGACTCGGCCGGGCGCGGGCTCGACCCGGCCGTCGGCGAAGCGGACCTCGACCTCGACCGGCGGCTCACCGGTGGCGGGGTCGTCCGTGGCGGGGTCGTCCGTGCAGATCCCGGCCTCGTGGTGGTCCTGGTGAGCGGTGTCGGACGCCGATGCCTCCGCGGGCGGTGCGTCGGCGGACCCGGCAGCGGGCCCGGCGGCGGCGCAGCCGGCGAGCACGCCGGCGACGGTGACCGCGGCGACGGCGGCCGCGGCGGCACGGGCGAGGAGGAGCGGGGTGGTCGTGCGCGTCATGAGTTCTCTCTCTGGTTCTGGTTCTGGTCGTCGTTCGGGTTCAGGGCCGGGCTCGGGCCCGGCGGCAAGGCCTCGCCCTCCCCGCCGCCGGAGTCCGCGAGCGCCCGCAGCGCCCCGGCCCCGGCGACGGCCGCCGCGGTGCCGGTGCCGAGCACGACGGCGACGAGGAGTCGTTCGAGGGCGTCGGGTCCGGCGAACGGGAGCACGCCGAAGTGGAAGACGGTCAGGTCGGGCAGGATGAAGACGACGCTGAGCCCCGCTCCGGCGCAGACCCCGAGGACGCCGCCCGCGCGGCCCCGGATCGCCGCGACCGCGGCGACGACCACCAGGGGCCAGACGAGCAGCCCGATCCCGGTCGCGTCGAGGAACGTGCCCCACAGCGGCGCGGACTGCACCGCGAGCGTCGAGCCGACCACGTGGACCAGCGAGGCCGCGACGGTCGTCAGCCCGGCGACCGCGAGGAGCACGTGGGGCCGTCGGGCCCGGCGGGCGACGGCGATCAGCGTCCCGGCGACGGCGGCCGCGAGCGCCCACCACGGCAGGGCGGGCGGCGCAGGTTCGGCGACGTGCTCGCCGGTCACGGTCACCGAGGTACCGCCGGCGGTCAGCGGTACGGACCAGGTGGTGCGGTCGGCGTCGCCGAGGTCGCGGTCGAGGGTGGTGGCGCGGGCGTCGATCCAGGTGCGGGTGGTGCCCGCCGGGACGGTCACGGGTCGCTTCTGGCCGCCCCCGGCCGGGACCCGCACCGCGGTGGCGGTGGCGTTGCGGACCTCCAGCCGGGCGCCGTCCTCGATCGCGCGGACGGTCAGCCCGGGTACCCGGGGCGAAACGTCGAGGACGACGCCGCGGACGCCCGTCGGGCTCAGGCCGCCGGCGTGCGCGGCCGCCGGGGAGATCGCGGTCAGCAGCACCACCAGGGCCAGGGCGAGCGCGCTCACCCCCCGGCGGACCACGCTCACGGCGCGGTCGGGGCCGGCTCGGCCGGCGTGCGCTCGGCCTGCGTTCGGTCAGCCTGAGCGGACCCAGCCTGGGTGGACCGGGCAGGCTCAGCCTGGGCGGCCGCACCCGCCGGCTGGACCCGGCGCACCAGCCACGCGGTGCCCGCCCCGGTGAAGGCGACGAGCGCGAGGAGCCCACTGATCATGTGCAGGTTCCAGGCGGGACCGCCGGCCGTGACGGTGCTGACCGCGAGCACCGCGCCCCAGACGACGGCGGGCGCGGCCAGCCCCAGGACCATCCAGCTCTGGTCCGGTCCGAGGGCGCGCAGCCGGGGTGCCAGGGCGCGCGCCACGAGCTCGACGACGGCGGTCGCCGCCGTGATGGTCACCGGCAGCCAGAGCTCCGCGTCGCCGAGCACCAGGCAGATGAGGAACGCCGGGGCCGCGACGAGCACGGTGGGCGCCGCGACGGGCAGGCGCCAGCGGCGGGAGATCAGCAGGATCGGGACGAGCAGCACCACGGTGCTGCCCACGTAGGCGTGGAACATCTGGGCGTCCAGCGAGAAGGAGCTCATGTCCGTGTCGCCCGTGCCGAGCAGCGGCTCCTCCAGCGCGGAGGCATGCCCGGTGTAGATGTGCACGGGGATGGCGGCGAGCACGGCCGAGATGGTCGTCAGGACGGCGTCGGCGCCCCGCAGGCGCCGGCCCGGCGTCGCGGGGACGGTCGCGGAAGCGGTCGCGGAGACGGTGCTCGCGGACGACGCGACCATCAGCGCGGGCCCCGCGGCCACCAGGACCATCCCGGCGATGATCAGGTAGTGGCTGGGGCTGAAGAAGATCTCGAGCCCCTTCTCGATGCCGAACAGGTTGTGCCACAGGGTGTCGATACCGCCGCCGACCAGCAGCAGCGCCATGCCGATCACGGGCAGCCGCAGCGCGGACGGCGTCGCCCGCAGGAGGCTGCGGTAGGTCACCGTCTGCGGGAGGCGGGAGCGCAGCAGCCAGACCAGCGTGAGGCCGCAGGCCGCGATGCCGGAGTACATCACCGCGTGCCACGGCGTCCAGAAGGTCTCCAGGTCGGGGATGGTGGAGTGCGCGAACGCGTCGAGCTGCAGCCCGACCACCAGCCACAGGCTGGCGGCGGCGAGCGTCCAGCGCTCGCGGGCGGTGAACCGCGCGGAGGCGGCGCCGTCGGGCAGGTCAGGTAGCGCGGTGGCAGACGGCGGGATGGCAGACGGCGGGGTGGTGGGCATCGAGGTGGTTCCCTCTCGGGTCGTCCGGGTGCTGGGTCGTGAACACCACGAACGTAGGAAGCGCGGTCCTGCACCCGCGTCCCTCGCGGGAGCGATCCGCCCCCTACGAGAGGACCATCTTTCACCCCGGGACCTGCCCGGACGGTCTAGCGTCCGGGGACGACGAGCCCGTTCTCGTACCCGAAGACGACGGCCTGCACCCGGTCGCGCAGGCCGAGCTTCTGCAGGATGCGGCTGACGTGCGACTTGACGGTCTGCTCGCTGATGACCAGGGCAGCGGCGAGCTCGCCGTTGGACATCCCGCGGCTGATCAGGGTGAGCACCTCCCGCTCGCGGTCGGTCAGGCTCTGGACCAGGGGGTGCTGCGCCGGGTCGCGGGGCGCCGCCTCGACGAACCGCTCGATGAGGCGCTGGGTGATGCCCGGCGCGAGCAGCGCGTCGCCCGCCGCGACGACGCGGACGGCGGCGGCGAGCTCGTCGGGCCCGGAGTCCTTGAGCAGGAAGCCGCTGGCGCCGGCCCGGAGGGCCTCGTAGACGTAGTGGTCCGCGTCGAAGGTCGTCAGCATCATCACCCGCGGGCGGTGTGCTGCCTCCCCGGCCCGCGCGCCCGCCGGCCGGCTCGCCGGGTCCAGCAGCTCCCGGGTCGCCGCGAGGCCGTCGAGCACGGGCATGCGCACGTCCATCAGGACGACGTCGGGGGCCAGGCGCCGGGCCTGGTCGACGGCGCCGCGGCCGTCGACCGCCTCACCGACGACCGTGATGTCGGCGTACGAGTCCAGGATGGCCCGGATGCCCACCCGGATCATCGGCTGGTCGTCCGCCACCAGCACCTTGATCGCCGCTCCGCTCATCGCCCGCGCTCCCCCTCCGTACCGCTGTCCGTGTCAGTTCCCGCGCCGTCTCCACCGTCACGGCCGTCCCCGCCGTCCGACGCCGGGAGCGGGAGCCGCGCCATGATGCGGTACCCGCCGTCGGGCCGTGGCCCGTGCCGCAGCTCGCCGCCGAGGTGGGCGACGCGCTCCCGCATCCCGGTGATCCCGTGCCGCGACCGCTGCGTCCCGCCGGCCGGCTCGACGCTGCCGGTGCCGCCCGCCGTGTTGCTGACGGTGACGACCAGGTCGGTCCCTTCCCGGTCGACATGGACCGTCGCCGACGCGCCACGCGCGTGCCGCACCACGTTGCTCAGCGCCTCCTGGACGATCCGGTAGGCGGTGGTCCCGACGACGTCGGGCACCTGTCCCACCTCGGGCTCGACCACCAGGGTCACGGGTGCACCGTACCTGCTGGTGCCCTCGACGAGCTCCGGCAGCCGGGCCAGGCCGGGGGCCGGGTCGGTCTCGGGCGCCGCGCCGGACTCGCGCAGCACCCCGAGGAGCTGGCGCATCTCCCCCAGCGCGCCGCGGGCGCCGGCCGCGATGGCCGTGAACTCGGCCCGGGTGCTCGCGTCGACGTCGGCGAGCCGGTAGGGCGCCGACGTCGCCTGCATGTGGATCACCGACATGCTGTGCGCCACCACGTCGTGCAGCTCGCGGGCGATGCGCGTGCGTTCCTCGACGAGCGTGCGCCGCTCGTGCTCGACCCGGGCGTCCTGGCGGGCCGCGGCCAGCTCGCCGCGGATCCGCAGCCGATACCGGGAGGCGATCCCGCCGATCAGGGCGATCAGGGAGGCCAGGCCCAGCACGACGACGGCGAGGGTCTCCGCCACCTCGGAGTGCCGGTCCTCCACGGCGAGGGCGACCAGCAGCACCGACACGCCGGCGATCGTCCACCACACGCCGACGGCGATCCGCCAGTCGTGCCGCAGCGCGACCAGGGCGACGTGGGCCACGAGCACGCAGATCGTGACGGCGGGGAACGGGGCCGGCCCCGACGCCATGACGTCCAGGGCCGCCGTCGCGAGGCACTGCACGACCGTCGCGACCACCGGGTGGCGCAGGGCGACGGGCAGCGCCAGGCAGGACAGGGAGCTCGCGACGTACGCGAGGACCGGGTCCACGTCGGCCTCGTTCGCCTGGAGCGCCAGCGCGATCATCCCGAAGGCGGCCAGCACCGAGACGACAGCGGTCCACAGGAAGTCGGAGCGGGCCGGGCGGGACGGGGCGAGGTCCCCGGTCGTCGATCCGGACCCTGTCGTTGATCCAGACCCTGACGTCGATCCGGACCCTGTCGATACGAGCACGGCCCGAAAGTATGCGGCGGCGCACCAGCAGGCAAGGGACGCACGCGCTGTGAACGTTCCGTCCGCAAATCTGCGGATCGGGTGACGGAGGTGCGTGGCGGCGCCCCCAGCCCCAGGTTCACCGCTTACCTTCTATCCGTGACCCTTGTCGACCTCGTGCTGATCGTCGCCCTGCTCATCGCCCTGGGCGCCGGCCTGAGCCGGGGCCTGCTGGCCACGCTCGGCGGCCTGACCGGCCTGATCCTCGGCGGGCTGGCGGCCTTCTGGGCCGTGCCCGCGGTCAACGACGTGCTGCCCTCGGCGCAGTGGCGCGGCCCCGTCTCGATCGCGCTGGCCGTGCTGCTGCCGCTGCTCGGCGCCTCCATCGGGGCCGGGTTCGGCCACGACCTGCGCCGCGGCGTGGACCGCACCGGGCTGCGCCCGCTGGAGCGGCTGCTGGGCGGCGCGGCGAACGTGATCGTCGTCGCGCTGGCGCTGTCCTTCGTGGGCAACGCGGTCTCCGCGACCGGCACGCCGGGCGTCTCCTCGGCCGTCTCGTCCTCCGCGGTGCTGCGCGCCATCGACGACCTGACGCCGGCCGCCGTGGGCCGGCCCCTTGCGCAGATGCGCGCCATGGTGCTCGACGACGGCCTGCCGCGGCTGAACATCCTGATGGTGCCGCGGGAGGAGGCCGTCGCGCCCGTCGTCGACCTCGACAACGCGCAGCTCGAGGCCGCCGCGCAGTCCGTCGCGCGGATCTCGGGCATCGCGTACGCGTGCGGCAAGAGCTCGACCGGCTCGGGCTTCGTCGTCGCGCCCGACCGGCTGGTCACCAACGCGCACGTCGTGGCCGGCGTGGACCGCCCCGTCGTCGAGCTGCCCGACCGGCCCGCCCGCGAGGGGCGCGTCGTGTACTTCGACCCGGTCGACGACCTCGCCGTCGTCGCCGTCGAGGACCTGGGCGCGGAGCCGCTGCGCATCTCCCGGACCCTCGCCGTCGGCGACCGCGCCGCCGTCCAGGGCTACCCCTGGGGCGGCCCGTTCACCTCGCGCAGCGCGGGCGTGCTGAGCGTGAACACCGCGCCCGTGCCCGACGTGTACGACGAGGGCGCCAGCCCCCGCGAGGTCTACTCGATCGCCGCGGAGGTGCGACCGGGCAACTCCGGCGGGCCGCTGCTGACCACCGACGGCCGGGTCGCGGGCGTCATCTTCGCCCGCGCCGAGGCCGACGTCGAGGTGGGCTTCGCGATGACCGACGCCGAGCTGCGCCCCGTCGCCGCGCAGGCCACCGCCCTGGACTCCCCGGTGTCGTCGGGGCGCTGCGCCGCCTGACCCAGCCGCCTTACCCCGCCGCCTGACCCAGCCCGCACCGCCCAGCCGCAGGCCCTAGAACGCCCGGTAGTCCGCGATCGGCAGCTTGGGCCCGCGCCGCGGCGCCCGGGCGCGCCCCGACAGCGACAGCAGCCGCACCACCCGGTGCCGGTGCGGCGCGTAGGGCGCCAGCAGCCGCAGCATGCCGTCGTCGTCGGTGCGCTCGCCCGTCAGGGCCCAGCCGACGGCGGCGGGCAGGTGGAAGTCGCCGACCGAGACGGCGTCCGCGTCGCCAAAGGCGCGCTGCGCCACCTCGGCGGACGTCCACACGCCCACGCCCTGCACCTTCTCCAGCCGCGCGCGGGCCTCGGCGGGCGCCATCGCGGCGGCCTCCTCCAGGCGCGGGGCCACCAGCGCGCAGCGCACGGCGGTCCGCGCGCGCCCGGGGTCGACGCCGGCGCGGTGCCAGTCCCACACGGGCACGCGGGTCCAGGCCCGCGCGTCGGGCACCACGCGCAGCCCGCCGCGCAGGCCCTCGGGCGCGGGGCCGGGCGCCGGCGTGCCGTACCGCGTGACCAGCCAGCGCCACGCCCGGTGCGCCGTGACGGTCTGCACGCGCTGCTCCAGCACGGCGGGCACCAGGGCCTCCAGCACGCGGTCGCTGCGCACCATGCGCATCCCGACGGCGCGGCGGTGCGCGACGGCGGCCTGCGGCGGCGGCACGAAGTCCGCGGCGTCGTCGTCCTCCCCGAGCAGCACGGGCAGCGCCGCGGCGGCCTCGCGGGCGCCGTCGCCCCACAGGTGCACCACCACCTCGTGCGGCCCGGCCGGCACGAACCGCTGCGTCACCGGACCGGCGCGCAGCAGCGACGTGCGCCACACGGAGCCGTCGGCGGCCGGGTGGAACGTCGGGTCGCCCGGGCCGTGCCCGAGAGGCCCGAGCGTCAGGCCGACGTCGAGCCGCCGGGGCGAGGTGTGGCGGACGGTGAGCACATCCCAGTGGACCACGCCGGCGAGAGTTTCCGGCACGGGTCAGCCCGAGATCCGCGCCACCTCGCGCACCACGGTCTGCACCAGCAGGCGCTGCCCGAGCGGCCGGAAGTGGCCCGCCAGCGGCAGCTCGACGTTGCGCGCGCCGGTCAGGCGCCCCGTCTCGGGGATGTGCGGGTCGAACCGCGGGTAGACGGAGGTGATGCGCTCGTTGACCAGCAGCTCGCCCGCGAGCGCCAGCAGCACCGGGTCGCGGGGGTCGAAGGACCGCAGGGCCCGGGAGAGCATGTACCGCGCCCAGCGGGAGCCGGCGAAGGGTGTGGCGACGGCAACCATGCCGAGCACGCGGTCGGCGGCTGCCGAGAGCATGACGTGCTTGCCGATGAGGCCGCCCTTGCTGTGGGCCACGAGCACGACGCCGGTCAGGTCGGCGCGTTCGAGGTGCTCGACGACGACGTCGGCGGACTCGGGGACGGGCCGCGCGTTGTGGCGCAGGGCGGGCACGGCGTGCACGGGGTGGCCGGCGCGGGCGAGCGCGGTCGCGACGGGGCCGAGGAACTCCCAGGTCTCGTAGATGCCGGGCAGGAGCACGGCGGGCGCGGCGCCGCCGGGTCCGGTGGGCAGTGCTGCGCGGCCCACCAGGTGGCGGAGCTGCCGGTCGGCGGCCCAGGCGTAGTCGACGGCCCGGGTGCCGAGCCGTCCGAGCTCGGCGAGCACCCGTGGGGCGGGCCTGCCGGGGTCGCGGGACCGGTTCATCCGGTGCAGGCTACCGCGCCGGATGCGGGTGCACCGGCCCGGTGCGAACGTGGCCTCATGCGCGTCGTCGTCGTGGGTGCCACCGGAAATGTCGGGACCGCGCTGCTGCGCGCCCTGCACGCGGAGCCGCGGGTCACGTCCCTGCTGGGGATCGCCCGGCGGTTGCCGGACCGCGGCGCCGAGCCGTACGTGTACGCGGGGTGGGGGGCCGTCGACGTCGGCTCGGAGCAGACGGACGAGGCCGTGGTCGGGCGGCTCGTCGAGCAGTTCCGCAGGGCGGACGCCGTCGTGCACCTGGCCTGGCTGATCCAGCCGAACCGGCAGCGCGAGCGGCTGCGCCGCACCAACGTGGAGGGCACCCGGCGGGTGGCCGAGGCGGTGGCGCGGGCCGGGGTGCCGCACCTGGTGGTCGCGTCCTCGGTGAGCGCGTACTCCCCCGTGGCCGACGACGAGCCGCGGCGCGAGGACTGGCCCGTCGCGGGCACCCGGACGTCGCACTACAGCGTGGACAAGGCCGCGCAGGAGCGGGTGCTGGACGAGTTCGAGCGGGCGCACCCCGACGTCGCGGTGGCGCGGCTGCGGCCCGCGCTGATCTTCCAGGCGGACGCCGCGCAGGAGGTCGTGCGGTACTTCCTGGGCCCGCTCGTGCCGGTGAGCCTGCTGCGGTACGGCCGGCCGCCCGCGATCCCGCTGCCCGCGGGGCTGCGCCTGCAGGCGGTGCACGCCGACGACGTCGCCGACGCCTACGCGCGCGTGGTCCTGGAGCGTGCCCGCGGGGCGTTCAACGTGGCGGCCCGGGACGTGCTGAGCGGCCAGGACCTGGCCCGGATCGCGGGTCACGGCCGCCTGGTCGAGGTGCCGCCGTCGGCCGTCCGGGGCGTGCTGGCCGCCGCCTACGCGGCGCGGGTGGTGCGTACCGACCCGGGCTGGCTCGACATGGCGCTGGGGGTGCCGGTCCTGGACGCGACCCGCATCCGGTCCGAGCTCGGGTGGGCGCCGCGCCGGACCGCGGCGGACGCGCTCGAGGACCTGCTGGAGGGCATGGCCGTGGGCCAGGGCACGGGGTCGGCGCCGCTGCGGCCCGCGAGCCCGCGGCCCCCGGGCGACGCCACGGTGCCCGTGCCGCGGCGGGCGGGCGCGGAGCCACGCATCCCGGACTCGATGGACCACTACCTGTTCGGCCTCTACCTCTCCGACCACTTCACCGGCGCGACGGCGGGCCTGGAGCGGCTGGAGCTGATGACCCGCACCTACGCGGACACGCCGTTCTACGCGGAGCTGGCGGAGGCCACCGAGCAGCTGCGGGGCGAGCGGGAGCTGTACCGCGACCTGCTGAACGCCCTGGGCGTGCCGCGGCGCCGGCACCGCCAAGTGGCGGCGTGGCTGGGCGAGAAGGCGGGGCGCCTCAAGCTCAACGGCCGCCTCACGGACCGGTCGCCGATGACGGCGGTGCTGGAGGCCGAGCTCATGCGGTCCGCGGTGCTCGGCAAGATCGGCGGCTGGCAGACCCTGCGGGAGCACGCCGACGACGTCGGCCTGGACGCCGCGCGGCTCGACGAGCTCCTGGACCAGGCCCGCGCGCAGGTCGAGCTGTTCGACCGGTTCCACGCCTGGGCGCGGGAGCGGGCGTTCCGCAGCGGGACGGTGCCGGGCTAGCTGTCCTTGCTCGTGCTGTTCTGGCCCGTGCTGTCCTTGCTCGTGTCGCCGTCGTCCGCGCGGTGCCGCCCGGCCGCCGTGGTGCGCAGCTCGCGCCCGCGCTCGACCTCCTTGAGGCGCTTGGCCTCGCGCTTCTCGCTGGCGCGGGCGTCCTTGGGCGGGAGCTGGAGGGTCTCCTCGGCAGCGATGCCGCCCTGGAGCTGGCGCCCGCGTTCCAGCTCGGCGTCGAGCTCCGCGCCGAACAGCAGCGCGAGGTTGGTGATCCAGAGCCACAGCAGGAACACGATGATGCCGGCCAGCGAGCCGTACGTGGCGTCGTAGCTGGAGAACGTCGCGACGTAGAACCCGAAGGCGGCCGACGCGAGCACCCACGCGAAGATCGCGACGAACGCGCCGACGCTGATCCAGCGCATCCGCGGCTGGCGGACGTTCGGCGTGACCCGGTACAGGATCGCGACCAGCACGATGACGAGCAGCAGCACGACGGGCCACTTCGCGATGTTCCACACCGTGACGGACGTGGAGCCCAGCCCGACGGCGTCGCCCACCGCCCGGGCCAGCGAGCCGCTCAGCACGAGTGCCACCACGATCAGTGCCGCGATCACCACCGCGACCAGCGTGACCAGCAGCATCACAGGGCGCAGCTTCCACACCGGGCGGCCCTCGTCGATCGAGTAGATCCGGTTCATCGCCCGCCCGAAGGCGCCCACGTACCCGGACGCGGACCACAGGGCGAGCGCGACACCGAGGACGAGGGCCAGCCCTGCGCGGCCCCCGCCCCCGGCGGCGTTCTGGACCAGGGGCTCGACGACCGCCAGCGCGTCCGGCGGCACCACGCCGTCGACCGTGTCGATGACCCGCTCGACCGCCTGCTCGGCGTCGCCCACCAGCCCGAGGACGGAGACGAGGGCGAGCAGGGCCGGGGCCGCGGCGAGCACGGCGTAGTACGTCAGCGCCGCCGCCAGGTCCAGGCACTCGTCCGCGGAGAACTGCCGCACGGTGTTGCGCGCGACGTACTTCCACGTGCCCCGGTGCAGGTCCGGCGGGGAGTCTGGCTTGCGCCGGTCGTCCGGTGCCGGTGCGCCGGTGCGGGAGGACGAGTCGTCGATGTCGGTCATGGTGCCTGCCCCCTGGTCGCTCTCTGCCCGGTCGTTCTCTGGTGGATGGTCGGTCTCCAGCGCCTGCTCGGTCTCTACCGGCGCGTCCCTAGCGGCGCGCGGCGCGGCCGGACACGACGAGCGACGCGACCGCGAAACCGAGCCCGAAGGCCACCAGGCCCACGCCGAGGGGGTTCTCCCGCACCCGGTCCAGCAGCTGGTTCACGGACGACTGGTCCGGCGCCGACCACGGGCTCGGCGCCGAAGGCTTCCGCGCGGACGGCGTCCGGCCCGACGACGCGGGGTCGTGCGCCGAACCCGTCACCCGCTCCTTGACGTGGGACACGCCGGAACGCACCCGGTCGGCCTGGCGGCGCGCCATGTGGGCCGGGTTGATCCGGTCGCCGAGCGCGTCGACGTCGTGGCTCAGCTCCTCGCGCGTCCGCTCGATGTCCGCGCGGATCACCTCGGGATCGTTCGTTTCCGAGCCGTGGGGGTCAGGGCCGTTCGTGTCCGGGCCGTGCGTGTCGGAGCCGTTGCCAGAGACGTTGGTGCTCATGAGTTCCTCTCCTCGTGTCCGCGCAGCGCGTCGGGGATCTTCTTGACGGACTCGGCGGTCTTCGGCAGGCCGCCCACGGACTGCAGCGCGGCCCGGCCGCGCAGGGCGAGCACGCCCGCGATCAGGGCCCACACTCCGGCGACGACGAGCGCGGACCAGCCGCCGCCCAGCCACGTCGCGAGCGCCCACCACAGGGAGATCGACAGGAAGACCAGCACCATGTGCCCCGCGACGCCCGCGCCGCCGAACATGCCGGCGCCCTTCCCGGCGTTCTTCGCGGACTGCGCCACCTCGGCCTTGGCGAGCGCGACCTCCTGCCGGACCAGCGTCGACAGGTCGCGGCTGACCTCGCCGACGAGCCGGCCGATGCTCTCCTGCCCGGGTGGGACGTCCGGCGGGGGCGGTGCCGCGCTGGACGGGGCGAACGGATCAGGTGCCGTCTGGCTCATGAGGGACTCCCGTCGTCGTCCTCGCACGGTGGCGACCGGGCGAGGTCAGAGGGCAGGGCAGCGGTGTGCCGCGCTCCACCGTGCGGCCGCTTCATGACCTCCCTCCAACCTAGGCGGGTGAAACCGGCTCGCAACCGGGAGCGGTCCTCGTGGGCGGCGACGTGGGCGGCGACCATGAGGCGACCAGGCGACGACGGCGTCGTAAATCGGCCTGGAAATGCGCGGGAAAAGGCGCCGAAATTCGAGCGTCAAGGCATTCCCAAATACGCGCGCTCACCAGGGGCGATTAGGTCCGGACTGTCCGAATCGCCCGAACCGGAGTAGGGTGAATGGCTTGGAGTCATGAAGCGGCTTCAGATCCGAACGGATCTGGGAGGTCCTTGTGTCCTTGATGGAACAGCCGCGGACGACCACAGCAGAAAGCGCCGGGGACGGCGCGCCCGCATTCTCCGCGGGATTTTCGGCAGCGGATCTCATGCGCACGATGGGCCTGGGTACCAATCTTCTTGTCGGCACCTACCGGGTGGAGCTCTCCTCCGGGACCTGGTGGTGGTCGGACGAGGTCTACACCATGCACGGCTGGAAGCGGAACGAGATCGAGCCGGGGCTCGACGCCCTGCGTTCCCGGAAGCACCCCGACGACCGCGGCCGGGTGGTGCGGGCCGCGAGCCAGGCCCTGCGGGTCGGCCGCCCGTTCGCGTGCGCCCACCGCATCGTGGACCGCAGCGGCCGCACCCGGTCGGTCGTGGTCACGGGTCAGGGCAGCCAGAGCGAGCGCGGCGGGTCACCCGAGCTGGTCGGCTACGTCGTGGACGTCACGCCCGTCCAGCGGGAGGCGCTCGACCGTGAGGCGGACGGCGCCGTGAACCGCGCCTTCGTCAGCCAGGCGTCGATCGAGCAGGCCAAGGGCGTCATCGCCGTGGTGCGCGGCGTCGACGAGAACACCGCGACCGAGATGCTGGCCGACATCGCCCGGAAGGCCGAGGTCACGCTGCGGCTCGCGGCCGACCAGATCATGGCGGCCCTCCACGCCGACAACGAGAAGACCGGCGTCACGCAGGCCGCCCTGAAGCGGGCGATCGACACCGTCCACCCGGTGGGCCGGCCGCGCGGGCACGACGCGCTGCTGACACGACGGCCGCGCCGGACGGACACGCGGAGCCGGGACAACTAGCTCCGTCGCGCCCGTCCGGCGCGTTCCTTCAGCCGGCGCAGCCCCCCAGCCACGCCGGACGTGTGTACCGGACGTCAGTACCGGACGTCAGTGCCGGACGTCAGCGCGACCTGTCAGTCCCGGGCACCGGGCGAGGGCACCGTGAAGGTGGCCTCGCCCGGCGTCATCTCCGCGGTGTACGCGGCCAGGTACGAGTCCAGCCAGACGGCGCGGTCGCCCTCGGTGGGCACGTCGCCGGCCGGGTCGTCCAGCGGCAGCTCCAGGCGGACGTCCGTGGCCTTGATCTTCTGGCCCGACGGCGTGTCCACCCACGAGCCGTTCTGGATCGAGCCGATCTCCACGGCGAGCCGGTGGCCGGCGGCCAGGGTCCAGTCGGCCGACTCCAGGTCGACCGTCAGCCGCCCGGCCTGCACCACGGCGGCCTGCTCGTCGAACGCGACGGCGGTGCCGTCGGGGGCGACGTCGTGCAGCTCGACCAGCACGTTGCCGTTGCCCTTCGCGTTCAGCGACACCTTGGGCGTCCCGACCACGCGGGTGTCCCGCTCGACGGGCTCGGACCACTTCACGAAGCTCGACCGGCTGCCGTCCTGCTCCTCCTGCGGGCCGCCGTCGTCGACGTACGAGCCGCTGCCGAGCTTGATCCGGGCCGTCTTGTCCACGACGGGCCAGGAGTCCTCGGCGCGCCAGGTGCCGGTGCTGTCCTGGACGGAGTACGCCGGGTAGTCCGTCGTCGGCTCCACGCCCTTGAGGTACTCGTCGTAGAAGGCGCCGATCTCGTCGAACCAGCCCTCGCGCCCCATCTTCAGGGTGCCGTCCTCGGTGCGGTCGTTGCCGCGCACGTGGTCCCACGGGCCCAGCCAGCCGCGCTGCGGGCCCTCGTGGTTGGTGAGGTACTCCTCCATGCCCTCGGCGCGGGTGTTCCACTCCAGGAAGCCCTGGGTGACGAACAGCGGCGTGTCGGTGCCCGCGGCGTGCTTCGCCAGGTCACGGTCCTGCCAGTAGCTGGTGCCCGGGTCGGCGATCAGGTTGTTCACCGTGTTGGCCGCGAGGCACTCCGGGTGCGTCAGCTCGTACTGCGAGTTCTTCACGTAGCGCTCGTCGTCGTCCGCCATCTGCGGGAGCTGGGCGATCGTGTTGTACGTGCTCGGCGCGATGATGCCCTCCTGACGGGGCACGCCGTTGCTGCGGACGCGGTCGTACATGTCCCAGATGGGCTCCTGCGCCACGACGGCCTTGAGCGCGTCCTGGTCCAGGTTGTTGCCGATCAGGCCGGTGACGGCGTCGTACGACTTGCCGTACATGCCCACCGCGCCCGTGGACCACGACTGGTCCGCGGCCCAGTCGATCGCGGCGGCGACGTCGGCCTGCTCGCCCGGCCCCGCGAAGTCGATGCAGCCGGTCGAGCCGCCGTAGCCGCGGGTGTCCACCAGGACCAGCGCGTAGCCGCGGTCGAACAGGTCGATCCCCTCGACCAGGTCGCCGAAGCGATCGGACGGGCCGGTGTTCGGGTGGCCCTCGTCGAAGATCTCCCCCGAGTGCCCGAAGTACGAGCCGGCCGACATGATCACCGGCACCTGCTCGCCCTTCTCCAGCCCCTCGGGCAGCAGGACGTCGGCGTGCAGCTCGACGTCGGACCCGTCCGAGGACGGGAAGTAGTGCTGCGTCCACGCGGCCCCCTCCGGGACCCTGTCGTTCTCCTCGTGCGTCACCGGGTCGTCGGCGGTCGCGACGGCGGCCTTCCCGGACGTGCTGCCCGACGTGCTGCCGGACGGCTTGCCCGACGTCGCCGCGGACGGCGCGCCCGTCGGGTCCTCCGACGTCGCCATGGCGACGGGGACACCGATGGCGCCCGCCAGGGCGACGGCGGCTAGTGCGGACACGGTCGTGAGTGCGGCTCGTGGTCTGTGCATGGGTCGATCACACCCGAACTTTCACCCGCTCGACAGTGGAACGACGTCACCGACCTGGCATGACATTCATCAGGGCCGGCCGTGACGCAGCGTCACTGGTGGGGCCGGGGCCGAGGACGAATACTGGGGGACGATTCTCTGTGCCCGACCGAATCCGTGCCCGACCGAACCCGCCCGACCGAACCGGAGTGCCCGATGGACCTCGTGCCCGCGCGTGTGCCTGCTCTTGGCGCGCGCCCGGCTGGTATGCACGCGGCCGGTGCCGGGTGGTGAGGCCCCTGCGGACCGCGCTGTCCGAGCACAACGAGGTGTCCCAGGGGAAGCTGCGCCGGCTCAACCTCGTACTGCAGGTCCCGCCGATCATCCTCACGGGCGTGGTGCTCGTGCTGATCGACCACACGACCTGGTGGGGCACGGCCGCCTTGGTCGTGGGCGTGGTGGCCGCGGTCGTCGCGATGGAGCGGTGGACGGCGGACGACCTCGCGCGGGTCGCCCTGCCCTGCCTCGTGATCACCGCGGCGGTGTGGGTGTTCGGGGCGCTGGTCACGGACAGCAGCACGGCCTTCTACGGCCTCGGCGTCGTGGGCTCGCTCGTGGTGCCGCAGCTCCCCCGGCACCGGATCGCCGCCGGGCTCGGGCTGCTGGCCTTCATCGCGGCCGTGGGCGCGAGCCGCCTGCTAGTGTCGCAGGACGACGTCGTCGGCGACCTGATCGTCTACGTGCTCGTGCCGACGGGCGTGTTCGTCGTGGCCACGCCGCTGCTGTACGGCAACCAGCGGTACCTCGACCTCATGAAGGAGACGCGCGACCGCGAGGCGGAGCTCGCCGTCGCGCAGGAGCGGATCCGGTTCGCGGGCGACCTGCACGACATCCAGGGCCACACCCTGCACGTCGTGAAACTGAAGACGGTGCTGGCGCAGAAGCTGGTGCACAGCGACGCCGACCGGGCCCAGGAGGAGCTGCGCGAGATCCACGCCCTGGTCGCCGACACGATCGCCCAGACCAAGAACCTGGCGCACGCGCAGCGGCGGCTGAACCTGTCGGCCGAGCTGGAGAACGCGAAGAACCTGTTCGAGGCCGCCGGCATCGCCGTCCGGGTGGACCGCCGGGCCGAGGCCGACCCCCGGACCGCCGAGCTGCTCGGCCAGGTCCTGCGGGAGACGACCACCAACATCCTGCGGCACGCCCAGGCGACGCTGGTCCGGATCACGCTGACCGGGCAGGGCATCGACATCGTGAACGACGGCGCCAAGGACGCGCCGCTGCCCGCGCTCAGCGGCCTCTCGGCGCTGCGGCAGCGGGTGACCGAGGACGGCGGCGAGCTGACCGTCGAGCAGGAGTCCGGAAGGTTCCGGACGGCCGCGGCGTTCCCGCGGGCAGGCGCGACCCCCGCGCCGGCGACGAAGGCACTGGAGGGCAGCCGATGACCACGGTGGTACTGGCCGACGACGAGGCACTGCTGCGCAAGGCGCTGGCCGCGCTGCTGCCGCTGGAGGGCGACATCACGGTCCTCGCCGAGGCGGAGGACGGCGCCACGGCCGTCGACGCCACGCTCCTGCACCGGCCCGACGTGCTCGTGATCGACCTGGAGATGCCCGGGGTGGACGGGCTGGGCGCCGTCGAGCAGATCCGCGCCGCGCAACCGGACCAGGTGATCCTCATGCTCACCCGCCACGCCCGGCCCGGCGTGCTGCGCAAGGCGCTGCGGCTCGGCGTGCAGGGCTTCGTCAGCAAGTCGGCGGAGCCCGCGCACATCACGACGGTCATCGCGGCGCTGCACGAGGGCAAGCGGTGGATCGACCCGGACGTCTCCGCGCTGGCCGTCATCGACGACTGCCCGCTGACCGAGCGAGAGGTCGACGTGCTGCGGGTGACCAGCAAGGGCTACTCCGTCGCCGAGATCGCCGCCCAGCTCCACCTCGCGGAGGGCACTGTGCGCAACTACCTGTCCAACGCGATGCAGAAGACCCAGACCCGGACCCGCCACGAGGCGGCCCGCTACGCCCGCGAGCACGACTGGCTGTAGTGGCGGGCCGGGCCGGGTCGGGCCGAGCCAGGTCGGGTGGGGCCGCCTCGCGTCGGGGCAACCTCGGGCCGAGTTGAGTCATCTCCTTCGAGACCGAAGTTTCTTGTCTTTGGGGTGGCCCAAAGACAAGAAACTTCGGTCTCAAAGGAGAGGGGGTGGCGGGTGAATTCGAGGCTGGCCGCCTGTGACGCTCCGACCACCGCAGCTAGCCTCAGCCCGTGAGCCAGCCACCGCCGTCGCACCCGCCACTGCAGCCGCCGCAGCCGGCGCTGCCCGACTTCGACGCAGAGCTGTCGGTCACGGTCCAGGGAAATGTCCTGACCACGAACATGGTCGCGCCCACGCTCACCGTCGACGGCTGGCCCGCTCCGCTCCCGGCAGTGGGTACCCAGCGCATCCCGATCAGGTCGGGACGGCACCGTCTCCAGGTGTACTCCCAGTGGCTCCGCCGGTACGGCCACGCCGTTCTCGACGTCGACGTCGCTCCCGGCCAGACCCTCGAGGTGTTCTACGCGCCGCCGCACCAGAACTTCTACGACGAAGGAGCGATCGGGTTCAGTCCCCAGGTCCGCAGGGGGCGTGGCCTCATGATCGGTATCTGGGCGATGATCGGCCTGTTGCTGGCGGTGGTGTGCGGCTTGATCCTTTCCCTGATGATCACGCTCGTCACCCTGGCCGTCACATGAGCTCCACCCCCGACGACGGCGAGGACGCCGGCCGCACGCGACACTGAGCACACGCAGCACCGGCGACCCTGGGAGCGGACATGTCACGTGTCGGCGGCACGAGCCCCGTGTCGGTGCGCCTGCTCGGCCCGTTCGCCGTGACGCTCGACGGCACTCCCGTGGCCCTCACCCCGCGCCTGCGCGCGCTGCTCGCGGTGCTGGCACTCGACGTCGGGCGGCCGGTGCCCACGGACCGGATCGCCGCGGCGGTCTGGGGCGAGGAGCGCCCCGCCGACCCGCGCAAGGCCGTCCAGGTGCTGGTCACGCGGCTGCGCACGGCGCTCGGCGCCGACGTCGTCCGCACCACCTCCGGCGGCTACCAGCTCGACGTGCCGGCGTCCGCCGTCGACGTGGCCCGGTTCGAGGCAGATCTGGCCGCGAGCGCCGCCGCGGACCCGGCCGAGGAGTACCGGCTCCTGCGCCGGTCCCTGGGGCACTGGCGCGGCGCGCCGTTCGAGGCAGTCGGCTCCGACCTGCTCGTCACGGCCGACCGGCCGCGCCTGATGGAGCAGGCGCTGTGCGCCGTCGAACGGGGCGCCGACCTCGCGCTGGCCGGCCACGCCCCGGACCTCGGCGAGCTGGCCGCGGGCCTGCGCGAGCTCGTGGCGCTCCACCCGCTGCGCGAGGGCCTCTGGGTCCGACTCATGGCGGTGCTCGACCGCACCGGCCGCCGCGCCGACGCGCTCGCCGCCTACCAGGACCTGTACCGCGTCCTGCGCGACGAGCTCGGCACACCGCCGGGCGAGGAGGCCCGGGCCGCGCACCAGCGGCTCCTCGCGCGCCCCAGCGACAGCACGGCAGCAGACGGCGCGGCAGCCGACGACACCGCAGCCGACAGCACCGCACCCGACAACAGGACGCCCGACGGCAGCGCACCCAACACCACGGCCCCCGCCGGCACCACACCCCGTCCGCCCAGCATGCTCCCGCCCCCGGACGGCGCCTTCCGCGGCCGCGCCGAGGCCCTCTCGACGCTCGATGCTCTCCTGGCGGACGCGCCCCGGATCGCCGTCGTCGACGGGCCGGGCGGGATCGGCAAGACGACGACGGTGCTGCACTGGGCCCACCGCGTGCCGGACCGCTTCCCCGACGGGACGCTCTACGTGAACCTGCGGGGGTTCTTCCCGACCAACACGCCGCTGGCCCCCGCCGTCGCCGTCCGCCAGTTCCTCGACGCCCTCGGCGTCCCGCCCGGCCGCATCCCGGACGACGCCGACGCGCAGGCCGCCCTGTACCGCTCGGTGCTCGCCGACCGCCGGGTCCTGGTCGTGCTGGACAACGCGCGCGACGTCGAGCAGGTGCGGCCCCTCCTGCCCGGCGGACGGCACTGCGTGGTCGTGGTCACGAGCCGGAACCGGCTCGGCGGGCTGGTCGCCGTAGAGGGCGCGGCGCGGCTCGCCCTGGGGACGCTCCCGCCGACCGAGGCCGAGGACGTGCTGGCCGCCCGGCTGGGTAGCGGACAGGTGGGCGCCGCCCGTCTCGCCACGGAGCCCGCGGCCGCCCGCGAGCTGCTGGCCCTGTGCGGCGGGCTCCCCCTGGCCCACGTGATCGTCGCCGAGCGCGCGGCCGGGCGGCCCGGGGCCCCGCTCGCCGCCCTTGTCGCCGAGCTGCACCGGCACGACTCCCGTATCGCCGCCCTGTCCGCCGACGGCGACCGGGCCGCCCGCTCCGTCTTCTCCTGGTCGTACCGCGCGCTCGGCCAGGACGCCGCCGCCGTGTTCCGCCTGCTCGGCCTGCACCCCGGGCCGTACCTCACGGTCCCGAGCGTGGCGGCCCTCGCGGCGATCCCGGAGCAGCGCGCCCGTGCCGCCGTCGGCGAGCTGGAGCGGGCGAGCCTGCTCATCGAGCTCGCGCCGGGCCAGTTCACCATGCACGAGCTGCTGATGGACTACGCGAACGAGCTGGTCTCGGCCGACCCGCCCGAGGAGTCCGGCCCGGCGGTCGTCCGCATGCTCGACCACTACCTGGGCACGGCCCGCGCAGCCGAGGCAAGGGCCGAGGCAGGCGCCGGAACAGGGTCCGGGCTGTCCGACGACGAGGCGCCCGTCCTCGTCGGCATGGTCCGGCGGGCCGCCGCGACCGGGAACCACGAGCACACCTGGCGCATCGCGCGCTGCCTGCGCGCACACCTGTGGGAGCGCCGTCAGGTGACGACGCTCCTGGAGACCGAGAGCCTCGCGCTCTCCGCACTGGAGACGCTCGGCCGCGTGCCGGAGCAGGCGGGGTCCCGCCGCTGGATCGCCCGCGCGCTCGGGCAGCCCGACGACGCCGACGACGACGCCTACGACACCGCGGCCGGCACGCGCTGATCCACGCCGCCGCTGTCGAGCACCGCCCGGCCGAGCGGCGTCAGCGTGTGCCATACGCTGTTGCGCTCCCGCCGGGAGGCGATCAGGCCGGCGTCGCGCAGCACGGACGCGTGCTCGGACGCCGACGGCGCGGACACACCGATGTGCCGGGCCAGCTCGCTCGTGCTGGCGCCGTGGGCCAGCGCCGACAGGGCGGCGGCGCGCGTCCGGCCGAGCAGCGCGGCCAGCGCGCGGTCGTGCCGGCCGGCGCCGGGCTGCCGCAGCCAGGCCGAGCGGTGCGGCACCGGGTACACGAGCACGGGCGCGAGCTCCGGGTCCGACGGCGCGAACGGGGCCTGCCCGCAGAAGAACGCCGGCTGCAGCGTGAGGCCCCGGCCCTCCAGGTAGATGTCCCCGTCAGCCGCGGTCGCGACGCTCAGCACCGGGTCCCGCCAGACCACGGACCGGTGCAGCCCGGACAGCAGGGCCGCCGTGCCGCCGCTGGTCAGGGTGCGCGCGTGCGCGGCGACGTCGGCCTCGACGGCACACCGGATCGCGGGCCAGAAGGGGGCGAGCGCCTGGTCGTGGTAGGCCTGGGCCGCCGCGCCCAGCCGGGTGGACGTGCTGGTGGACGTACCAGTGGACGTGCTGGTGGGCGTGCCGGTGGGCGGGCGGAGGCCGTCCCGGGGCCGCGTGATCCGCAGGTAGGCCCGCGCCTCCGAGGTCAGCGCCGGCACCACCCGCGAGCGCCACTCCCGGAACACCGGCGGGCCGCCCGGCTGGTGCGCCTGGTGCGCGCTGAGCACCGCCTCCCACAGCGGGTCGGGGCCGGACGCGAGCCGCACGCGCAGCAGGTCCTGCGAGGTGAAGTGGATCCGTAGCATCGGCGCTCTCCCGGTGGTGGCAGTACCGCACAGTTCACGCCGGGCCGGTTTCAAACCGCTTTCAGCCCGCGCTTTCGGTCCCGGGCGCGACCCGGCAGGATGGCCGGGACAGGCAGACGACAGGCACAGGCAGGCACGGGTCGCGACGGCGCGGGACGGGGTGCGGATGGACGACGGGCAGCGGCCCGCGGTCACGGTCGCCGTGCTGGGGCCGTTCGCCGTCGCGGTGGACGGCGCGGAGGTGCACCTGCCGGGCCGCCTGCGCGCGCTGCTGGCGGGACTCGCCGTCGCCGCGGGCGCCCCGGTGCCGGTGGAGCGCCTGGTCGAGGTGGTGTGGGGCGAGGACCTGCCGGTCTCCCCGCAGCGGTCGCTCCAGGTGCTGGTCAGCAGGCTGAGGTCCGTCGTCGGCGACGACGCCGTCGAGACCGTCCCGGGCGGGTACCGGCTGGCGGTCCCGGCGGGGCAGGTCGACGTCGCGTCGTTCGCGGCGCTGGTCGCGGCCCAGGTCGATCCGGCCCGGCCCGACGACGCAGCCCAGGCCGACGACGCACCCCCGCCCGGCGATCCAGCCCCGTCCGACGACGCGGCCTCGCCCAACGACCCAACACCCTCCGACCCGGCCCGACCCGAACGACAGCGCCTCCGCGACGCCCTGGCGCTGTGGCGCGGCGCGCCGTTCGAGGGCGTCGGGTCGGTGGTGCTGCACGCGGTCGACGGCCCGCGCCTGGACGAGCAGCGTCTGACGGCGCTCGCCCGGCGCATCGAGATCGACCTGTCAGCCCTGGACGACGGGGCACCGGACGACCGGGCACGGGACGACGGAGCGCCGGACGGCAGCCCCGAGGCGACGACCGACGCCCTCGTCGCCGAGCTCCGCGAGCTCACCGACCGGTACCCCCTGCAGGAGCGGTTCTGGGGCCAGCTCCTGACGGCGCTCGTCGCCGCCGGACGACGTGCCGAGGCGCTCGACGCCTACGCCCGGCTCGACCGGACCCTCGCCGACGAGCTGGGCATCGGCCCCGGGGAGGCGCTGCGCCGGCAGCACCGTGCGATCCTCGCGGGCTCCGACACCCGCGCGGGCGCCGCCACAGCAACCAGCCCAGCAACCAGCCCAGCGACCGGCACAGCAAACGGCCCAGCAACCAGCCCAACGACCGGCACAGCGAACGGCCCAGCAACCACCACCGCGACCAGCGGAGACACCACCGACCAGCCCGGCTGGGTCCCCCGCCAGCTCCCGCTGGGCCCCCTCGCCTTCAGCGGTCGCGCGGACGCCCTCGCCGCGCTCGACACACTCCTGGCCGACGACGCCGCGCCCCGGGTCGTAGTGCTCGACGGCGCGGGCGGCGTCGGCAAGACGACGACGGCCCTGCACTGGGCGCACCGTGTGGCCGGACGGTTCCCCGACGGGCAGCTCTACGCGAACCTGCGGGGTTTCGACCCGGCGTCGGCCCCGGTGCCGGCGGGCCAGGTGGTGCGGGCGTTCCTGGAGGCGCTCGGGGTGGCCAAGGGCCGCGTCCCGGCGACGGAGGACGCCCGGCTCGCGCTGTACCGCAGCGTCGTCGCCGGACGGCGGCTGCTCGTCGTGCTCGACAACGCCCGCGACGCCGACCAGGTGGCGCCGCTCCTGCCCGGCCCCGGCGCCGGCCCGGCCGTCACCGTGGTGACCAGCCGCGCCACCCTGTCCGGCCTGACGGCGCGGGACGCGCGCCGGGTCCCGCTCGGCACCCTGACGCCCGCCGAGGGTGCCGCCCTGCTGGCGCTGCGGGTCGGCGCCGGGCGGGCCGCGGCCGAGCCGGACGCCGTCCGCCGGATCGTGGAGCGCTGCGCGGGGCTGCCGCTCGCGGTCGTGATCGCCGCGGCCCGGGTGCTGGCCCGGCCCGCGTTCCCCCTGTCCGCCGTAGCGGACGAGCTGACCGACGGCGGCGCCCGGCTCGACGCGCTGGGCGACGACGACGCGATGGCGGACGTCCGCAGCGTGTTCGCGACGTCGTACCGCGCCCTGACGCCGGACGGCGCCCGGATGTTCCGGCTGCTCGGCGTGCACCCCGGCCCGGACGTGTCGCGGGACGCGGCCGTCGCCCTCTTCGACGGTCCGGACGACGGCGCCGCACCAGACCACACAGGCACCGCCCTGTCAGAGCTCGTCCGCGTCAGCCTCGTGACGGAGCACTCCCCCGGCCGGTACGCGATGCACGACCTCGTCGCCGAGTACGCCGGGGAGCGGGCCCGCCAGGACGAGCCGCGGGCGGCCCGCGAGGCCGCCGTCCGGCGGGTCACGGCCTGGTACCTGGGCGTGGCCCTGGAGATGGACCGCCGCAGGTGGCCCGCGCGCGTGCGGCAGGAGTTCGTCCGGGACCCGGGCCCGGTCCGGGTGCCCGAGCAGGAGCCCACCGACTGGTTCCGGGCCGAGCGGACGGTGCTGCTCGCCGTCGTCGAGGCCGCCCGCGCCCAGGGGCTGACCGGCGAGGTGCTGTCCCTGGTCTGGGCGCTCTACAGCACGCTGTCCCACCGCGCCGAGCTGCGCGACGCGCTGTGGACCGTGCTGGTCGCGGCGCGCGACGTCGCCGTCGAGGTCGGCGACCGCCGGGCCGAGGTGTGGTGCACCCGCTACCTCGCGGCCCTGGCCGCGGACGCCGGGCGCGCGGCGGAGTGCGAGGCCCTGCGCCGGCGCACGATCGGCCTCGCCGCGGAGCTGGGCGACATCAAGGTGCTCCAGATGGCGCACCAGGGCTACGCCGGCGACCTGGTCCGGTGGGGCCGGCACGCCGACGCGGTGCGCCAGGCCGAGCAGGCCCTCGTGCAGGGGCGCCGCACCGGCGAGCCGTACTACGAGGCCCACTCGCTGAACATCCTGGCGTGGGCGCTGGCGCACGACGGCGACCTCGGCCGGGCGCTGCCGCTCGCCGAGCAGGCCCTGGCGCTGCTGAACGACGACGACAACCCGACCACGCGAGCCGTCGTCTGGGACACGCTGGGCTTCGTGCACACGGCGCTCGGCGACCTGGAGCGCGCGATCGGCTGCTACCAGGAGGCCGTGGTCCGGTTCCGGGAGTTCGACATGCGGCAGGACCTGGTGGCGGCCGAGCGCCGGATGGCGGCGCTGCTCGGCGACGTCGGCCGCTGGGCGGAGGCGCGCGCCGCCTGGCAGGACTGTCTCGACCAGCACCTCGAGCTCGGCCTGGCCGACGTCCCGGCAATCCGCGCGGAGCTCGCGCGGGCCGCCGCCCTGGCCAAGCAGCACTAGCCCAGCAGCGCTAGCCGAGCAGCACTAGCCCCGCCGCCGCGAGATGGTCCGGCCCAGCCAGACCAGCGGGTCGTACCGCCGGTCGGCGACGCGTTCCTTCATCGGGATGAGCGCGTTGTCGGTGATCTTGATCCCCTCGGGGCACACCTCGGTGCAGCACTTGGTGATGTTGCAGCGGCCCAGGCCGTGGTCCTCCTGCGCGGCGGGCACCCGGTCGGCGACGTCGAGCGGGTGCATCTCCAGCTCGGCCACCCGCATCAGGAACCGCGGGCCGGAGAACGCCTCCTTGTTCTCGTCGTGGTCGCGCACCACGTGGCAGGTGTCCTGGCACAGGAAGCACTCGATGCACTTGCGGAACTCCTGCGAGCGCTCGACGTCGACCTGCGCCATCCGGTACTCGCCGGGCGCCAGGCCCTCGGGCGGCGTGAACGACGGCACCTCGCGCGCCTTCGCGTAGTTGAACGACACGTCCGTCACGAGGTCGCGCAGCACCGGGAAGGTGCGCATCGGCGTCACGGTCACGACGTCGGTCGGCCTGAACACCGACATCCGCGTCATGCAGAGCAGCCGCGGCCGCCCGTCGATCTCCGCCGAGCAGGACCCGCACTTGCCCGCCTTGCAGTTCCACCGCACCGCGAGGTCGGGGGTCTGCGTGGCCTGGAGGCGGTGCAGGACGTCGAGCACCACCTCGCCCTCGTTGACCTCGACCGTGTAGTCCGCGAGCGCCCCGCCGTCGGCGTCCCCGCGCCAGACCCGGAACCGGCCCTTGTAGCTCATGCCGTGCCTCCCTCGGGTTGCGGCGCCGCGGCCCGCCCGACGTTCGGGTGCCCTGCGTCCGGGTGCCTCGCGTCCGGGTGCCCGGCCAGCTCGGCCGGCGTGTAGTACTTCTCCAGCTCGGTCAGGTCGAACAGGGCGAGCAGGTCCGGGCGCATGGGTTCCCGTTCGGCGGGCTCGACGGCGGTCCGCGGTACGACGGCGGCCCCCGCGCCGGCCCCCGCACCGAGCCCGGAGCCGGACCGGACGCAGTGGGTCACCAGCACCCGGTGCCGCCACGTGGCGTCGAGGCCGGGGTAGTCCTCGCGGGTGTGCCCGCCGCGGCTCTCGGTACGTAGCAGCGCGGAGGACGCGACGGCCTCGCTGACCATGAGCATGTTGCGCAGGTCGAGCGCGAGGTGCCAGCCGGGGTTGTACTGCCGGTGGCCCTCGACGACCACGTCGTGCACGCGGGCCCGCAGCTCGGCGAGCCGATCGAGCGCGGCGACCATCTCCTGCTCGGTACGGATGATGCCGACCAGGTCGTTCATCACGCGCTGCAGCTCGGCGTGCAGCGTGTAGGGGTTCTCGCCCGCGAGGCCGGCGGGGTGCGCCTCGAAGGGGGCGAGCGTCATGGCGGCGGCCAGCTCGACGTCGTCGTCCCGGACTGCCGGCCGGCGCTCCAGGCCGACGACGTAGTCCGCCGCGCCGAGCCCGGCGCGGCGGCCGAACACCAGCAGGTCGGACAGCGAGTTGCCGCCGAGCCGGTTGGAGCCGTGCATCCCGCCGGCGCACTCCCCCGCCGCGAACAGCCCCGGCACGCGGGACTGCCCGGTGTCGGGGTCCACGGCGATGCCGCCCATCACGTAGTGGCAGGTGGGGCCCACCTCCATGGGCTCGGCCGTGATGTCGACGTCGGCCAGCTCCTTGAACTGGTGGTACATCGAGGGCAGGCGCCGCCGGATCTCGTCGGCGGGCATGCGGCTGGCGATGTCGAGGTAGACGCCGCCGTGCGGGGAGCCGCGTCCCTCCTTGACCTCGGTGTTGATCGCGCGGGCCACCTCGTCGCGCGGCAGCAGGTCGGGGGTGCGGCGGTTGCTCTCCTGGTCGTCGTACCAGCGGTCGGCCTCGTCCTCGGTCTGGGCGTACTGCCCCTTGAAGACGTCGGGCACGTACCCGAACATGAAGCGCTCCCCGTCGGAGTTGCGCAGCACGCCGCCGTCGCCGCGCACGCCCTCGGTCACGAGGATGCCCTTGACGCTGGGCGGCCAGACCATGCCCGTGGGGTGGAACTGGACGAACTCCATGTCCACCAGGCTCGCGCCGGCCCGCAGGGCGAGGGCGTGCCCGTCCCCCGTGTACTCCCACGAGTTCGACGTGACCTGGAAGGACTTGCCGATCCCGCCCGTGGCCAGCACGACGGCCGGCGCGGAGAACAGCACGTGCCGGCCCGACTCCCGCCAGTACCCGAAGGCACCGGCGACCGGGGCGTGGTGCCCGTCGCCGTCGGGGTCGGTGAGCAGCTCCGTGACGGTGCACTCGGCGAACACCCGCAGCCGCGCCTCGAAGTCGCCGGTCTCGTCGTGGTCGGCCTGCTGCAGCGCGACGATGCGCTGCTGGAGGGTGCGCAGCAGCTCCAGCCCGGTGCGGTCGCCGACGTGCGCCAGTCGCGGGTAGGTGTGCCCGCCGAAGTGGCGCTGGCTGATCCGGCCGTCCGGCGTCCGGTCGAACAGCGCGCCGTACGTCTCCAGCTCCCAGACCCGCTCGGGCGCCTCCTTGGCGTGCAGCTCCGCCATCCGCCAGCTGTTCAGGAACTTGCCGCCGCGCATCGTGTCGCGGAAGTGCACCTGCCAGGAGTCGTGCTCGTTGACGTTGCCCATCGCGGCGGCGCACCCGCCCTCGGCCATCACGGTGTGCGCCTTGCCGAACAGCGACTTGCACACGATCGCCGTGCGCAGCCCGCGCTCGCGGGCCTCGATCGCGGCGCGCAGCCCCGCGCCGCCCGCCCCGATCACGAGGACGTCGTAGTCGTGCCGTTCGATCTCGGTCAAGGCTGCTTTCCCTTCCGGTGACGGGCGCTATCCGATGAGGCGAAGGTCGACGATCGTCCCGCGCGCCACGAGCGTCACGTACAGGTCCGTGAGGATCAGCGACGCGAGCGTGATCCACGCGAAGAACATGTGCCGCGTGTTCAGCGCGGAGATCCGGGTCCAGAACCAGTAGCGCACCGGGTGCTTCGAGAAGTGGGTGAGCCGGCCGCCCATGACGTGCCGGCACGAGTGGCAGGACGCCGTGTAGCACCACAGCAGCGCCACGTTCGCGAGCAGCACCAGGTTGCCGACGCCGACGACGAACCCGTCGTCGGGATGCCGGAACGCGACGAGCGCGTCGTAGGTGTTGACCAGCGAGACCAGCACCGCGAAGTAGAAGAAGTACCGGTGCGCGTTCTGCAGGATCAGCGGGAACCGGGTCTCGCCCGTCTGCCGCGCGTGCGGCTCCGGCACCGCGCAGGCCGCCGGCGCCAGCCAGAACGACCGGTAGTACGCCTTGCGGTAGTAGTAGCAGGTCAGCCGGAAGCCCAGCAGGAACGGCAGGCTGAGTGCCGCGTACGGGATCAGCGGGTTGTCGGGCAGGAACATGCCGAAGTGCGAGGAGCCCGGCGCCGACGCGCACCCGAGCGAGACGCACGGCGAGTAGAACGGCGTCAGGTAGCGCTCGTCCGCGAAGAAGTACGCCTGCTCGAACGCCCGCGCGGTGGCGTAGACGACGAAGACCAGCAGGCCGGCCGCCGTCGCGGCGGGCGCGAGCCACCATCGGTCCGTGCGCAGCGTCCGGGCACCGACCGCGGCACGCCCGGGTGCGTCGACGCCCCGGGCGCCGACCCGACGGGCGGTCGCCGTCACGACCGGTCGCCGTGGTAGCCGCCGAGCCCCTCGTCGTCCGCGTCGCTGAACATCGCCGCGTCCAGCGGGGTGTCGGGCACGACGACGGGCTCGGGCGCCGGGCCCGTGCCGCCCGCCTGTGCGGGGTGGGCCGCGGCGAGGTCGCCGGCGTCGATCTCCAGCCGCTCCAGGTCGTTCACCAGCCTGCGGACCTCGGGTGCGTCACCGAAGGCGCCGCGCACGTCGGCGACGCTCCGACGCAGCTGCTCGATGGAACGGCGCAGCGTCGCGAACTCGGCGGTCGTCATGGGACACCTCCTTGGCGACGCGCCTCACCCCGTCGTGAGGTGCGTCACACCAGACTCTGCCGTGCGTGCCCGGCTATGGCAAGGGCGAACCTGGCGCGGGGCGGGAGCGATACGGGAACGAGACGTGACGGGCGGCACGGTTGACCTCGAGCACTTGAGGTAGCGGAGCCTGAGGGCATGGGAACGACGACGAGCAGGGCGCCCGGACGGGCGCTGACCATGCAGGAGGCCGCGCGGCGGACCGGGCTCAGCCAGTCCACGCTGCGGTACTACGAGCAGATCGGGCTGGTCCCGCCGGTGGACCGCGACCCCGACAGCGGGCACCGCCGGTTCGGGCCGCGCGCCGTCGAGACGCTGGAGGCGCTGTCCTGCCTGCGCGGCGCCGGCGTGCCGATCGACGAGATGCGGCGCTACCTCGCGCTGCTCGAACCCGGCGACGTCGCGGCAGCCGCCGAAGAGGCCGCGCTGTTCGCGGCGCACGCCGACCGCGTCGAGGCGGAGATCGCCCGGATGACGGTGCGCCTGGAGTACCTGCGGGCCAAGACCGACCTGTGGCAGTCCCGCGTGGACGGCGACGCCGACGCCGAGCGCCGGGCCACCCAGCGGACCGTCGCGGCGATGGAGCAGATGTGAGCGCCGCACCCGTCCTCGTGACCGGCGGCAACGGCTACGTCGGCAGCCGGCTCGTCGCCACGCTCCTGGAGCGCGGGTACCGGGTCCGCGCCACGGTGCGGGACGCGCGCCGGGCGGACGACGTCGGGCACCTCGTGCGCGCCGCCGGCGTCGACCCCGGCGACCGCCTGGAGACGGTCGTGACCTCCCTGGACGACGACGCGGGCTGGGCCGGGGCGCTCGACGGCGTCGCGGTCGTCCACCACGTCGCCTCGCCGTTCCTCTCCGTGCCCGAGGACCGGGCCGAGGAGGTCATCGCGCCCGCCGTCGACGGCACGCTGCGGGTGCTGCGGCACGCCCGGGACGCGGGCACGGCGCACGTCGTGATGACGTCGTCGTTCGCCGCCGTCGGCTACAGCCCCAAGGCCGGCGGGCGCTACGACGAGACGGACTGGACCGACCCCGAGGACCCGAACGACCCCTACATCCGCTCCAAGGCGCTGGCCGAGCGTGCCGCGTGGGACCTCGTGGCCGGGCAGGACGGCGGGCCCGGCCTGACCGTCCTCAACCCGACCGGGATCTTCGGCCCGGTGCTGGACGGGCGGCTGTCCACGTCCGTCGGGGCCGTCCAGGGCCTGCTGACCGGCGCGGTGCCGGTGCTCCCACGGCTGCGGTTCGGCGTCGTCGACGTCCGCGACGTCGCCGAGGCACACGTCCGCGCGATGACGACGCCGGCGGCCGTCGGCGAGCGCATCCTGCTGACGAGCGGCGACGTCGTGACCTGGGGCTGGGTGATCGACCTGCTGCGGCGCGAGCTGGGCGCGGACGTCTCCACGGTGGTGCAGGACGGCGCCGAGCCCCCGCACCTGGAGATCAGCAACGACAAGGCGCGGCGGCTGCTGGGGATGTCGTTCCGGCCCGCCGGCACGACGCTGCTGGACACCGCGCGCAGCCTGCTCGCCCGGGGTTGACGCAGGTCACACCGAACCGTCGGCTCTGCGTCGTTGCCCCACCACCGCCCATAGTGTTAGGTAAGCCTTACCTGACCTAGGAGACGACGACGTGACGGACCACCTCTACGGACACCAGTGGCACGACGAGTACGACGACCGCTGGGGCCTGCACCTGCTCCTCGCGGGCGACGCGCACGACGCGCCGCGACTGCGGGAGCTGATCGACCTGCTCCCGGTCTACGCGTACGGCCAGGTGTTCGTGGAGGTCGGCGCCACGGGCGGTCAGCGGCACGTCGACCCGGCGGACTGGGTGCTGCCGCCCGGCATGAGCCTGACCGTCCTGCGGCGCTCCCCCGGCGCACCCCGGCCGCGGCGCGGGCAGCTCCTGGCCGCGGCGGTCTCCGGATGGGCGAGCGAGTGGCTGCCCGACGGCGCCTGCGGGTGCGCCGGACCCTTCGCCCTCTGGGTCGGCTGCGCGGCCAGCCCCGACGTCGAAGGCCTCTGCCACGCCCTCGCCCAGCGCCTCGACCTGGCCCCGGCGCACCTGCACCGGCCCGACCTCTGACCTGCCGCCGCGCCCGCCCGGCAGATGTCCTAGCGTGGGCCCCATGACGACCACCGAGGAGAACTCCGAGTACCTGCGACTCCTGGGCGAGCAGGTGGGCCACGAGTTCGCGGCGCACCTGCAGTACGTGGCCATCGCCGTCTGGTTCGACAGCCACGACCTGCCGCAGCTCGCCGCGCACTTCTACCGGCAGGCGCTGGAGGAGCGCAACCACGGCATGATGATCGTGCAGTACCACCTGGACCGGTCGCTGCCCGTGGCCATCCCGGGCACCCCCGACGTGCAGAACGACTTCAAGGACGTGCTGGAGCCCCTGCAGCTCGCGCTCGACCAGGAGCAGCAGGTCACCAAGCAGATCGAGGCGATCTTCCGCGCGGCCCGCGCCGAGGGCGACGCGCTCGGCGAGCAGTTCCTGCTGTGGTTCCTGGAGGAGCAGGTCGAGGAGGTCGCCGCCGCGACCACCCTCGTCACCGTCGCGAGGCGGGCCGGCGACAACCTGTTCGACCTGGAGAACTACGTGGCCCGCGAGACCATCGGCGACGCGGGCGAGTCCGCGGCGGCCCCGCGCGTTGCGGGCGGGTCGCTCTGAGACTCGCGGTGAGCCGGGGCTGACTCTTCCGGGTCGGCCCCGGCCGCCGTCAGGCCGGGGCCGGCGGGATGTTCTGGTTGAGGTGGAAGACGTTGTCCGGGTCGTAGGTGCGCTTGACCGCGGCGAGCCGGGCCAGCTTGGCCGGCGGGTAGGCCCGGCGGACGCCGCCGGCGCCCTCGTCGCCCAGGACGTTGACGTAGACACCGCTGGCGAACGGCTCCAGCAGGGCCGCGCTCGACCGGGCGGCGGCCATGCGGCGCTCGTCCTCGGCGGGGTCGGTCCAGCCGGTCGCCACGACGTACTCGAAGCGGGCGTCGCGCTGGCTGAACGCGGACTCGTCGTCGGGCACCTCGGCGATGGCGCCGCCGTACGCCTGCAGCCCGGCCCGCACCTCGGGGTCGTGGGCGAGCAGGGCGTCGAGGGCGGCGTCGGGCAGGTCCCGGAAGTAGTGGCCCTTCCAGTAGCGGCGGACGGCGTGGCCCTCGACGCTGTCCTCCCGCGTCTGCAGGTCCACGTAGGACAGCTCGTCGACCCGCCGCGCGCTCGGCGTGCCCAGGGCGTCGAGCTCCCGCGCGTGCGCATGGCCGTCGTCGGGGTCGCCGACCCAGACGAAGCCGAGCGTCGCGACGCCGTCGTGCACGCCCGCCGTGTACGTGGCCTCCCGCGGGGCGTAGGCGCTCAGGTCGCGCCACCGGTAGGCGGCGGACGACGCCGACGAGCGCCCCGCCTCCGACCCACCAGCGGGACCGATCGGGAAGTCCAGCTCGACGCTCAGCGCCCGCGTGCCGGTGTCGTGCAGCCGGAACTCGAACTCGGTCACGACGCCGAAGTTCCCGCCGCCGCCCCGCAGCGCCCAGAACAGCTCGGGCCGCTCGTCGGCCGACGCCCGGAGCACCTCGCCGTCCGCCGTCACCACCTCGTAGGCGACGACGTTGTCGCAGGCCAGGCCGTACCGGCGGGCCAGCCAGCCCATGCCACCGCCCAGGGTGAGCCCGCCGACGCCCGTGTGCGACACGTTGCCCGCGGTGGTGGCCAGGCCGTGCGGCTGGGTCGCGGCGTCGAGCGCGCCGAGCAGGGCCCCGCCCTGCACCCACGCCCGCCGCCGCTCCGGGTCCACCCGCACCTCGCTCATGGGCGTGAGGTCGATCATCAGGCCGCCGTCCGGCACCCCGTGCCCGACGACGCTGTGGCCGCCGCACCGGACGCCCACCTCCAGGCCCTCGCGGCGGGCCAGCGCCAGGGCCCCGGCGACGTCGGCCGCCGAGCGGCACCGGACCACGAGGGCCGGCCGGCGGTCCACCATCGCGTTCCAGATCGTGCGGGCCGCGTCGAAGCCGGCGTCGCCCGGGCGCCGTACGTCGAGCCCTGTCGTGGGCGAGTCCTCCGTGATGTCCATGGAGGGCAGACGGCCCGTCGCCGCAGGACTCATCGCAGCCGGCCGGGATCGCCGTCTGCCAGGATCGACCGAACCGCCGACACAGCCCGACAATCGTTGCCGCGGGCGGCGGGCCTTGGGACCATGACCGCGTGATATCGCCGCTGACCGACGAGAATCCGAGCGCGCCCGTGCGGCTGCGCCCGCCACGACATGCCGTCGACCCCCGCGCCGTGGGCTGGTGGGCCCTGCAGTGGGTCCTGCTCACGGCGGTCCCCGTCGTCGTCCTGCTGGTGCTGGGCATCCTGATCGCGCCCGCGCGCTTCTGGCTTTTCCTGCCCGCGGGGGTGCTGGTGGTGCTGGGCGCGGCCGCCGCGATCGCCCTGCCGCGGCTGTGGTTCCGCCACCACCGCTGGGAGGTCACCGACGAGGCCGTCTACACCCGCACCGGCTGGTTCTTCCAGGAGTGGCGCGTCGCCCCGCTGTCCCGCATCCAGACCGTCGACACCGCCCGCGGGCCGCTGGAGCAGCGCTTCGGCCTCGCAACGCTCACGGTGACGACGGCGTCCGCCCGGGGCGCCGTCAAGATCGAGGGGCTCGACGCCGGGACGGCCGCCGAGCTCTCCGCGAACCTGACGCACGCCACGCAGGCCACGCCCGAGGACGCGACCTGAGCGCCGCCGGCCCCGGGGACCTCGCCGCGGACGGCGGCCCCGAGACCACGCCCGACGCCGTCGAACCGGACACCGCCGAGCCCGACGAGACCTGGGAACGCCTGGACCGCCGGGCCTTCATCGCGGGCGCCGTCTACACGATCCTGCCCGCCGGCGGCGCGGCCCTGATCACGGGGTACTGGCTGGCCGTGGGCAGCGGGATCGGCTTCGCGCTGGCCTGGGTGCTGCCCCCGCTGCTCCTCGTGGTGGTCGCGGGCGGTGTCTCCGGCGAGTGGATGTGGCGCGTCACGCGCTACCGCGTCGACGCCGAACGGTTCCACGTGCACACCGGCGTCGTCGTGCGCAAGCGCCTGGCGCTGCGGCGCGAGCGCATCCGCTCGGTCGACCTGACTGCCGACCCGGTGCTGCGCGTGCTCGGCACCGCGACCGTCCGGGTGGGCACGGGGGAACAGGCCGGGACCGAGGGCACGGTGACGCTCTGGCCGCTGCGCCGCGCGTCCGCCGACGCCCTGCGCGCCACGCTGCTCGCGCACGCCGCGCCCGGCACCCGCGAGGGCGCCGACGAGGAAGACAGCAGCGACGGCTCCCTCGCCCGCTTCGACCCCGCCTGGCTCCGGTTCGCCCCGCTGTCCTTCCTCACCCCGGCGCTCGGCGCCGCGGCCGCGGGCGGCCTGATCCAGGTGGCCGAGTGGTTCGGCATGCAGGAGCGGCTGTTCGGCACGGTCGGGTCCTGGTTCGGCCTCGGGCCGTTCCTGATCGTGGCGGCGGTGCTGGCCGTGGCCCTGTTCGTCGTCGGCGGCGTCGCGACCGTCGCGCTGTGGGTCGAGGCCTGGTGGAACCACACCCTGGACCGGCAGCCCGACGGCACGCTGCAGGTGCGGCGCGGCCTGCTCACCACGCGGTCGATCTCCCTGGAGGAGTCCCGGCTGCGCGGCGTCGAGGTGGTCGAGCCGCTCGCGGCCCGGCTGGCGGGCGGGGCGCGCGTGGACGCCGTCGCGACCGGCCTCGCGACCGGTGAGGAGGACAAGAGCGACAGCCAGATCCTGCTGCCCGTGGCGCCCAAGGCGCTGGCCGACCGGGTCGCCGCCGACGTGCTCCGTGAGCAGGCCTCCCCGCCGACGGCGGCGCCGCTCACCGGGCACCCGGTCGCCGCGCGCGGACGCCGGCTGCGCTGGGCGCTGAGCGCGGTGCTCGTCACGGAGGCCGTGCTCGTGGTGCTCGGGCTGCTGCTCACGCCCGTGCTGCTGCACGTCGCGTGGATCAGCGCGCTGGTGCTCGTGCCGGTCGCGGTGCTGCTGGCGCTGGACGCGTACCGCGCGCTCGGGCACACCCTGACGGACGGCTACCTGGTCGCGCGCAGCGGCAGCGTCCACCGCGCCACGGTGGCGCTCCAGCGGCGCGGCATCGTGGGCTGGACCGTGCGGCAGTCGGTGTTCCAGCGGCGCGCCGGGCTGGTCACGGTGCTCGCGACCACGGCGGCGGGTTCCGGCGCGTACGCCGTGCGCGACGCCGGGGAGACGGATGGCCTCACGCTGGCCGACGCCGCCGTCCCGGGCCTGCTGCGGCCGTTCCTGGTGACCGGCGCGACCGACCAGACCGGCGCGACCGACGCCGCGGGTGAGCCGGTCAGCGCACCCTGATCGCGCCCTCCTGGACGCTGACCTCGACCCGGCTCGACTCGCCCAGGTCCTCGCCGTCGATCTCGAACACCCGGGGCTCCGTGAGCTCGACCTGCAGGCTGCGCACGCGGCCGTGGGTCGCGCTCTCGGAGCTCTCGGCCGAGGCGCTGCCGGCCAGCACCCGCTTGATGCCGTTGTCCCACACCATGTTGCGCAGCGTGTCGACCCAGCCGGCGGCTCCGTCGGCGCTCAGGACCAGCAGGTCCAGCTCGCCGTCGCCGGGGTCGGCGTCGGGCAGGAGCGTGATGCCCGCCTGGAGCATGCCGCAGTTGCCGACCAGCAGGGTGTGCGCGCTGTCCCGGTCGAGCTCGCGGCCGTCGGCGGTGATCTTGACGCCGAGGGTGCCGCTGGCCGACAGGGCCCGCCCGAGCGACTCGACGTAGGCGAGCCAGCCCACCTTGTCCTTGAGGTCGTCGTCGGTCTCGGTGATCATGTGCGCGTCGAGGCCGAACCCGGCCATGACGGCGAACCCGTGACGCTCGGTGCCGCCCTCGAGGTCGATCTCCAGCCAGCCGACGTCGATCAGGCGGGACTCGCCGCTGAGCGCCCGCCGGAACGCGGCGGCCGGGTTCAGGAGCGGGACCCGCAGGTTGCGGGCGAGCAGGTTGCCGGTGCCGAGCGGCACGATGCCCAGCTCGACGTCGGCGCCCGACTGCGCGAGGTGCTCGGCGACGGCACGGACGGTGCCGTCGCCTCCCGCGACGACGAGCACGTCGGCGCCGGCCTCGATCGCGCGGGCGGCGGCACCCTGGCCGGGGTCGTCCTTCGTCGTCTCGAACCATTCCCTCTCGACGTCGACGCGCTCGGCGTGGACGGCCCGATCCAGCGCCGTGTCGAGGGCCTGCTTGGTGGTCTTCGAGGGGTTCCAGATGATCCCGACGCGTGCGGTCATGGCGTCATGCTCGCACGCCGCGACACCTGCCCCCGAAACGTCCCTCCCGCGTCGCGACACGGAGCACGACCAGCGCCGCGACCGCCGCGGCGATCTCACCCGCGGCGAGCGCGACGAAGGTCCACGTCGGGCCGGCGTGGCCCAGGGCGAGCACGAGCGGGATCTTGAGCACCACGAGGGTCCCGATGGACACGAGGTAGGACGGCCGGGCCTGCCCGAGGGCCTGGAAGTAAGCGGAGACGAGCGGCGCGACCCCGGCGAGGGCGAGGCCCGCGGCGACGATCCGGAGCGCCTCGGCGCCGGCCCGCGCGGTGGCGGCGTCGTCGAGGAAGAAGCCGACGAGGGGTTCCGCGAACGCGATGACGAGGCCCGCCGCGCCGAGGCCGTAGAGCACCGTGGCGCGCAGGCTGAGCACCCGTGCGCGGTCGACCCGGCCGGTGAGCCGCGCGCCGGCGTTGTAGCCGACGACCGGCTGCAGGCCCTGGCTGATGCCGGTCTGGGGCATGGCGGCGAAGGTCTGGATACGCGCGCAGACGGCGAACGCGGCCAGGGCGACGGCGCCCCCGGTGCGGGCGAGCGCGAGGTTGACCAGCACGGTGAGCACGGTGGTGCCGAGCCCGGCCAGGAACGACGGCGCGCCGATGCCCAGCAGCGCGCCGATCGTCGGCGGGTGGGGCCGCAGGTCGGCCCAGCGGATGCGGTAGGGCCGGTCGCGCCGGCCGAAGAAGAACCAGAGGCTCAGCGCCGCCGAGACGGCCTGCCCGCCGACGGTGCCGAGCGCGGCGCCCCGGACGCCGAGGTCGAGCACGAAGATGAGCAGCGGGTCCAGGACGATCTGCACGACGACGGCCACGACCCAGACCATCGTCGAGTACGCCATCCGCCCCTCGGCCCGGATGAGGCTGGAGAAGCCGGTGGCGAAGACCGCCCCGGCCAGGAGGACGACGGCGTAGTCGTGCGCGTACTGCCGGGTCGCGCCCGTGGCGCCGAGCAGGGTCAGCAGCGGGCCGAGGAAGGTCAGGCCGAGCACGGTCGTGGTGACGGCGACGGCCCAGAACAGCACGAAGGCGTTGCCGGCGGCGCGGGCGGCCCGGGCGGGGTCGCCCGCGCCGAGGCTGCGCGAGACCAGGGACGCCCCGCCGACGCCGACCGTCGTCGCGACGGCGCCCAGGCCCAGCAGCACCGGGGCGACGAGGTTGACGGCTGCCATCGCCGTCGGCCCGACGCCGCGGGCCACGAACCAGGCGTTCGTCAGGGCGTAGATCCCGTAGACGCCGACCGAGAGGGTGGTCTGGGAGGAGGTGTGCCACAGCAGCCGGCCGACGGGGCGGGTGCCGAGCAGGTCGGCCGCGCCGTCGGCGGACCCTGTCCGCCGCACGGTTACCTCGTCCGGCCGAGCAGGCCGAGCACGATGTCGAGCTGCTCGCGGGCCCAGCGGTACTGCTCCGGGGTCTGCTCGCGGTACGTGGTCTCCACGAGCATGGTGACGGCGAGCCAGAGGGTGTAGAGGTGCCGGCGTGTGCGCTCGCCGTCGGTCAGCCCCGTCAGGCCGAAGCCCCGCCGGAACGGCGTCGGGTCCGGGAAGAACGGCAGGTCCAGGCCGGTCAGCCCGGCCTCCATCAGCGGGTCGCCGAACATCGCGCGCTCGTGGTCGATGATCGCGACGATCCGCCCCTCGCGGATCATCGAGTTCTTGGCCCACAGGTCCACCTCGACGAAGCGCGGCACGGTCACCTCGGCGAGCACGTCGGCGTGGTCGTCCCAGACCTTGCGGACGACGTCGGCGTCCCACCCGAGGTCGACGCCGGCCCGGGCGCCGTCGGCCAGGACGTCGGCGAACATCGTCGTGGCGGCCTCGGGCCAGGTCGCGAACCCGGGGCCGTCGACCGGCCCGAAGCGCTCGCCGACGATGCGGTTGAGGTCCCGGTTCAGGGCGCCGAGGTGCTCGAACCCGGCGTCCACCACCTCCGGGGTCAGCTCCCCCGCCTCGGCGGCGATGCCGAAGCACGCGGCGTCGACGTACTCCATGGCGAACCAGTCGGCGCCGCACAGGTCGCCCGTCACGTCGTTGTGGTGCACCCGCGGCACCGGCACGTCAGACGCGCGCCGGACGAGCTCCATCGCCGCGATCTCGTTCCGCATCATCCCGTGCTCGCGCGCCATGAGGGCCACTCCCGCGGGCGGGGCGATCTTGAGCACGGCCTGCGCGCCGTCGCGCAGGCGCACCCGGTACAGGGCGTTGAAGAACCCGTAGGACAGCTCGGTGGCGAAGTCCTCGCCGTCGGGCACCTGGTCCGGGCCGTAGGCCCGCTCGATCATGGCCCGCAGCGTCGTTGTCGACTGGCGGTTCTTGGTGATGCTGTCCACTGGTCCTCGTCCTCGATGCTCAGGGAGTTCCGGGCGCGGCCCGGGATACGTACGGTCGTACGCAACGCAGTGTAGGACCATCGAGGGACAGATATCTACCATCTGGTAGGTAAGCGCGCTGGTAGGTACGCGCGGCGCGGAGCGGCTCCGTCTAGGGTGAGGCCGTGAATCCCCCGCGCGTCCCGGCCGTCGTCGTGCTCCCCTGGCGTCCCGCGCCGTCCCGCGTCCCCGCGTTCGAGCGGGTGCTCGCCTGGTACGCCGAGCGTCTTCCCGAGCTGCGGGTCGCGACGGTCGACACCGACGACGAGCCGTTCGTCCTCGCGGCGTGTCGCAACAAGGCCATGCGCGACGCTCCGGAGGGCACCGTGGTCGTCGTGGGCGACGCGGACACCCTGCCCGAGCCGGAGCCGCTGCGCGCGGCGATCCAGGCGGCCGCGGCGAGCGACCGCGTGCACCTGCCGTACGACGAGTACCGCTGGCTCGGCCGGGACGGCTCGGCACAGTTCGACGCGGGGGTGCCGCTGCCGGAGTGCTCGTTCGAGCTCGTGATCGGCGCGTGCTCCGGCGTGTACGTCGCGACGCCGCGTACCTGGGCCGCCCACGGCGGGCAGGACGAGAACTTCCGGGGCTGGGGCTTCGAGGACGCCGCGTGGTTCCTCGCGCACCAGGTGCTGCTCGGCGGCGAGCCGGTGCGTCACCCGGGCCGGGTCTACGCGCTGCACCACGTCGGCGAGGTGCGCGCCGGCACGCAGTACGAGGCCAACGCCGCACGGATGGAGCGCTACCGCGCGGCGGCCGGCGACCCGGCGGCGATGGCTCAGCTCGTCGCCGAGGCGCCCGTCAGCACGTCGTAGGCGATGCCCGGGCCGGGCCGGAGCGCCTGCTCCCGGGCGATGTCGTCGAGCAGGCCGCGCGGCGCGGCGCCGAGGGACAGCACCTCGCGGATCGCGTCGGCGAGGGCCGCGGCCCCGGCCCGGTTCGGGTCCAGGACCCGGCCGATGCCGCGGCGCTCGACGGCGGCCGCCCCCGCGAACTGGTCGGTCGAGAACGGGAGCACGAGGAGCGGCACCCCCTGGCCCACCGCCTCGGTGACGGAGTTGTTGCCCCCGTGGGTGACGGCGAGGGCCGCGCCGCCCAGCAGGCGCACCTGCGGCAGGACGTCGCGCACGAGCCACGTCGCGGGTATCTCCCCGAGGGCGGCCGGGTCACCGGCGCCCGTCGCGACGGCGGCGCGCAGGCCGACGCGGCGGAGCGCCTCGGCGACCCGGGCGAGCACGTCGTCGCGCACCGACAGGAAGCTGCCGAAGCTCACGTAGGCGTACGGCTCGCCGTCGGCCAGCCACCGTTCGACGTCGTCGTCGACGCGCTCCTCGCGCCGGGTCGAGCCCAGGAAGGCGTGCGGCGGCAGGACGCGCCCGTCACCGGCGGCCAGGGCGGCGGGATAGTTGTACAGCACGGTGTCGCCGTGGGAGGCGAAGGCGTCGGGCGTCTCGGCGGCGGCCGGGTCGAGCTCACGCGCGGCGGCGTTCCACTGGGCGGTGAACCGGCGCGCGACCTCGCCGCACAGCAGCCGCAGGTCGTCGAGCTCCCCGGACGACGGCGTGAAGGCGCCCGGCCACGCCGGCGGGCAGCCGTAGACCTCGCCGGCGACGGGCAGGGCGCTCGGGTGGCCCAGCACGACGTCGCCGTAGGCGATGCCGGCGGTCTGCAGGGCCAGGCGCGCGCTGAAGGCGAGGTGGTCGACGAGGATCGCGTCGGGCGCGACCTGCTCGACCACCTCCAGCGTGCGCCGCGCGCGTCCGACCGGGTCCCACATGAGGTCGGTCAGCCGCTCGCGGGCCTGATAGCTCAGGGTCGGCACCATGCCCCGCCGGGTCGCGTCGAAGAAGCCCTCCAGCGACGCCGCCTCGTCCTTCGGCTGCTCCCCGGCGCGCATGACCCCGGCGTTCGACCCGCGGCCGAGCGGCAGGTCGACGCGGTCGAGGCCGAATCCGGCCACGACGGCCGCCGTGGCCGGGCCGGTGGCCACGACCACGTCGGAGCCGGCGTCGCGCCACGCCGTCGCGAGGGTCGCGAGCGGCAGCACGTGCGAGGCGTAGTCGGGGGTGATGACGAGGAGCGTCACGTGACCGGCCCCGCGGCGCGCAGCAGCTCGGCCTCGTGCACCGTGACCTCGCGGTAGACGGGACCGAGGGCGGCGGCCATCCCCTGGATCGTGAAGCGGGCCGCCACCATGTCGTGCGCGCGGGCGGCGGCGCCCTCGTCGCCGCGGGCGGCCAGGTCGAGGGCGGTGCCGACGGCGGACGCCAGCGCCACCGGGTCCCAGGTCGCGGCGAGCACGCCGGTGACCCCGTCCTCGACGTAGGTCGCCGGGCCGCCCGCGTCGGGGGCGACGACCATGAGCCCGGTCGCCATCGCCTCCAGCAGGGCGATGCCGAACTCCTCCTTGAGGCTGGCGCAGACGTAGACCCCGCGCGGTGCCGCCCGGCCCGGCACACCGAACCGCACCGCGGCGAGCCAGCGCGCGGCGACGCCGTTCGGCAGGTGTCCCGGCAGCAGCAGGCCCGCCCGCGCCCGGGACGCGGCAGGCACCACGGCGTCGATGCGGTCCAGCTGTTCCCGCTCGTCGAGGGACGGGTGCTCCAGGTCGCCGCCGATGACGAGCAGGTTGGCACGGTCGGCCAGGTCGCTCGCGGCCCACGCCTCGACGAGGGTCGCCATGCCCTTCACCCGGTGCAGCCGGCCCACGGTCGCGACCAGCGGGAGGCCGCGGCGGTGCTCGGGCAGGTCGTCGAGCAGGGCCGCCAGGCCGTCGACGGGAGCGGCGTCGACAGGAGATGCGGCCGACGCCTCGGCCACGGCGCGGTCGACGACCTCGAGGTCGACCCCCTCGGCGACGATGGTGTGCCGCTCGGGGTAGGCGGCGACGTCGATGCCGACGAGCTCCCGCATGTCGCGGGCGAGCTCGGGCCGGGGGAACAGGACCGTGTGCGCCGCGTTGGCCGCCAGGGTCTGCACCATGCGGGTGCGGAACCAGAAGTGCTCGGCCAGGTCGGTCTCGCCGAAGGTCGACCGGGTCAGCGCACCGGAGCGGTCCAGCGACTGGATGATCGAGTGCGGGTCGGGGGCGACCGTGAACACGACGGGGATCCCGCGCTCGCGGGCGACGTCGCGCGCGGCGAGGCTGCCGACGTCGGCCATGCGCAGGTGCAGCACGTCCACGCGCCCGGCGGCGCGCAGCAGCCGGCGGATGCCGCGCCGCGCCGTGACGCGCAGCGGCCACGCGGAGGCGGAGGGCACCGGTACCGGGGAGAGCGGGACGTGCCCGTAGACGTGGCCGGTCGCGGACCCGATCGAGAGCAGGTCGGCGGCGGCGCGGGTCGCATCACCCCGGGAGAGGGTGAGCACCCGGTCGACGTGCGCGCCGGGGTCGGCGACCAGGGCGTCGCCGAGCCGCACGAGGAGCGTGGCGATGCCGCCGTTGTCCCCGGCCCCCGCCGCCGACAGCGACGGGTCGATGTCGGCGTGGAGGAAGAGCTGGGCGACGGTCAGCCCGCCGCCGGTGTCCTCGGGGTGGGACTCGACGACCCGGAGGTCGACGAGGGCGAGGTGGGCCACCTCGGACAGCCGTCCGTCGCCGTCGGCGAGGCGCTCCAGCGCCTCGGTGACCGGGACGGAGGTCGCGCGCTGGCCGAGTGCGGCGATCGCCGCGACCCGGACGTCCTCGTGCTCCCGCCCGTCGAGGGCCACCTCGACCAGGACCCGGTCGGCGACGGGCTGGCGCACGAGCCCCAGCGTCTCGACGAGGCGGGTGCGGGCGCCCGGCTCGACGACGCCCAGGAGAGCGGCCTCGACCGCGACGGCGAGCGGGTCGCCCACCGCGCCCGACCACTTCTCGAGCGTGTCCTGCGCGAGCATGCCGGTGAAGCCGCCGCCGGCGACGAGCGCGAGCAGCCGGGCGATCGCGTCGATCCGCGGGAGCGTCTCGCTCAGCGCCCAGGCGGCGTGCTCCCGGACGAACGGGCGGTCGTCGGACAGCAGCCCGCTGAGCCGCCGCGAGGCCTGCTGGTCCACGACGCCGGCCAGCGCGTGCACGGCGGCGATCGCGACGACCTGGTCGTCCCTGTCGATCGCCGCGGAGAGCACCCGGAGGGTGCGCAGTCCGGGGTCGCGACGGGCCTCGAGCGCGAGGTCGTCGGCGAGCCGCATCGCGTCGATGATGCGCGGAGCACCCGCGAGCGCGTCCAAGGTGGTCTGGATCCCCATGTGCCCAGCTTCCTGTGAGGAACGGCCGCAGGAAGCCGTCGATGGAATGGTAACGGGCACGACGTGCGCGCAGGTAGCGTGCACCCTGCCGCGACCCCGGAGGAACCACAGCATGTCCGTGCTCGTCATCGGAGACATCGGCGTCGTGGACGGGATGATGCACGTCGGTGACGAGGCCATGTTCGAGGCCGCCGTCGGCGAGCTGCGCGCCCGGGGTGTGCCGGCGGTCGGCGTCTCGTCCGCGCCCGAGGAGTCCGCCGCCCGGTACGGCATCGGCACGGTGGCGCGGCTCGGGTTCGCGGGGCTCGGGCGGGACGACGCCGCCGCCCGGTCGGCGCTGCTGACCGCCGCCGCGTCCGGGGAGACGACGCTGGCGGCCGGCGACCCCGCGGGGCCCGTCCTCGCGGCCCTCCGCGAGTCCGACGGCGTGCTGGTGGCAGGGGGCGGCAACCTCGCCTCACGCTGGCGCGTGCACGTCCACGAGCGCGCCACGCTGGCCGCGATGGCGAGAGGCCTGGGGCTGCCGGTCGTCGTGAGCGGGCAGACGCTCGGGCCCGACCTCGCGGCCCCGGACGCCGGGGCGGTCGCGGGCCTGCTGGGCGGCGCCGTGCGTGCCGCGGTGCGGGAGCCGACGTCCGCCCGGCTCGCCGCCGCGTGGGGGCTCGACGTGCGCTGCGGTGTCGACGACGCGTCGTTCCTCGGCGCCGTCGAGCCCCCGGCCGGCCCCGCAGGGATCGTCGTCAGCCTCTCGGGCTGGCTGGGCGGCTGCCCGCCGGCCGCGACCGAGGCGTCCCTCGCCCGGCTCGTCGAGCGCGCCGCCGGGATCGTCGGCGGTCCGCTCCGCTTCCACGCCCACTTCGGCCCCCTCGACCCCGCCGCCGGGCCCCGCGGTGACGCGGCGCTGCACGAGCGCGTCCGCGAATTGCTCACGGTGCCGAGCGAGGTCGTGCCGACGGTGGACCCGCGACACTCCGCCCTGCTCGCGCGGGGCGCCGGCCTGCTGCTCACGAGCCGCTACCACCCGGCCGTCTTCGCGGCCCCGGCCGGGGTCCCCACCCTCGGCCTGGTCACAGACGACTACACGGGCATCAAGCTCCGCGGTGCGCTCGGGCACTGGGGCGAGCCGGTCACCGCGCCTCTCGGCGAGCTCGACGAGTGCGCCCCGGACCTCGTCAAGCGGCTCGACGCCGCCCGGTCGCGGGTCGCCGACGAGGCGGCCGGACGCCTGGCCCGCCACCGCCGGGACTTCTCGGCGTGGTGGGACGAGGTCGCGGCGGTCTTCCGCCGGCCCTGGTAGGTATCACGTGCCCGTTTGCGTACCTCCTGGTGGTCAGTGGCACTATTTGCCCGGCCGTTCCGGCCGGACACTCCAGGCAGAAAACTCAGGCAGAGCACTCAGGACACTCAGGCAAGGGGGCAGTGCGTGACGCTCACGGGGGCACGTCGGGCCGACGTCGCCAGGCTCCGCGCCGCGCTGGCCCAGGTGCCGGCGGTGCCCGCTCCACGGGAGGCTTCGCGGGACGCTGCCCGGGCCGTTCCCCGGGACGGGAGCCGCCCCGAGTGCCGCTCGACCCGGGCGTCGATCCACGACTACCTCTCCGGCCGGCTGCTCCCCCACCGCAGGCGCCGGCTCGAGAACCACCTCGACGGCTGCGCCGGGTGCATCCGCGCGTTCATCGACGTGCGCCAGGTGGCGTGGACCCGCAGGGCCCTGGACCAGCGCCTCGTCGCCGGCGAGCACCGGGGCGGGCGGCACCGCCGTCCGCCCCTCCCCCGTGTCAGACGTACAGGTCACCCGGGGGACCTGTACGTCTGACACGTGGCGCTAGGCCGGGCGCACCGCCACCTCGAACACGCGCGCGACGTCCGGGTCGTAGTTCGACGGGTCCGTGATCTCCAGGCGCACCTGGTCCACCGCCGCGGCCGGGCCGGGCGCGCTGACCAGGCCGAGCGTGTTGTCCTGGAACGTGGCCGCCTGCTGCCACCCGGCCGACGTGTGCACCTCGACCGTGAAGTCGCGCAGCACGTTGACCGATCCCCCGCCGACGAACCCGCTGTACACGTCGATCTGGTCCACGACCGTGGGCGCGTCGAGCGTGATCGTCAGGGTGGGTGTGGTGTCGCCGGCCGCCGACAGCCAGCGCCCGACGTTGGTGCAGTCGCCGTCCACGGCCTTGGCCGCGCCGCTGGAGGCACCCCCGGACGACGACGCGACCGCCGTCGCCCCGACCGCCGCGTGGGACGCGCACGGGGAGGCGTACGGCTGGTCCGCGAGCCACGCCTTGATCATCGCGCCCTGGTGCTCGCCGCCGAGCAGGTTCCAGTCGTGGTCGAACATCTGCGGCTTCCAGTAGTTGTCGAAGATCCAGGCCGTCCAGCTGATGTGCGGGCGGGCGTCGAGGTACTGGCGCAGCGGGATGCCCCAGCCCGACGTCGTGCCCTGCGTGACCACCGGGTCGGAGAACTCCCCGGGCGGGTTCCAGCCGAACTCGGTCAGGATCACCGGGATCTGCTGGGCCGCGTTGCCGAACTTGACGTCCAGGTTCGCCGCCGTCGCGTCCCCCTGGTTGGGGTACAGGTGGTAGACGTACGCGATGTCGTTCCCGGCGATCGGGTCGGCCGCCGCCTGGTTGACGTACGTGCTCCACTGCGGGCCGCCCATCAGCAGCAGCGTGTCGGGCGCGACCGCCCGGATGTCGTCGACGACCGGCTGGATGTACGCCTTCCACGTGGGCCAGCTCGCCGGGGCGACGGGCTCGTTGAAGACCTCGTAGATCACGTTCGGCACGTCGGCGTACAGGGGCGCCACGTAGTCCCAGAACTCCGAGACGGTGGACTGGGGCACGCCGGTGCTGCCGTAGTCGGACACGTAGTGCAGGTCCACGATGACGTAGATGCCCAGGTCAACGGCCTGCTGCACGTAGGGGTCCACGTACTGGGCCACGTTGTCCTCGACGCTGAGCGACCCCCAGACCGTGACGGGCAGGCGCACGACGTCGGACTGCCAGCCGTCGGACACGGTCATGTCGATCACGTCGGAGATCGGCCGCGGGTTGCACTCGGGGCACTCGGCGTTGTGCCGGGGCGCCAGCACGGACACGCCGCGGAGCTGCACCGGGGTGCCGGACGCGTTGACGATCTTGTTGCCCGAGGTGCCGAGTCGCGAGACGGCGGCGGGGGCGGCGTCGGCCGCGGTGTCGGCTGCCCCAGCGGCGTCGGCTGCCGGGGCCCCGGCGGAGGGTGAGACGACGTCGGGTGAGAGGGCGGCGGGGGCGGCCTTGGCGCGCTCGACGCCGGCGGACGTCGTGTCGGTGGGCGCCGCGCCGGCGGCTCCCGACGCCGGGACCGCAAGGCCCAGCCCCGCGACCACGACCGCGAGCGCCGACGCCGCGACCGCGTGCCGGGCCCGCTGCCGCCTCGGGGGCCGGTCAGCAGGCCGGGAGACGGGTGGGACAGGGCTGATGGGCTGGGGCGCGCGGCCCCTGAACAGGATGTTTCGCAGCACGATGGTTCTCCGTTCTCCGTTCTTCGTCGAACGAGGTGGTGCGTGCAGGGCAGAAAATGAGATCGGTCGGCGGTATTGAGACCGGTCGGGCGATTGACCGGTCTCAGGTCATCGGACCGAAGTCGATGAGTTCGGTCAGTTGCCCCTGGTCAGTTGCCTCTGGTCAGGTGCCTCCCCTCACTCGCGGTGGGTGCGGATGTCGTCGGGCCAGGCGAGCGTGATGCCGAGCGTGTCCGTCAGCAGCCGCTGGTAGTCGGCCAGCCGCGCGGGGTCGTTACGCACCTTGCGCGGCGGCAGCCCCCGGTCCAGGCAGAACGCGACCAGCGCCCCGACGGCCTCGCCGATGCCCCACTCCACGGGGTGCAGCCGGTAGCAGCCGTTGGTGATGTGCGTGGTGCCGATGTTCTTGCCCGCGGGCAGCAGGTTGTCCACGCGCACCGGGACCAGGGCGCCGAGCGGCACCTGGAACGGGTAGGCCTCGATGTCCACGTAGGAGCGCCCGGCCGTGCTGGGGTGCAGGTCGATCCGGTACCGGCCGAGGCCCACGGTGTCGGGGAACACCTCGCTGCCGGCGCCGTCGGGCCGGGCGAGGACGCCCACGTGCTGCTCGGTGACGGTCAGCTCCGCCTGGATGCGGCGGGCCTCGCGGATGTACGGGGTCTTGGCCAGGCCGTCGGGCGTGCCGGTGACGTCGGGCCGCAGGCGCAGGCCCGGGTAGCCGGTGCCGCCGTCGGGCCGGGGGGCCTCGGTCTGGAGCCAGTGCAGGAACGAGAACGACAGGTCCCGCGATCCCGCGAGCGCCGCCGCGTGGGCGGCGTCGTCGACGCCGGGGCCGAGCAGGGGCGCGGCCCAGTAGTCGATCTGGGGCCAGTTCACGATGGTGACGTCGCCGATCGCGCCGTCGGCGAAGTTCTCCCGGGCCAGCACGCGGCGGAACGTCCACAGCGGGAAGTGGGCGTTGCGGGCGTGGTCGGCGTCGAACAGCTGCCAGGTGCGGCGCTCGAGGGTGATGGGGACGACGTCGTCGAAGGAGAGCTGCGGGCCGGGCCAGAAGGGGGCGACGGCGGTGCGCCAGTGGTCGTAGCCGGCCGGGCGGTCGATGGTGTGGTCCTCGCCGGGGCGGTGCTCCAGGGCGAAGCACCAGGAGATGGCCTGCTGGTCGAGCGGGTCGGCGACGGCGGGGGCGTGCGGCTCACCGGTCTGGTCCTGTCCCTCGGCGCCGATGACGTGCTCGACGTCGGCGAGCTCCAGCAGGTCGCCGAGCTCGGAGGCGTCGACGACGTAGGCGGCCTGGACGGTGGTCTCGTGGCCGTCGCGGGTGTCGCGCAGGGTGACGGCGTCGACCTCGTCGCCGGAGGTGTGGGCGGCGACGGGCTCGTGGCCGAGCAGCAGCTCGATCTGCCCGCCGGCGCGCCAGGGCGCGATCATCTCCTCCAGGACGGCGGCGGCGACGCGCGGCTCGTGGCAGAGGTGGCTGACGATGCCGACGCCGGGGTCGAGCAGCGGGTCCGCGGCGGCGCGCGGCGTCAGGGGGTAGTTGCGCCGGTAGTAGTCGCGGACGCGGCGGCGTAGGTCGGCGTACCCGGGCGGGGCGTAGCGCTCCTCGATCCAGGTGTGCTCGTCGGGCGGCACGGCCTGCGCGGTGAGCTGGCCGCCGAGCCAGTCGGTGGGCTCGGTCAGCACCACGCGCCGGCCCAGCCGGGCCGCGGTCAGCGCGGCGGCGACGCCGCCCATGCCGCCGCCCACGATCAGCACGTCCGTCTTGCGCTCGCTCACGCTCATGCGCTGCTCCCCTTCGTCGGTGCCGGTGATCCAGCAGGCGGCGCGGCCACGGTCTCGCCCTCGACGACGACGCACGGCACGAGCACGTCAGCCACCGGCGTGCCAGGCTCGTCGAGCAGGCCGACGAGCGTGTCGATGGCGAGGCGGCCCACCTCGCGGCGCGGGATCTGCAGGCAGTCCCAGTGCACGGCGGCGTCCGGCCCCACCCCTTCCAGGACGGCGACGGACACGTCGCGCGGCACGGTCAGCCCGCGCTCGGCGAGCCGCTCGGCCAGCGGGTTGGCGAGCCACTCGGCGTCGGCGACGACGGCGGTGACCGCGCCGTCGGCCACGGCGTCGAGCCAGACCGTTCCCGGCCCGGCGGAAGCGGGGCCGGCGGTTTCAGAGCCGGCCGCATCGAGCCCGGCGCCCTCCAGGCCCGGCCGCTCCGGCGAGACATCCCGCAGGCCCCGGCGCTCGACGGCGGACTCGTACCCGCGCCGCCGGTCCGCGTACGACTCCTCGTCGATCCCGGCGCGCAGGTAGGCGATCCGCTCGTGCCCGAGGTCGGCCAGCCGGTCGACGATGGCGGCGGCCGCCGACTCGTAGTCGGGCACGACGCACGTGATGCGGGTGCCGGGCACCTCGCGGCGGCCGATGTGCACGAACGGGTACCCGTCGGCCTCCAGCCGGGCCAGCTCGGCCCGGTCGGCGGCGACGCCGAGCAATACCGCGCCGTCGGCCACGTTGAGGCGGTTGACGCCGTCGCGGTAGACGCGGCGCCGCCCGTCGCTGCCGCCCGTGGAGGTGAACAGCACCAGGTCGTGGTCGATCTCCTCGGCGCGCTCCTCGATGCCGAGCAGGAACTCGAAGTAGAAGTCCTCGCGCGCCCGCGGGAAGACGGCCTCGAAGGTGTGCACGCCGAGCATCCGGTTGCGGCCGGTGCGCAGCTTGCGCGCCGTCGGGTTGGGCACGTAGCCCAGCTCCTTGATGGCGTCCTGGATGCGCCGCACGGTGGCCTCGGGGATGCGGGCGGTGTCGGTGTCGCCGCCGATCACGCGGGAGACCGCGGACTGCGAGACGCCGGCCAGCCGGGCGACGTCGGACTGGCGGGGCGCCCGGGCGCGGCGCGGGGTGGTGGTCACTCGTTCTCCTGTGCGGTGGTGCGGTCGGCGTGTAGCCAGCAGCGGGCCCAGCGGCCGTCGCCGAGGTCGGCGCGCGGCGGCGCCTGGGTGCGGCACACGTCCATGGCGAACGGGCAGCGCGGGTGGAACCGGCAGCCGGGCGGCGGGTCGATGAGGCTGGGCGGCTCGCCCAGGCCGTCGGCGTCGGCGTCGAACAGGGCCTCCCGGTCCCGCGCGCCGCGGCCCGGGTCGGGCGACGACTCCACGAGCAGCCGCGTGTACGGGTGCTGCGGGTCGGCGATGACCTGCTCCTTGGGTCCGCCCTCGACCATCTCGCCGGCGTACATCACCACGATGTCGTCGCAGAGGTAGCGGGCGCTGGCGATGTCGTGGGTGATGTAGAGCAGCGCGAGGCCGTCCTCGGTGCGCAGCCGGTCGAGCAGGTTGAGCATCTCCAGGCGGATGGACACGTCGAGCATCGAGATGGGCTCGTCGCCGAGCAGCACCTTGGGCTCGACGGCGAGCGCCCGGGCGATGACGACGCGCTGCCGCTGCCCGCCGGACAGCTCGTGCGGGAACTTGTCCACGAACTGCTCGACGGGCGACAGGGCCACGCGCTCCAGCAGCTCGCGCACCCGCCGGTCCAGCTCCGCCTTGCCGCGCACCCCGTGGTGCAGCTTGAGGGGCCGCTCCAGGTTGTGCCGCACCCGGTGCAGCGGGTTCAGCGACCCGAACGGGTCCTGGAAGATGAGCTGCACGTCCTTGTGGTAGCCGCGCTCCACACGCCCGCGCCGCTGCCGGACGGGCGCGCCCTCCAGGACGATCTCGCCGCTGGTGGGGGCGTAGAACCCGGCGAGCAGCCGCGCGAGCGTCGTCTTGCCGCTGCCCGACTCCCCCACCAGCGCCACCACGCGCCCGCGGTGCAGGTCGAGCGTGGCGCCCTCAACGGCGCGCACCACCGAGCGGGCGCCGACGGCGGAGCGGACGGCGAAGTGCTTGGTCACGTCGACGGCGGCCAGCACGGGCGGTTCCGGCGCGGCGACGGGGGCCGACGGCGCGGGGGTGGTCGCGGTCATGACGCTCCTCCTTCGGTGCGGTCGGGCCTCGTGTCGGACGCCGGGCCGGACGCCGAGTCAGGTGCCGGGTCCGGTCTCTCCGTCGGCTCGTGCAGCCGGCACGCGACGGCGTGCCCGCCCTTGGTGATCAGCTCCGGCAGGTGCGTGTCGCACCCCTCGAACCGGGCGGCGCACCGCGGGTGGAACGGGCACCCCGACGGCGGACGGCGCAGGTCGGGCGGCGTGCCCGGGATCCCGGTGAGCCGCGTCAGGGGCGCGTGCAGCGGCGGGAACGAGTCGCGCAGCCCGCGCGTGTAGGGGTGGCGGGGGTCGTCATAGAGCTCCCGCGCGGTGCCGAGCTCGACGATCCGGCCGGCGTACATGATGGCGATCCGGTCGGCGAGCTCCAGCAGCAGGGACAGGTCGTGCGTCACGAAGACGACGGCGAACCCCAGCGTCCGGCGCAGCCGCAGCACCTGGGCCAGGATCTGCCGCTGCATGACGACGTCGACCGCCGTCGTCGGCTCGTCCATGACCACCAGCTCCGGGCCGCACGCGAGCGCCAGCGCGATGCTGGCGCGCTGCCGCATGCCGCCGGACAGCTCGTGCGGGTAGCTGCGCGCCCGGTCCCCCGAGATGCCGACCGTGGCGAGCAGCTCGGCGGCGCGCGCCCAGGCGGCGTCCTTGCTCAGGGTCCGGTCGTGGGTGCGCAGCGCGTCGGCGAACTGAGCGCCGAGCCGCATCACGGGGTTCAGGGCGTCCATGGCGCTCTGCAGCACGATCGACAGGGAGGTCCAGCGCAGCGCCCGGAGCGCGCGGGGACTCGCGGTGACCAGGTCGATCGCGGGTCCGCCGTCACGCGGGTGGAACACGATGCTGCCCGCGGTGGTGACGGCGGGCGGCCGCTGCAGCCGCGTGAGGGCGGTGATCAGCGTGGACTTGCCGGAGCCGGACTCGCCCGCGACGCCGAGGATCTCGCCGCGGCGCAGCGTGAAGGTGACGTCGGCACAGGCGCGCACCGGGTCGCCGTCGGTCACGTACTCGACGGTCAGGCCGGTGACGTGCAGGACGTCGGAGACGGTGTCGGTGGTGCCCTGCTCGGCGTCGGACATGATCTGGGTGACCATCAGGCATCGCTCCCTACGGCGGTCTCGTTGGCGCGGTCCCGGGTCCGGCGCACCACGGAGCGCCGCACCGTGCGCAGCTTGGGGTTGGCCAGCTCGTCGACGCCGAAGTTCACCAGCGTCGCGGCCGTCGCGACCAGGGCGATGCAGAGCCCCGGCGGCACGAACCACCACCACATCCCGCGCAGCACGGCGCTCTGCTGCTGGGCGGCCTGGATCATGGTGCCCCAGCTGATCGCGCCGGAGTCGGAGATGCCGAGGAAGGCGAGGCCCGCCTCGGCCATGACGCCGCCGATGACACCCGACAGGAACATCGCGGCGATCCAGCCGGTCAGGTGCGGCAGCACCTCGTGGAACAGGAGCCGGTGGTGCGGCTCGCCGAGGGTGCGCATCGCGAGCACGAAGTCGCGGTTGGACACGCTCATGGCCTGCGCGCGGATGGTCCGGGCGCCGCCCGACCAGCCGAAGAAGCCGATGATCAGCGCGATGACCCACAGCCCCGTGCCCTGCATGTACCCGGCGACGATGAGGATCAGGGGTAGCACCGGCATCACGATGAACAGGTTGGACAGGAAGTTGAGCCAGGAGTCGGTGCGGCCGCCGAAGTACCCGGCGGGCAGCCCGACGAGGATCGCGAGCGACGTGCCGATGACCGCCGACAGGAACCCGACGAACAGGGAGCCGCGCGCGCCCTCGATGGTCTGGGCCAGCACGTCCTGGCCGAACTGGGTGGTGCCGAGCCAGTGGTCGGCGCTCGGCGGCAGGCCGATGGCCGTGAGGTCGTTGGCGCGGGGGTCGAGGCCGGGGATGCTCGACGTCAGCCAAGGCCCGAGCAGCGCGAGGAGCACGAAGAAGCCGATGACGGAGAGGCCGACACGGACCTTCCAGCCCTTCAGGAGTCCTGACCCGCGAGACGAAGGACGCACGGCGCTCACCCCTGTTCCCGGATGCGCGGGTCGAGCACCACGTAGAGGGAGTCGGCCAGGAGGTTGGCGAGCAGGGTCGCGAGCGTCACGATGAGGAAGACCCCCTGCATCATCGGGTAGTCGCGCTTGTTGAGGGACTCGAACAGCAGGTAGCCGATGCCGGGGTAGCTGAACACGGTCTCGGTCAGCAGCGCCCCGCCGATCACGCCGCCGAGCGCCATCGCGAACCCGGTAAAGCTCGGCAGCATCGCGTTGCGCGCGGCGTACCGCAGGATCACGCGGCCGCGGGAGAGGCCCTTGGCCTGGGCGAGCAGCACGTAGTCCTCCCGCACGGTGGTCACGGTCATGTTCCGCATGCCGAGCAGCCAGCCGCCGAACGCGGAGAACACGATGGTCGCGGCCGGCAGCGCCCCGTAGTGCATGACCGAGGCGAGGAAGGGCAGGTTGAAGCCCTCGGCGAGGTTGGCGTCGTAGCCGCCGGACAGCGGGAACCAGCCGAGCACGAACCCGAACACCCACAGGGCCAGCAGCGCCACCCAGAAGTACGGCACGGACGACAGGAACGCCGTCAGCGGCGTGAGGATCGAGTCGAGCCGGCTGCCGGCCTTCCACCCGGCGATGACGCCGAGGCCCGTGCCGAGCACGAAGGCGAGCACGGTCGTGGTGCCGACCAGCAGGAGCGTCCACGGGAGCGCCTGGAGCACGAGCTCGCTCACGGGGACGGGAAAGTTGACGACGGAGACGCCCAGGTCGAACCGCGCGAGCTGCCCCAGGTACCCCACGAACTGCTCGGCGAGGTTCTGGTCGGGGTCGCCGAAGATCGCCCGGATGCTCTCCAGGGTCTCCGGCGGCACCTGCTGCCCGCTGACCCGCTGCAGCTCCTCCACGATGGCGGACGACGGGTCGCCGGGCATGAGGCGCGGCAGCAGGAAGTTGAGCACGATCGCGGCGGCCGCCGCGGCGGCGTAGAAGCCGAGCCGGCGCAGCAGGAACCCCCAGCGGCGCACGGCCCGCACCGCGGCGGGCGGGTCCGTGGCGGCCGACGGCGCCGGGCCGGGCCCGGACGCCGGGGCGGGCGCCTCCGTCGTCGTCATGGTCAGCCCTCCGCCGGCTCGAGGTCGAGCATCGTGAGGATGAGGTCCGGCCCCATGCCGACGAACGGGATGTGGTCGAAGTTGTCCGGCGTCGGCCAGCCCGACCAGCGCTTCGCGTTGATCTCGACGAAGTAGAAGTTGTCGTACAGCGGGCTGAACGGCACCTCGTCGACCACGAGCTCCTGCATCCGCAGGCCCAGCTCCTTGAGCTCGGCCTCGTCGTCGGTGCTCTCCATCGCGGCGATGATCTCGTCGGCCTCCGGGTTCGACCAGCGACCCTGGTTGAGCGTCGCCGACTCCCCCACCGGGACCACGAAGTCGCCGTCCAGGAAGCTGTACACGCCGTAGACACCGGCCCCGCCCGTCGACGCCGCGGCGAGGTCGAAGTCGCCGAGGTTCATCGCGTCGTAGAAGCCCGCCGTCGGCTGGCCCGCGGGCTTGACCTCGATGCCGAGCGAGTCGCGCCAGCCGTTGATGAGGATGTCGGCGTAGCTGCCCCAGTCCCAGTCGTTGTTGAACAGGATCGAGGGCCGGTAGCTCTCGCCGTCCTTGACCAGGGCGCCGTCCTCGACGGTCCAGCCGCCGTCGGCGAGCTCGGCCTTGGCCGCCTCGGCGTCGATCGGCCACGGCTCGGCGAGCTCCGGGTCCACCCAGTCGGCGTACACCGTCGCGTTGAGCCCGGTGGGGCCGGCTTCGGTGCCGGGCCGCTGGAGCGTCGTCGTGATGGCGGACCGGTCCATGGTCATCGCCAGGGCGCGGCGCACGTGGACGTCGTCGAACGGGGGCCGGCCGGCGTTGAACATGGCCGACATCGCGCCGCCGTTCGGGTAGAGCTGGTACAGGTTGTGCTCCGGGTCCTTGGCCGTGTACTCCTGCTCGCCGTTGGCCCACGAGCCCTGCGCGATGTCGATGTCCCCGCGCAGGAGCTGCGCCTTGGCGGCGTCGGCGCTGGTGGGGATGATCTTGTAGGTGGACATGGGCAGCTCGCCGCCCCAGTAGTCGTCCCGCGCGGCGAGCGTGACCTGCTGCGGCTTGAACTCGCCGAGGGTGAACGGGCCGGTGCCGATCGGCTCGGGGTTGGTCCAGGTGTTGAGGTCCTGGTCGGCCCAGACGTGCTCGGGCACCATCGGCAGCAGGATGTTGGCGAACTGCTTCAGGGTGGCGAACGACGGCTCGGCGAACGTGACGGTGAACGTCAGGTCGTCGACCTTGTCGGCTTTCTCGTAGGTGACGCCCGCGATCGAGAACTCCGGCTGCTCGATCGGCAGGTTCAGGGAGAAGACGGCGTCGTCGGCCGTGAAGGGCTCGCCGTCGGAGAAGGTGACGCCGTCGCGCAGGTGGACCGTCAGGGTGGTGCCGGCGTCGTCGAACTCCCAGCTCTCCGCGAGCCACGGCTCGACGACGGCGCCGTTGCTGTAGTCGATCCGCATGAGCGGCTCGTAGACCAGCTCCATGTTGGGCGCCTTGTCGATGGCGGGGCCCACCACGTTGTAGTTGTGGACGAACGTGGTGCCGCCGTCCGTCTTGCCGTAGATCATCGTGTCGTCGCGCCCGCCCGCGGTCCCGTCGCCGGACGACGAGCCGCCCGCACAGGCCGAGGTGAGCAGGACGAGTGAGACGACCAGCGCTGAAACGCGCCGTCCGACCGATCGTGCGTGTCCCATGCCAGATCCCTTCCGCTTCGTCGAGGTGGATCGATCGCTGGTGAGGCGATGCTCATACGTATGAGCAACGTCCCGCGACGATGCGGAGGGCTGCTTCTACGTATGAGCGAGGACACTAGGGGCGGGTCGGGCGGGGTGTCAACACCCTCGGTGCTTCTTGTGTGCCGGCCCGGCTTGGGTGTGACGCAGCCGCACTTGCCCCTGACGTCGACGTCAGGTCTTAGCGTGCTGAGGGTCGGCACTTCGCCGAACTCCCCTCTCGTTTATTGATCGCACCGCGGCCGGTTCCGGCCGCGCGGAAAGGCAGGACCCCATGCGCGCAGCGCGCTACCACCGGTACGGCGACGTCGAGACCCTCGTGGTCGAGCAGGCGCCGGACCCGCACCCCGGGTCCGGCGAGGTCCGCATCCGCGTGGCCGCGGCCGGCGTGAACCCGGTCGACTGGAAGGTGCGGTCCGGTGCGGTGCGCGAGGCGCTCCCCATGGACCTGCCCGCGATCCCGGGGCGGGACGCCGCCGGTGTGGTCGACGAGATCGGGCCCGGTGTTTCGGGTGTGCAGATCGGGGACCGGGTCTTCGGGCTGGGTGGCGTCACGGGCGCGACGGCGGAGCTGGCCCTGCTCTCGGCGTGGGCCCCCGTGCCCGATGCGTGGTCCGACGAGCAGGCGGCCGCCGCGGGCCTGGCCTCCGTGACGGCGCTCGGCGGGCTGCGGGCACTCGGTGACCTGCGCGGACGCACGCTGCTGATCGAGGGCGCCGCGGGCGGCGTGGGCAGCGCCGCCGTCGAGATCGCCGTGGCCCAGGGCGCGACCGTGATCGGGACGGCGAGCGAGCGCAACCACGCGTTCCTCACCTCGCTCGGCGCCGTGCCGACGACCTACGGCGCGGGCCTGGCCGAGCGTCTTGCCGACCTCGCGCCGCAGGGCGTCGACCTCGCCCTGGACACCGCGGCGTCGGGCTCCCTGGCCGACCTCGTCGCGATCGTGGGCGACCCGGCCCGGGTGTCGACCGTCGCCGACCACCTGGGCGCCGGGCGGCTGGGCGTGCAGGTGGCGAACGCGGTGAACGACCCGACACTGCTCGCCGAGGCCGCCGAGCTGGGCCGGCAGGGGCGGTACACGCCGCAGGTCGAGCGGACCTTCGCGCTGGACGAGATCACCAAGGCGCACGGCTACGGCGAGGAAGGGCACGTGCAGGGGAAGGTCGTGGTGGTGATCTGATCGAACCCGGTTCGTAGTTTCCTGTTCCGGAAAGCCGAAGTTCTTGACCTTGCGATCAGCACCCCGGAAGCATTGAATGCGACACAGATCGTCGACCAGGGGGAAACGTGGACAAGCCGCTGCGAAAGCTGTCAGGGGATCCGAGCTGCAAGAACGGCACGTGTCCCACGCTGTGGGGTACCGAGGACAACAAGGACTACGTGGTGCAGGGTTACGTGGTCACCGATCGCGACCGCCTCACTCAGCTCGACCTCCCCGAGGGCGAGACAGCAGTCGTGGTGCCGGCCGCAGTCCTCGAGGAGTATTTCCGTGCTCGCAGGTGAAGAGTTCGGCCGCCTCTTCGAGACGTTCGAACGCAGCGCTTTCAGGTTGGAGACGCTGGCCGTGTACGACGTGGAGGACGAACAGGAAGAGATCGCGCGGTTCCTGGCGGGCGAGGACATGGGCCCGGAATGGTCCGACAACCCATGGATTCGCTCGATGACGGATACAGGTAGGACGGTCTCGCGTGTGCATGTCCTGCGCTCCCCGCTGACGGACTACCTGCGCTACGAACTGTCTGCCTACCCCGGGAACATCGCCGCCGGGGAATCCATCGGGATCATCGACCTGACCGAGGCCCACGTGACGGGCCTGCCTGACCACGACTTCTGGCTCTTCGACGACCGGCAGGTCTATCGCATGCACTACACGCCAGAAGGCAAGTTTCTCGGCGGTGAGCTTCTGCCCGAGGAACGACTCGGGGAGTACCTGGCGTGGCGCGATCTGGCGCTCGCCTACGCCGTGCCGTTTGCTGCGTACTGGGAGCGGCGCTCCTGACCGGGGAATCCATCGGAAGGGCCCTGCGGGCGCTGCGCGAGGCATCAGGACTGACCGGTGACGTGGTGGCCCGCAGGGCTTCGATGTCCGCGGGCAAGCTGTCGAAGATCGAGAACGGGCGGACACTGCCCACCGTGCAGGATGTTGAACTGATCCTGTCTTCCTTCGGCGTATCCGCCGAGGTGAAGGAGCAGTTTCTCGCCACGGCTCGCGCGGAGGTCACCGAGGCCACAGCCTGGCGCCTGTTGCGCCGAATGGGCCCCTGGAAACACCAGAAGACCATCAAGGCGATCGAGGCGAACACCACAACACTTCGCCTGTTTCAAGGTCAGCTCATCCCCGGGCTGCTTCAGACGCCGGAGTACGCGAGTGCGGTGTTCTCGCTCCCACCGGCTCTGCCAGAAGAAACTAGGGCCCGGACCGTCTCGGCACGGCTCGCCCGCCAGGCCACGCTCTACGAGCCCGACCGCTCTTTTCATTTCGTGGTCTGCGAGCACGTACTGCGCTGGTTGGTCTGCGAGCCCGCGGTCATGGCAACACAGCTCGACCGGCTGGTCTCCCTGTCGCGACTGCCCAACGTCACCCTTGGTGTCGTCCCATTGGTGGGCAGGATGCCGGACTTCCCGATGACCTGCTTCAGCATTCACGACGACCGGCTGGTGCTCGTCGAGACGTTCCACTCGGAGGTCACGACCCGGGACCCGCGCGACATAGAAACCTATGTCGATACCTTCACGCGTTTCGCCGCGGCGGCGGTCTACGACAGCGAGATGTGCACCTTGGTCGAGAGCATTCGGGACGACTTCTTGCCGCAACAGGAAAGCACCTAGCCCCCGTCAAACGACGGCCGCAGGATCGTTCCCAGAACCGATGATTACGGGGGCCTGGGAATGGAAACAACTGCGGCACACGGCGTCAGTACGTCGACGAAGCACCTGATCGCACTCGACATCGACGGCACGCTGGTCGGCAGGGACGACAAGGTCCGCGGCGAGACGGTGCGAGCACTGGAACTGGTGCGGGCCAGCGGCCACCAGGTCGTGCTCGCGACGGGTAGGTCACTCGTCGGCCTGGTCTCGGTCGCACGCCGGCTTGGCCTGAGCGAGGGCTGGGCGGTCTGCTCCAACGGCGCGGTGACGGTTCGGCTCGACCGCGCTGCGCCGTCGGGACACGAGGTGATCGAGTGCCGCACGTTCGCGCCCGGACCGGTGGTTCGGCAGGCCTGGAAGCTGGCGCCGGGGTTGCACGTCGCGGTGGAGGAGATCGGTTGGGGCTGGCGTGTGAGTCGTCAGCTCGCCCCTGGTCTGCTGAACGGACCACAGAAGCTGACCCGGCTCGATGAGCTGCTGGCCGAGCCGGCATCGCGGGTCGTGCTTCACGCCGATCGCATGACCGCGCGCGGCGAGGGTCTGCACCGTCTCGGCGCGACCGTGACGCCTGCGGGACCCGACTGGCTCGACGTCACCGCACCCGGCACGAGCAAGGCGACCGCGCTCGAACTCGTCCGGCAGCGTCTCGGCATCCCGGTCGAACGAACCTTGGCGGTCGGCGACGGCGTCAACGACATCCCCATGCTGAGCTGGGCAGCACGCAGTGTGGCGATGGGGCACGCGCCCGATGCCGTGCGGACGGCCGCCGCAGAGGTCACGGGTTCCATCTCCGTCGAGGGTGTCGTCCCGATCCTGCGGTCTCTCGTTCCGGGACACGCACTCCGGCCGGACCTGTCACCGCTGGCTGCACAGCTTCTCGCGGCCGTCCACACCGCCCCCACACGGTCGCCGGGTCGGTTGGTGGTGCGGGTCTGGCACGGCTCCGGCCCAGGCCTTGCAGGCTGCGCGATCTACGTGCTGCGGGGAGGTCGATGGGAACGGCACGCCCCGGTCCCTTCGGGTACCTCGACCACGATGCGCGACGTCGAACGCGCGGCCCGGGAGGCCGGGCTGACATACCCCCGGGGAGAGGAAGGACGGCGGCGAGCCCACTGGCGCACGGCCCCGATAGACCGCCCGGAGGCGTCGGCCGCGTTCGAGCTCCCCTTGACCCCACCAGAGCGACCGCCACTCCCCTGACCTGCGCCAACCAGGTGCTAGACACGGTGATATCTGTTGACCGCTCTCTCGCGCGCAGGCCAATATTGCGGCCGTGACGTCGCCCACCCGCAGCCGGGACCGAAACCGCGCCCTGGCAGCCCAGACCATGGACGCCGTGCAGACGGGCGGCTACGACGTCAACGGACGGCACGTCACCATCGCGGCGCAGGTGAGCGCCGCCGTCGCCGGGACCCGCCTGATCCTCCCGGACGCACCGCTGCCGGAATCCACCACCTGGTCCGGCCCCACCACCGTCGAGGTGACCGACGAGTCCAGCCTCGCCGCCGCGCGACGCCTCGGCCCGGGCACCGCATGCCTGGTCTTCGCGTCGGCGCGCAACCCGGGCGGCGGTTTCCTCAACGGCGCGCAGGCCCAGGAGGAGGCGATCGCGCGCAGCTCGGCGCTGTACGCGGCCCAGACGACCGTGCCCGAGTTCTACGAGCACCACCGCCGCGAGGCGTCTCTGGTCTACAGCGACCGGATCATCGTCTCCCCCGACGTCCCCGTCTTCCGGGACGACGACGGCGCCCTGCTCGCCGAGCCCTACCCGGTCACGTTCCTGACGGCCGCGGCCCCGAACCGATCGGCCGTCGAGCGCAACCAGCCCGCTGCCGTCCGCGACGTCGTCCCGTCCCTGTTCCGCAGGGCGGCCCGCGTGCTCGACGTCGCTGCCGCCCACGGCAGCCGCCGCCTCGTGCTGGGCGCGTGGGGCTGCGGGGTCTTCGGCAACGACGCGGCCGACGTCGCGAGTGCCTTCGCACAGGCCCTCGCCGGTCCGCCGAGGTTCGAACAGGTCACCTTCGCGATCCTGGATCACCGGCCCGGCCGGCCGGTGCTCGGTGCTTTCGAGCGGTCCCTGGAGAAGCCGACGGCGCGGGCGTGAGTGACACCCGCACCATCTCAGCCCTGCGGATCGACCAAGTGATCGAGGTCCTGGGCGAAGACGCGTTCGACCTGTGGCCCGTCGTCGGACAAGGAGGTCACTGGTACCTCGCTCTGCACGGTGAGCTGTCCGACGCCGAGGTCGGCACAGCCGTGCATCAGATCCTGCGCTGGTTCCACACCGACGAGAACGGCGACGAGGCGCCGAGCCTCGACGTCTACCTCGGTCAGGCCCTCGGACCGCACGATCCGGACGGCACGCAGCCGATGGCCATGGGCGGCCCGCGGTTCACCGATACGAGCACCGGGGATGTCGTCATCCCTGGCTGCTGCAATTCGCTCGACGAACGCTTCGAGATCCTCGAGGTGCTCGACGGCGGCCGCACCGAGTGCTGGCTCGGGCACAGCCCCGTTGCTGCTGTCACCCTGCGCCACGGCCTCGTCGAGATCATCCAGGATGCCGAGGAGCCGGCGAGCGCCGTCCTGCGGTTCTCCCCGGAGGAGATGCGTGGCGCCCTCGCCCGAGCCGAGGCCGACCTCGACGGGTTCCGCGAGCGGGTCGCCGTCTGGGCGCGCACGCACGCACCCGAGCACTCCGGCGCACTGTTCGACGCCGTAGCTGGTGCGCTCGTCGCCGGCCCTCGCTGAACCGCGCGGGCGGAAGCCGCTCATCCGGACCACTCCCCGGCCAATCATCCTGTTCGGGTGACGTCGAGGCCTCAGATTTCGACGATGTTGGTTGAGAGCCCGGCGCGGGCACGCAAGGAGAACCGACATGAGCGACCCGACACCCCTCCCCCGGATCGTCCGTCGCCCCGTCGACAGCATCGAGTCGCGCGAGTCCACGGCACTGCTCGCCGGCGCTGGCGCCTTCGTGCTCGGGACGCTGGTGGGGTTCATCGTGTTCCAGGGCCGAGCCGTCCCGATCTCCGGCCGCGGCTCGGTCGGCGACTTTGCCGCGCTCGGCGGAGCGCTCGTTGCCGCCGTCGCGTTCCTCCTCGGTTGCGCCCTGCGGCGCACGCAGGCCGGGCGTAAGCCACCGGCCGACGACGCCCGCCCGCGGCTGCGCTGGTTCGACATCGCGGCGCTGACCCTGGCCCACGCCGTCATCGCGCTGCTCGGCTGGATCGCCGTCGCCTCGGTGGTGAGCAGGAGCTTCGTCGGCGCGACGGCGTACCCGACGTCGGCCGCCCTGCTCGCCGGGGTCGCTCTCGCCGTGACCGCCTACCTGGCGTTCCTCTCGGCCGTGAACCTCACCCCGATGATGCTGTCGCTCGTCCTGGCCGTGTTCCTGGCGGTCGGCGTCTTCGCCAGCATGCTCAGCGCCACCGACCCGCTCTGGTGGCAGGACAACCTCAGCGCCCTCGGGATGAGCGACGACGTCTCGTCGCTCACGTTCAACCTGACGTTGATAGTCGCCGGCGCCATGGTCACGACCATCGCGCACTACGCGACGGCGTACCTCCCACACTCCACGCACCGGGAGCTGCGCGGACGACGCCGGGTGCGGACGGCGCTCGTGCTCATCGGCGTGCTGCTGGCCTGCGTGGGTATCTTCCCGGTCGATGACTTCTTCTGGCTGCACACCACCGCCGCCAGCGGGATGGTGGTCGTCTACGTGGTGATGGTCGCGCGCCTGCGCCGGCTGCTCCCGTCGATGCCGCGGGTGTTCGTGCTCCTCGGCTACGTCTACGTCGCCGTCATCGTGGTCCTGGTGGTCTTCTTCGTCACCGGGTACTACAACCTGACGGCGGTCGAGCTGGTGGCGGCGGTGCTCATCTTCAGCTGGATCATCGTCTTCCTGCGCAACACGGGAGCGGTCGAGCAGTCCCGGGTCGAGTCGGCGAAGGGCCAGCGCGCCCTCAACAACTAGTGGTCAGGGCGCTATCTTCGGCCTGTGCCCTCACCCCGCGAGTTCTACCTGGCCCGTCCCGTACCGCCCCACCCCGCGCGCGCTGCCGCCGTCTGCTCGGGCTTCCTCGTGATCGGTGTCGGGGTCACCATCTGGGCCTCGCTCGATACCTCGGGCCCCATGTCGCTGCTGCCGGTCCAACGCGTCATGGCGTACGTCGTGGCCGCTCTTCTCATCACGATCAGCATCGCCGCACCGGTGGCCTCCTGGCGGCAACGGCGAAGGCCGGCCGACGTGGCTCCCGCGCTCGTGCTCGACGACCGGGGGTTCACCACGTGGGGCGACCTGCGGGTCAGATGGGACGACGTCACCTCCTGGGAGGTCTTCCACCACGACGAGGTCTATGACGACGACGTCCCGGAGGACCATCCCGACTACATCGGCCCGTCCCGGGTCGACGAGCTCTTGATCCTCGTCCACGTCGAGCACCCCGAGGTGATGCTGCGCCGCCTCGCGCCGGAGGTGCGTAGCGAGTACGAGAACGACGCCTACGGCCAGGGCAAGCGGTTCGGCACCCCGATCAGGTTCGGTGCCGACGACCTCGACGCACCCTCCGACGAGGTCATCGCGGAGTTCGAGCGCTACAGCGGGACGCATCCGCGGACCGCCTGAACGACGGCCGGCGCCATCCCCTCGGGCGCGCCGTGCCGCCACTTCAGGCCGAAGGCAGCCGCCCAGCGGTGTCGGCCGGACCCAGGTTCGTCAGGATCTGGTCGTCGAGCACGCTGTCGTACCGGGACTGGGCCTCCAACACCTCCTCGACGTGTGCCTCGGCCCAGACCTCCAGGGCGAGCAGCGGCTCGTGGAGGGTCCGGCCGAGCCGGGTGAGCCGGTAGCGCGCCGCGTCGTCGGCGTCACGGAAGCGCTCGACCATGCCGTCCCGTTCGAGTGCACGCAGCGTGTCGACCAGCACCTTCTTGGTGATTCCGCCCACCTGCCCGTGCAGCTCCGAGAAGCGGAGCGGTGCGCCGTGCAGAAGGATGACGATCATCGCCGTCCACTTGTTGGCGATCCGTGCGAGGGACTCGCGGGACGGACAGCTGGCCGAGAAGACGGTCCACTGCCGTGTCTCGGGCTCCTTCGTGGTCACGTTGAGGTAACCGCCTCTCCGTCCGCATGCTGAGGTCCCAGGTAACCCGAGGATGGGAGCAATGATGTCGGCAAATGATGTGATCGCGCGATACGGCGCCGCCATGGCGGCAGGCGACATGGCCGCCCTCCGGTCTGTGCTGAGCGACGACGCGGTGTGGCACCAGCCCGGTTCCAACCAGCTCTCCGGCGACCACGTGGGCCCCGAGGCGATCGTCGCCCACCTGGGTCGGTTCATGGAGCTCAGCGGTGGGACGTTCGCACTGACCACGCAGTCCGTGGCCGACGCCGGGGCCCTGGTCTCGACCACCGTACGGTTCACCGCCTCGCGAGCCGACCACCCCGACCTCGACCAGCACGGTGTCGACGTCTTCCGGGTCGCGGGAGACCAGATCGCCGAGGTCTGGCTCGTCAGCGAGGACCAGGCCGCAGAGGACCACTTCTGGGGCACCGGACAGCCGTAGGCTCGCGGGTCGATCCCCCTCGGCCGCATGCGCCCCGCGAATTCCCGGGCACGATAGGGGTGCCGACCGACACGCTACGGTCAGATCCGAGAACCACCACGGAGGACAGCGATGAGCATCGAGACCCCGCGCCACACCGCCACGGCGACCACCCACATCGCCGAGCCGCCCGAGCGGGTCTGGGCCGAGCTCACGCATCCCGGGGCGCGGTGGATGCTGGGCGCGAACGTCGAGACGGACTACCGGCCGGGCAGCCCGATCGTCTTCGAGGGTCACTTCTTCGGCCGGGTCTTCGCCGACAAGGGCACCGTCATCGCCGTCGACCGCCCGCGCCTGCTGCACTTCACGCACTTCGCGCCGCTCGGCGGCCTCCCGGACATCCCCGAGAACTACCACGAGATCCGGATCGAGCTCACGCCCGACGACGCCGGCACGCGCGTCACCGTGACGCAGGAGAACATCGACACCGCGCAGCACGCGACCGCCTCCGCGGGGCACTGGAAGGACGCGCTCGCCACCCTCGCCCACCGCGACGACGGCTCGGGTTCGACCCACTGGTGAGCCGGGCCTAGCCCGGCCGGCCGACCCGACCGACCTCGCGGACCGCCTCCAGCGGGAACGGCGTCAGCCGGCTCTCCCGCTGGAACTGCCGATAGAAGTCCCCGACCACCGCGGCGACCGGGGCGTACCGGAGCAGCACCGCCGCGAGCGCCGTCGGCACGTTCCCCGGCACGACACCCCGGGCGCAGGCCCGCACGAACGCCCTGCGACTGTCCGGGTCGTACCCGTGCAAGGCGACGGCCAGCCAGTTCACCAGGTGCGTGGCGGTGTAGGCCTGGTCGTAGCCGTGGTGGTCGTCGAGGAAGACGGCCTCGTCCGGGTCGAGGTCGAACCGGGAGGAGATCGCGAGGCCGTAGTCGGCGAAGTAGAGCCGCTCGCCGTCGGTCAGGATGTTCTGGAAGTGGCCGTCGAAATGCAGCAGCCCGCGGAAGTTCATGAACGCGACGCCCGACTCCAGCTCCGCCTCGACCATGGCGCAGGCCCGTTCGGCGGCCTCGCCGCCCGCCTCGATCTGGGTTCCCAGCCAGTCGTGCAGGTCGTGCGGGAAGTACTCCAGGAACAGCGTCACGCTCGCCGAGGACTGTTCCAGGGCCTCGATCCGGTGCCGGATCTCCGCTCGCCGCCCCAGTAGGCGACGGCGTGCTCGACGTCGGCCAGCTCCTCGGGGAGCGGCCGGCCGGCGTCGGGCAGCACGCGCCAGTGGTGCATCAGGGGGAAGCCGTCGTGGTCACCCGCGATCACCCAGCCCGTCGTCATGACGTGGGCGGCGAGCTCTCGCCAGGCCCCGAAGCCCGGGCCGCCGATGGTGCCGACGCCGAAGTGGCAGTAGGCCGGCAGCCCGAACAGGTTCGCCGTGGAGCGGAGGTTCTCCGGCCGCCGCTCCAGGTCGGTCAGGCGCACCTGTTTGACGAAGACCGGTGTCCCCTCGACGTCGAGCAGGACGGTCTGCCCGCCGATCCCGGAGCCCACAGGGGTACCGGCGTCGACGAGCTCCTGGAGCCTGCGGTCGCTGCACAGCGACAGCGCCGTGGACACGGCCGCGTGGGCAGCCAGCCGGGCAGAAAGCCGGGCGGCACGGTTCGGCTCAGGACGCACCCAGCGCCCCGTACCCCGCACTCATCGGCATGTAGTCGGCGTCGAAGGCCGCGAGCGACGGCGGCTCGCCGGCCTCGACCGCGGCGACCAGCCGGTCCAGGTACCACTCCCAGCCCGGGCCCGTCTCGGGCAGCGTCTTCGGGTCGAGGTCCCGCTGCCGCAAGGTCAGCGTGGTGCCGCCGTCCACCTCAGCGAGCTCGGCGCTGAGCCGCCAGTTGCCGAACTCGTCCTCGGCACTGACCGCCAGCAGCCGCGGCGGCTCGCACGTGTCGACCCGGAACTCCGACGGCTTCCCCGGCTCGGGCTCCGCGTTCATCGTCACCATCACGCGCCCGCTCGACGGGTCACCGGTCCAGGTGCCGAACCACCGGGCCAGGCGGTCCGACTCGGTCACGCTCGCCCACACGTCGTCGATCGGCACACCGAACCGGCGCACCAGCACCAGGGTCCGGCCGTCGTCCTCCAGGGTTCCGGTCAGGTTCATGCGCTCTGCTCCTTCGCGTTCGCGGTCGTGCCTGAGGCGGACGTCCCCCGACGGCGGTCCCGTGCGGCCCGGCGCACCTCGGTGTCCAACGCGTCGAGGTTCGCGACGGAGACCGGCGCCCGGCGCGCGGTCAGCGCGCCCAGCAGCTCACGCACCTCGGCGAGCGGCGCGGGATCGAGCGCGTAGCGCCGCTCGCGACCCTCGTCGGTCCCCCGCACCAGCCCTGCCTCGCTGAGCACCCGCAGGTGCTTGCTGATCGCCGGGCGCGACACCGCGTGCTCCGCCGCGAGGTCCACCACGCGCGCCGGACCGTCCGCGAGCCGCAGCAGCAGCTCGCGCCGGATCGGATCAGCGATGGCCCCGAAGACGTCCATGGCGCAATGGTAACCGCTCGGTTACCATTTCGCGAGCGACCCATCGCGCCGGACCGGCAGCGTCACCCCCTCGGCGGAGTGGCACTTGCCCCAGGACGGCTCAGTCGCTCGCGCCCTCGGGAACGACGTCGGCCACCCGCACGTCCACCACGGCGTCGGCCACCCGCACGTCCACCACGGCATCCCCGCCCTCGGCGAAGACCTCGACGCCCACCGCATCAGGGCCCGGGAACACCAGCTCGCTGACCACTACCTCGCCGTCGTTCGCCAGGACCTCGACGCCCATCGCGTCGGTCAGCACGTCGAGCGTGAGCGCGCCGTCGACCAGCCGCACCGGCACCCGGCGCGGTGTCGCGAACCCCTCGTGCGCGACGACGCCCGACGCCGAACGGTCGAGCACGAGCTCACCCGCGGCCCGGTCGTAGCCGATGCTCGTGCCGCACGACTCCCCCACCAGCACCCGGATGCCCACGAACGACGCCGCACCCGGCACGATCCGCGCCCGCACGCGCTGCTGCAACCCAGCCCCCCGGCCGACGACGGCGGTCGGACCGGCGCCCGGGCCGCCCGGACCAGAACCGTCCACGACCAGCCCCTCGACGGACACGACTTCCCGTTCGGCCGCGTCGATCTCCCGCGAGAACCGGCTCACCAGGCGCGGCACGCCGTCCACGGCGCTGAGCCCCAGGTCCCGCGGCGCCGACATGATCCCCTGCCACGGCGACGTCGGCGCCCGGAACGCCTGCCCCATCCAGCCGATCAGCACGCGGCGTCCGGCCGGCCCGTCCACACCGAGCCCGACGCCGCCCGGCTCGCCCGCGAGGCCGTTGAACGTCGCCGTCGCGTACAGGTCGGCGCCATGGTCGACCCGGCCGGTCGGCACGGCGACGTCCTCGACGAAGCGCTCGCCGTCGAAGTCGCCGACCACGTAGTGCTGCCCCGGCCCGCCGGTGCTGAGCACCAGCACCCACCGCACGGCCCCAGAACCCTCCACGACCAGCGGAAACAGGTCCGGGCACTCCCACATCTCCGGCAGCCGCGCGCTCTCGAACGTGCTCGTGGTGCGCCACCGCAGCAGGTCGTCCGAGACGTTCACGACCAACCGGGAGGCGTCGGCGTCCACGGCCACCATCACCCAGTGCCCACCCTCCGGCGGACCGAACCAGAAGACCTTGGGGTCGCGGTAGTCGGTCCGGCCACGGTCGTGCACCGGGTTGCCCGCGTACTTCTCCCAGGTGCGCCCGCCGTCGGCGGAGAACGCGACCGACTGCGCCTGGTTGCCGCCCTGCACCGGGTGGTCCCGGTAGGCGCTGGTGTAGAGCGCGACCAGCGGCGCGACCCCCGCGGCACCCAGCCCCGACGTGTTCGCGGCGTCGACCACCGCGGAGCCGGAGAAGATCATCTCGTGCTCCGTCGCGGGGATCGCCACCGGGTGCTCGGTCCAGGTGAGCAGGTCCGACGACGTCGCGTGCCCCCAGGCGATGTCGCCCCACTCCGGGGCGCCCGGGTTGTGCTGGAAGAACAGGTGGTACGTGCCGTCGTGGAACAGCAGGCCGTTGGGGTCGTTCATCCAGTTCCGGGCCGGCGAGAAGTGCAGGCGCGGGCGGTAGGGCTCGGTGGCGGCAGGTTCGCTCGTGGGCATGGACGCTGAGGCTAATCAGCGTCCATGCGGGTCGTCAATAGGTATTTATCGGGGGCTAGCCGTCGACTCGCGGACCACCAGGGGGCAGTCCACCCTCTCCGCGTGCGGCACCCCGGCGGGGTCCTTCATCAGCAGCTCGGCCGCCCGCAGGCCCATCTCGCGGTGCGGCAGCCGCACCGTCGTCAGCGCCGGGTGGATCGCGTCGGCCAGCGCCTCCTGGTCGTCGTAGCCCACGATGCTCACGTCGTCGGGCACGCGCAGGCCGCGCTCGTGCAGGGCGAGCAGCGCGCCGAGCGCCATCTGGTCGTTGCCGCAGATCAGCGCGGTGGGCCGCCCGGCGTCGAATACCTCCTGGGCGAGCCGGTAGCCCGACCGGGAGCCGTAGTCGCCATGAAGACGGACCACGCGGGAGGGGTCCGCGCCCGCCTCCCGGAGAGCGTCGTCGAGCCCCGCCTCGCGCTCACCGGCGGCGAAGTCGCCCGCGGGCCCGCCCAGGAACGCGAGGTCGCGGTGGCCCAGGTCGAGCAGGTGGGCCGCCGCCCGGCGCCCGCCCTCGCGGTCGTCGGGCAGGACGGTGCCCTCGCCCGTGCCGCCCGCCGTGGGCCAGCACCCGACGAACAACTCCCGGGTCTCCCCCAGCTCACGGTTCACGGTGACCGGGCCGGTGCCCGCCGAGGCGTGCACGACGCCGGTCACGCCGCGGTCCAGCAGGTCGGCGACGGCCTCGTCGCCGTCGTGCCCCTCGACGTCGATCACCATGCACACGTGCCCCGCGGCGCGCGCCGCGCTCTGCATCCCGGCGAGCATCGCGCCCGCGAACGGGTGGGACGCGACGCCGTACGAGACCACGCCGAGCGTCGTCGAGCGGCTGAGCCGCAGCTCCTGCGCGCGCCGGTTGAGGCGGTAGCCGAGCGAGCGGGCCGCCTCCAGGATGCGCTCGCGCGTCTCGGCGGCCACCGGGATGTCGCGGCGGTCGTTCAGCACGAACGAGACGGTCGACTGCGAGACGCCTGCGGCACGCGCCACGTCGTTCATCGTCGGCCGGCCGACCTTCGCCCGAGCCCCCACAACCCTGCCCACAGCCCCGGCCCCGTCCACCTTCGCCCCAGCCCCTGGCACTTCTGTCATCGGTACCTCCCGCATCGCAGACTACCGTCGCGCGATTCAGTCAATACCTATTGACGACGCCGCGACCCCTCTGCTTCACTCATCGCCCAATAGGAATTGACCACCTCAGAGAGGAGGGGACGGATGCCATTGCCGCCACTGTCCCGACGGTCGCTGCTGCGGGCCGGGGGTGTCGGACTCGCGCTCGCGGCGACGACAACCCTGGCGTCGTGCGCGCCGCCGTCGGACCCGAAGGCCCTGAAGATCGCGTTCTTCGGGGACCAGAGCGGGGCGGACGAGCTGCGCGCGCGGCTCGAGGAGCCGGTCCGCGCGCTCGACCCGACCATCCGGCTGGAGATCAACGCGACGCCGGGCACCGACTGGAACGAGTTCTTCGCCAAGCTGCTCACGCAGATCGCCGCGGGCAGCCGCCCCGACATCGTGAGCGTCGCCACCGAGGGCGTGCAGCTCATGGCCGGCCGCGGCCTGGCCGCGCCGCTGGACGAGTACGTGACGCGCGACCTGGCCGAGCTCCAGGACTACTTCGACGACGTCTCCCCCGCGCTGGTCGAGGCGATGATGTACGACGGCAGCCTGTTCCTGCTGCCCCTCGACTACAACGCCGGGAACATGTACTACAGCCCGGTCCTGTTCGAGCGGGCGGGCCTCGACCTGCCCGCGCCGGACTGGACCGTCGACGACTTCTACGACGCCGGCCGCGCCATGGCCCGCATCCCCGACATCAACGCCTACGACTGGGTCGTGCGGCTGTGGGGAAGCTGGACCTCGTTCCTCTACGCGAACGACGGCAACCTGCTGACCGAGGGCCGCGCGCCCGGCGGGCAGTGGCTCTGGGACGCCGCGTACGCGGGCAACCCCGCCGCGGCCGGCCGCGGCGGCGGCTGGGCCTGGGGCGACCCCGTCGCCAACTCCCCCGCCGCGGTCGAGGCGCTCGAATTCATGATCGAGCTGCGCAAGGAGGGCATCGCACCCTCGCCCGACGTCGGCGGCGGCCAGACCTCGCAGGCCCTGTTCGCCGCGGGCCGCGTCGGCATGAGCGTGGGCGGCGGCTTCTGGGCCGGCGGCCTGCACAACGCGGGCATGGCGCCGGGCACTTTCGACGTGCAGTACTTCCCGCGCTGGAAGTCGCAGCGGCACCTGTTCGGCACGGCCGGCTACTCCATCCTGGAGACCTCCGACAAGAAGGACCTGGCCTGGGAGGTCGTCAAGCGGCTGACCTTCCCGGACGCCTTCGACGTGCTGTTCCCGGGCAACGTGACCACGCCCGCGCGGCAGTCCCTGTCGACGGCGCAGCGGTACGAGACCACCGGCCCGGAGCACTGGGACGTGTTCAGCAGCACGCTGACCGAGTTTCCGGAGACGGCACCCATCCCCGCCCCGATCTACTTCAACGCCCTGTCGACCGCGCTCAACCAGCGCACCACCGAGGCCATCGCCACCGGTGACGCGCGGGCCGCGCTCGACGGGCTGCAGATCGACCTCGAGACGGCAGCGGGAGCGGTCGGATGAGCGCGCCCGCACCCGCCCGGGGTAAGACGCCCGCCCGGCGCCCAGTACCCACCCGGCCCGACGACACCGTCCGGCGCACGCCCGCCGCCCGCCGCAGCCGCCGCGCCGAGGCCGCGTTCGGTTTCGGCATGATCGGCCTGGCCGGCGCGGCGATCCTGCTGTTCACGATCGGCCCGATCCTCGCGTCGTTCGGCCTGTCGTTCTTCGCCTGGGACGTCATCACGCCGCCGCGGTTCGTCGGCCTGGACAACTACGCGGCGATCGGCAGCGACCAGCGCGTGGTGCACTCGTTCGGCGTCACGGCCGTGCTGGCGTTCTCGATCGTGGCCCTCCAGGTCGCGATCGGGCTGTTCCTCGCGCTCCTCGTGGACCAGCGCCGCCGGGCCTCGACCAAGGCGATCTTCCGCACCGTGTTCTACCTGCCACTGCTGGCGTCCACGGCCGCCGTGTCGATCTTCATGACGTACATGTTCAACGAGCGGTTCGGCGTCGTGAACTACTACCTGACCCTGCTGGGCGGCAGCGGCGTGCCGTGGCTGACCAGCGACGCCGGCGCCGTGGTCACGATCGTCTTCGTCGCGGTCTGGCAGTCGGTCGGGTTCACGTTCGTGCTGTTCGTGGCCGCCCTCGCCGGGCTGCCGCGCGACGTCATGGAGGCCGCCGAGATCGACGGCGCCGGGCCGGTGCGCTCCCTGCTGCGGATCAAGCTGCCGCTGATCAGCCCGACGGTCTTCTTCGCCTGCGTGATCGGCCTGATCAACGCGATGCAGCTCTTCGACCAGGCCTTCATCATGACCAAGGGCGGGCCCGGCACGGCCACCACGACCATCACGATGGTCATCTACCAGACGGCGTTCCAGAACCTGCAGTTCGGGTACGGCTCGGCCATCTCCATGGTGCTCTTCGCGGCGCTGATCGCGCTGACCGGACTGCAGTTCACTCTCTCCCGGAGGCTGGTGTTCTACTCGTGACCGCTCCCTCGTTCTCCCCGCCCGCCCAGCGCTCCCGGTCGGCTCAGTTCTCAAGGTCGGCCCTCACCCGCCGGATCGGCCGCGCCGTCGGCCTCGTCGTCCTGGTCCTGGCCGCGATGGTCGCCTTCGGCCCGCTGCTGTGGACGCTGACGACGTCGTTGCGCGAGCCCGCCGAGTCCTTCACCAACCCGCCGGTCTGGCTGCCGCTGGAGCCTGACTTCTCGAACTACGCGAAGGTGTTCTCGGAGGTCTCGCTCGGGCGGTTCTTCCTGAACAGCGTGATCGTCACCGGCCTCATCGTCGGCGCGCAGATCATCACCTGCACGCTGAGCGGCTATGCGTTCGCCATGGTGCGCTTCCCGGGGCGCGGCGCGATCTTCGCGCTGTTCCTGGCCACCATGATGGTGCCGGTCCAGACCACGATCATCCCGGTGTTCGTGCTGATCAGCCGCATGGGGCTGTCCGACAGCCTGGCCTCGCTGATCCTCCCGGCCATCGGCAGCGCGTTCGGCACGTTCCTGATGCGGCAGTACTTCCTGCAGATGCCCGTCGAGCTCGGCGAGGCGGCGCGGGTCGACGGCGCCTCCCGCTTCCAGGTGTTCCGCCTGATCTACGCGCCGATGGCGACGCCGGCCATGGCCACGCTCGCGATCCTCGCGTTCACCGGGTTCTGGGCGGAGTTCTACCGGCCGCTGATCTTCCTGCAGTCGCAGGAGAACTTCACGCTGCCGCTCGGGCTCGTCACGCTCCAGGGCACCTTCGGCACGGGCAGCATCTCGGTGGTGCTGGCGGGCGTGATCCTGTCCATGATCCCGAGCGTCATCCTCTTCGTGATCGCCCAGCGGCGGTTCGTCGAGGGCATCACCGCGGGCTCGTTCCGCTGACCGGCCGGGTCTCCCCGGGGTACGTCGTCGGACGAAGGCGGCGTCATTCCCGGGGCGGCCCGACCGAACCGCGCTCGACCAGGTGCACGTCGAGCGCGACGGGCTCCCGGGCACCCTCGCCCGCGTCAGACCCGCGCCCGGCGGCCCCCTCGATCTCCTCCAGCACGATGCGCGAGGCCTCGGCGACCTTCGCCGGCATGTTCTGCGCGACCGTGGTCAGCCCCGGGGTCGTGTACCGCGCGAAGTCGAGGTCGTCGAACCCGATGACGGACACGTCGCCGGGCACCGACCCGCCCGACTCCGCGATGCCCGCCATGATGCCGACGGCGAGGTGGTCGGCGGTGGCGAACACGGCGGTCACGTCCGGGTGGTCGCGGCGCAGCCGCAGGCCGAGGCGCCGCCCGTCCTCGAACGAGGTGAGCACCTCCACGGCCTCGACGCGCCGCGGGTCGAGCCCGGCCGCGAGGCAGGCCTCGCGGAAGCCGGCCCACCGCTGGCCGACGACGCCGAGGCCCGCGTAGGGCGGCCCGGCGAACAGCACGTGCCGGTGGCCGGCGTCGGCCAGGCGCTCGCCCGCGAGGCGGCCGCCGCCGTGGTCGTCGCTGCGCACGCCGATGGTGCGCGGGTTGGCGGAGTAGCTGTCGATGGCGACGAGCGGCACCGTGTCGACGCGGAGCCGGTCGATCTGCTCGTCGGGGAACTCGACCAGCACCACGCCGTCGAGCGACCAGCCGCGGACGGTCTGCGCCACCTGGTCCTCGTGCTCGATGCCGCGCAGCAGCACGTGGTAGCCACGGTGGCGCAGGTGGGTCTCCATGCCGCCGACGACGGCGACGGTGTGCGGGCTGACCAGCAGGCTGTTGTTCTCCCCCACCGGCACCAGCGCGGCCACGATGTGCGAGCTGTTCGCCGCGAGGCTGCGGGCCGGGATGTTCGGCACGTAGCCGAGCCGGGCGGCGATGCCCAGGACCCGCTCGATGGTGGCGGGCGAGACGCGGGCGCGCTTGCCGTTCATGACGTTCGAGACGGTCATGACGCTGACGCCGGCCTCGTCCGCGATGTCGCTCAGTCGCGTGGTCACGCGCACCTCCCCCGTCGGCTTCCGGCTCCAGCCGCATCCTAGGTCGCTCTTGACCGGGCGGTCGGCGTGCCCGTACCGTCTCAGCGGAAGTTTACCGCTAAACCTCCTGGTTCGAAGACGACCTAGACAGTGCGCATCCGGTTCGAAGGAGATCCCATGCCACGCAGCACCCAGTCCCGCACCCTCCCCGCCTGGCGCAGACGCCTGGCCCTGCTGGCGGCCCTCGCGGTCGCCGGCTCCGCCCTCGTGACCGCGACCGCGGCCCCGGCGGGCGCCGCGACCACCCGCTACCAGGCCGAGCAGGCCGCCCTGACCGGCGGCGCCGTCGTCGCCACGGAGCACGCCGGGTACACCGGCTCCGGCTTCGTGGGCGGCTACACCGACGGCAACAAGGGCTCCGCGACGACGACGTTCGCGGTCACCGCGGCGACGTCGGGCCCGCACACGCTGGCCCTGCGCTACGCCAACGGCACCGGCACGGCCAAGACCCTCACGCTCCTGGTCGACGGCGCCGCCCAGCAGGTCACGCTGCCGGCCACGGCGGGCTGGACCACCTGGGCGACCCAGAGCACGGCCGTCACGCTGAGCGCGGGCAGCCACTCGGTCGCGTACCGGTTCGGCTCGGCCGACTCCGGCAACGTGAACGTCGACGCCCTCGACGTGAGCGACTCGGGCGGCTCCACCGGGGCGGGCTACGGCCCCGGCCCGACGTTCGAGGCGGAGGCCGCCACCCTCGCGGGCGGCGCCGTGACCGCCACGGACCACACCGGCTTCTCCGGCAGCGGGTTCGTCGGCGGGTTCACGGACGGCAACGCCGGATCGGCGTCGGTCACCTTCAAGGTGCAGGTCACCGCGGCGGGGGCCAAGGACCTGACGATCCGCTACGCCAACGGCACCGGCTCGGCGCGCACGCTGTCGCTGTACGACGGCGGCACGAAGCTCACGCAGCTCTCCCTGCCCGCGACCGCGAGCTGGGACACCTGGGGCACCGTGACCCACACCGCGACGCTGAGCGTGGGCAACCACGACCTGCGGCTGGCCTACGCCTCGGGCGACAACGGCAATGCGAACATCGACAGGCTCGACGTCGGCGCGAACGTGCCGCCGCAGCCCGCGGGCCCGGGCGAGGCCGAGAACGCCTACCGCTCCGGGAACGCGGCCGTGGCGAGCGCCACCGGCGGCTTCACGGGCGCGGGCTACGTGGGCGGCTTCACGACGGCGGGCGCGCGCGTGCTGCGCACGGTCCAGGCGGGTTCGGCGGCTACGGCGACGGCCACGTTCCGGTTCGCGACGCCCGCGGGTGCGCGCACCCTCGACCTGCTGGTCAACGGCCGGGTCACCGGTCAGGTGACCTTCGCCGCGGGCAGCGGCTGGCGCACGGTCACGGCGAGCGTGCCGGTGCGGGCGGGCGTGAACACGGTGGGCCTCCGGGCCGCGAGCGCCGGGGCCGACGTGCTGGTCGACAGCATCGCCGTCTCGGGTGAGGCGGACCTGGCGGCGCGCGGCGCGTCGACGTCGTACACGCAGTACGAGGCCGAGGCGGGCGCGACGACGGGCACCAAGCTCGCGCCGTCGCGCACCTACGGCACGGTGCAGGCGGAGTCGAGCGGCCGGAGTGCCGTCCGGCTGGACGCCGTCGGCGAGCGGGTGGACCTGACCCTGACCGCCCCGGCGAGCGGGCTGGTGGTGCGCTACTCGATCCCGGACAACGCGGCCGGGACCGGGCAGACGTCGCCGCTGGCGGTGTACGCGAACGGGACCAAGCTGAAGGACGTCACGCTGACGTCGGCGCACTCGTGGCAGTACGGCGAGTACCCGTTCCACAACGACCCGTCGCTCGGCGGGGCGCACCGGTTCTACGACGAGCTGCGGTTCGAGATCCCGGAGCAGCCGGCCGGCACGGTGCTGCGGCTGCAGAAGGACTCGGGCGCCGTGGCGCACATCGACGTCGACCTGGTCGAGGCGGAGCGGGTGGCGCCCGCGCTGACCGCGCCGTCGGGCGCCGTGTCGATCACGGCGCACGGCGCGACGTCGGGCGGGGGCGACGACACGGCGGCCATCACCGCGGCGGTCGCCGCCGCCAAGGCCGCGGGCGTGCCGGTCTGGATTCCCGCCGGCACCTTCCACGTGAACGACGCCGTCCGGGTCGCGGGCGTGACCGTGCTCGGCGCGGGCCCGTGGCACTCGGTGATCGTGGGCACCGGCCGGGCGGGCGGGTTCTACGCGACCGGCGGCGGCGTGACCATCGCGGACGTCGCGATCTTCGGCTCGGCCACCGTGCGCGAGGACGCCGAGGGGCAGGCCGCGATCGAGGGTGACTTCACGAGCGAGTCGCTGCTGCAGAACATCTGGGTGCAGCACACCAAGGTGGGGCTGTGGGTGCGGCCGGGCTCGCGCGACCTGCTCGCCGTCGGGCTGCGGGTGCGCGACACGTACGCCGACGGCGTGAACCTGCGCTCGGGCGTGACCAACACGCAGGTGACCCAGTCGACGTTCCGGAACACGGGCGACGACTCGCTGGCGATGTGGTCGGACGGCGCCGCCGTCAGCGGCAGCGTGTTCTCCTTCAACACGGTGCAGGCCCCGGCGCTGGCCAACGGCCTGGCCGTGTACGGCGGCGGGGGCGGCAACCGCGTCGAGGACAACCTCGTGGCCGACACCGTCAACGCGGCGGCGGGCATCGCGGTCAGCACCCGGTTCGGCGTCCCGTTCACGGGCACGACGACGCTGGCCCGCAACACCCTGACCCGCACGGGCAGCCGGGAGCCCAACTGGCCGGCCGAGCTGGGCGCGCTGTGGGTCTACGCCGACGTGCACGCCGTCGACGCGCCGATCGTGATCCGCGACATGACCATCCAGGACAGCACCTACGCGGGCGTCCTGATGTCGTGGCAGAAGTCGATCCAGCAGGTCAGCCTGGACCGGGTCACGATCACGGGGTCGGGCACCTACGGCATCGAGCTGCACGCCGCCGGGCGGGCGTCGTTCGCGAACACGACCGTCTCCGGCTCGGGGACGGCGGGGCTGCTGAACGACATGGGGTTCGTGCTGGACCGGCAGGGCGGGAACTCGGGGTTCTGACTCGCTGACCGCCGGGACGGCCCGGGCCCTCTACGGGGCCCGGGCCGTCTTTCCGACGTCGGGCTACTTGCCGCCGGTCGTGGCGATCCCCTGGACGATGTACTTCTGCCCGAGCAGGAACACCACGAACACCGGCACCAGGCTGACGACCGACATCGCGAACAGCGGCCCCCAGCTGCTGGCGCTGGTGGAGTCGACCAGCGAGCGCAGCGCGACCGACGTGCTGAACATCGCCGGGTCGGTGAGGTAGATGAGCTGGGTGAAGAAGTCGTTCCAGGTCCAGATGAACGTGAAGATCGTGGTGGTCACCAGGGCCGGCCGCATGAGCGGCAGCAGGATCTGGGCGTAGATCCGGAAGAACCCGGCGCCGTCGATCCGGGCGGCCTCGTCGAGCTCGCGCGGGATGCCGCGGATGAACTGGACCATGAGGAACACGAAGAACGCGTCCGTGGCGAGCAGCTTGGGCACGATGAGCGGCCAGAACGTGTTGACCCAGCCGAGCTGGGAGAAGATCACGTACTGCGGCACGATCACGACGTGGATCGGCAGCATGATCGTGAGCAGCATGATGCCGAAGAACACGCGCCGTCCGCGGAACCGCAGGCGGGCGAACGCGTAGGCCGCCATCGAGCAGGAGACCAGGTTGCCGACGATGGCGCCCAGCGCGATGAGGCTGGAGTTGACCAGGTACCGGCTGAACGGCAGGCCGGCGCTGTCCCAGCCCTCGACGAAGTTGGCGAGGTCGTCGCCCACGGGCCACAGGCCGGGCGACGTGAAGATGTCCGGCTCGTCTCGGACGGCGCTGACCAGCATCCAGGCCAGCGGGTAGGTCATCGCCAGCCCGATCAGGATGACGACGAGGTGCTTGCTTGCGGTCTTGAGCGCGTCAGTCGTCATAGAACACCCAGAATCGTGAGGCCCAGAAGTTGATGGCGGTGAACGCGGCGACGATCACCAGCAGCACCCAGGCCATGGCGGACGCGTACCCCATCTGGAAGTTCCCGAAGCCGGTCTGATAGAGGTACAGCGTGAAGAACATGGTCGCGTCGGAGGGGCCACCGGTGCCCCCGGACACGATGAAGGCCTGCGTGAACGCCTGGAACGCGTGGATGATCTGCAGCACCACGTTGAAGAAGATGATCGGCGTGATCATCGGCAGCGTGATCCGCGCGAACCGCGCCCAGCGCCCGGCGCCGTCGACGGCCGCCGCCTCGTAGAGCGAGACCGGCACCTGCCGCAGGCCGGCCAGGAAGATGACCATCGGGGCGCCGAAGGTCCAGACGTTGAGCACCACGAGCGTGCCGAGCGCGGTGTCGGGGTCGGCCACCCAGGCGGGGGCGTCGTGCACGCCGAGCAGCGCGAGCCCCTGGTTGACCAGGCCGTCCGCGCCGAACAGGCGCCGCCACAGCACGGCAACGGCCACGGACCCGCCCAGCAGCGAGGGCAGGTAGTACACCGACCGGTAGAAGGCCAGGCCGCGCATCCCCCGGTTGAGCACCACCGCGATGCCCAGGGCGGCGGCGAGCTGCAGCGGCACGGAGACGAACACGTAGGCGAAGGTGACGCCCAGCGAGTTGAGCAGGCGTTCGTCGTCGAGCATCTGCACGTAGTTGTCCAGCCCGAGGAACTCGGGCGGCTGGAGCAGGTTGTAGTCCGTGAGCGAGACGTAGAGCGAGGCGACCATGGGCCCGGCCGTGATGAGCACGAGGCCCGCGAGCCACGGCACCAGGAAGAGGTAGGCGGCGCGCTCCTCCTTGCGGGCGGCCTCGCTCAGGACCTGGGACTTCTCCTGCTTGCGCAGGGTGCGCAGCTCGCCGAGCGCGCTCATCGCAGCACCCGCGCGGACTGCTCGAAGAACTCGGTGGCGGCGTCGGACACGCCCGCCTCGCCGAAGCCGATGTCCTGCCCGAGCTTGGTGAACAGGCTGAGCAGCTCGTTGTAGCCCAGCGGCCAGGCCGGGGGCGCGGGCGGGACGACGTCGGCGACACGGCCCACGTAGTCGACGGCGCGCTGCTCCGCCGACCCGGCGTCCAGGTCCAGCAGGTCGATCGCGCGCTGCGACGGCGGCACCCCGAGCACGATGCCGAGGGCGCGGATCGCGTCGTCGTCGTTCACGAGGAAGTCGATGATCCGGGCCGCCTCGTCGGGCTGCGAGCTCGTCGAGGCGATGGACCAGAAGTCGAGGCACTTGACGAACAGGCCCGAGGTTCCGGTGCCGGCGGTGGGCGGCGTCAGGATGTCGAGCGGGCCGTCGAGGAACGGCTGCACGAACGCGACCTGCTGCACCCAGCCGAAGCCCACCGGGGTGGTGCCCTTGGCCAGCGGCCAGGTGTCGAAGCCCGCGACCTCGGCCGACACGGCCGCCGGGGGCGCGCCGCGGTGTGCGCGCAGATCGTGCCAGTAGGCCCACCACTCCTCGAGCACGCCCTGGTCGAACGCGAGGTTCGAGCCGTCCGGCGTGAACATCTCGGTGCCGTGCTCGCGCACGTACGACTCGAAGAGCTGGAGGCTGCCGCCCTGGTCCATGGACCCGTAGACGTCGTCGCGCGCGGCGCCGACCTCCTTGGCCCAGGTGCCGAAGTCGGCCCAGGTCCACGACTCGTCGACGTCGGGCACGCCGAGCGCGGCGACCAGGTCGCGGTTGACGAACGCGGCGTTGGCGATGGAGCTCTGGCTGATGCCGTAGTAGGTGCCGTCGATGCGGGCGCTGTCGGCGATGTCGGGGGCCATGTCGTCGATGTGGATCGCCGGGCCGGACGTGCCGGTCTTGCCGAGGTAGGGCGACAGGTCGGTCAGGGCGCCCCGGTCGGCGTAGTCGGCGAGGTAGCTCATGGACATGCGCATCACGTCCGGGGCGGAGCGGCCGGCCGTCTGGGTGGCGAGGCGGTCCCAGTAGTCGTCGAACGCCGAGAACTGCGCGACGACGTCGACGTCCGGGTGCTTGGTGCCGTAGAGCCGGACCAGCTCCTGCATGGCCTCGTGGACCGGGTCGCCCCCGTACCAGCTCAGGCCGGGTTTGCCGGGCGGGGAACCCTTCGGGCCGCAGGCCGCGAGGGACGCCGCGGCCAGGCCGGCGAGCGTCACGCCGAGGAGCTGGCGGCGGGTGAGGTCGGGGGTCATGCGGGGGCTCCACCTTCCTGCTCGGCTCCCGGCGGGTCGAAGACCCAGTTGTGGGGCGCGCGCTTGGCCGTGTACGCGCCGGTGGGCAGCTCGTCCTGCGCGCGCAGCATCCACTGCGTCAGGCGCCACAGCAGGTCGGCGCGGGCGGTGGCGTACGCGGGGTCGTCGAACAGGTCGTGCACCTCGGTCGGGTCGGCGGCGAGGTCGTACAGCTCGCCGCCGCCGTCGCTGTGCACGACGAGCTTGAGGTCGCCGTGACGCAGCATCCGCGAGCGCCCGCTCTGGGTGACGGTGTTGAGCTCGTCGAACGTGCGGCCCTCGTACGGGAAGTGCAGGGGCGGGCGTTCGTCGGCGCCGTAGGTGAGGCCGCCGAAGCCGCGCTCGGCGTAGAGGTCGTCGAACTCGCGGGAGGTGCGGTCGCCGTCGAGCAGGAGCGGCGCGAGGCTGCGGCCGGTGACGCCGTCCGGGATGGCGGAGCCGACGAGCTCGGCGATCGTGGGCAGGATGTCCACGATCGAGACCAGCTCGCCGCGGGTGCGGGCGGCGACCGGTCCCCCGCTGAGGAAGAACGGGATGCGCATCAGCACCTCGGGCAGGCCGGCGCCCTTGCGCTGGAGGCCGTACTCGGCCACGTAGTCGCCGTGGTCGCTGACCATGACGACCAGCACATCGTCGCCGAGGGTGGCCCAGACGTGCTCCATGAGGCGGCGCACCTGGTCGTCGAGCAGGCGGAGCTGGCCGCAGTAGTTGGCGCGGTAGCGGGCGCGTTCGTCGTCGTACCCGGGGCGCTTCTCCTCGACCAGGTCGCGGAGCCAGGCCCAGTGCCCGCCCTTGGCGGTCGCGACGTCGGGGCCGTGCAGGCGCTCGGGGATCTCGTCGGCGGAGAACAGGCTGAAGTACGGCTCGGGCACCTGGTAGGGGTTGTGCGGCTCGGGGAAGGAGACCCAGAGGAAGGTGGGCTGGGGTTGCTGGGCCGCTTGCTCGGCGGCCTCGGTGACGGCCTCGACCGCGTCGGAGACGATGCGGTACGGGAGGGAGTCCTCCAGGGGGAACGGCGTCGGCTCGGGGGCGACGCCGTGGTCGAGCTCGTCGAGCCAGCGGTCGAAGGCCTCGTGCCCGGGCGTGTGCTGCGGTCCGCCGGTGTGCCAGTACGGGCCGCGGTAGGCGTCGAAGTCGTCGGGGCCGCGGTGCATGTGGGGCTTGCCCGCGAAGATGCGGCGGTAGCCGGCCTCCCCCAGCACGTCGAGCAGGTCCCGGTCGTACCGCGCGGAGCCGGGCGTGCTGTTCTGCGTCACGCCGTGCGCCGACGGGTACCGCCCGGTCAGCAGGCTCACGCGGGCCGGGACGCACAGCGGCGAGCTGGTGTAGCCCCGCTGGAAGTCGGTGCCGCGGGCGGCGAGCTCGTCGAGGAACGGGGTGGTGTCCACCGGGAACCCCGACCGGGCGGACAGGTCGGCCCGGTGCTGGTCGGTCATGATCAGGACGATGTGCGGCGTGGTCGCCGGCGGTTCCATGGGTGCCTCTCACGGTGGGCGGTGCGACACCGTGGGAGCGGCCCGAGCTTTGCCACGATGCAAGCGGATCGGCCCGCACACTATCCAGTAGGCTTGCCGCGATGCAATAGCAGCGCCGCTGAGCAGGCCGGTCACCGCACGCGGTCACCGCGAGGCCCCGGCGCCGCCAGTCCGTGCAGGTGCGAGGAGGCCACCGTGGGTCGACGCGAAGATGTCGCGCGTCTCGCCGGTGTCTCGGCACGCACGGTGTCCAACGTGGTGAGCGGCACCGTCAACGTCGCCGCCGGTACTCGGGCGCGCGTGCTCGCCGCCATCGAGGAGCTCGACTACCGGCCGAGCGAGATCGGTCGGATGCTGCGGTCCGGCCGCACCGGGATGGCCGCGCTCGTGGTGCCCGACCTGGACAACCCCTACTTCGCGGAGCTGGCCCGCACCCTCAGCGAGGCCGCCCGCCGTCAGGGATACTCGCTCATGATCGAGCAGACCGACGGCGTCCGGGAGCGGGAGCGCGAGCTGCTCGCCCGCGCCGACACCAAGGCGATCTTCGACGGCCTCATCGTCAGCGCGCTCAGCCTGACCGACGACGACCTGAGCCGGGCGTCCCGCACCCAGCGTCCCGTGGTGCTGCTGGGCGAGGAGCCGCACCCCGGCTTCGACCACGTGCACATCGACAACTTCGTGGCGGCACGCGAGGCCGTCGAGCACCTGCTCGCCACCGGACGCGAGCACATCGTGGCCGTCGGCGCCCAGCGCACCCCGCAGTCCTCCAGCTCGCTGCGGCTGGCCGGCTTCGAGGCCGCGATGAGCGCCGCACCGCACGCCTCGGCCGACGTCGCCTACGTGGACACGTTCACCCGCCGCGGCGGGGCCGACGCGACCCGGGCCCTCCTGCGCGGCGCCACCCTGCCCGACGCCCTGTTCTGCTTCTCCGACCTGATCGCGCTCGGCGCCCTGCGCGCCCTGCACGACGCCGGTGTCTCCGTGCCCGAACAGGTGGCCGTCGTCGGCTTCGACGACATCGAGGACGGCCGGTACGGCAACCCCAGCCTCACGACGATCTCGCCGGACAAGGCGGCGATCTCGGAGGCCGCGATCGACGCGCTGGTTCGGCGGATCGACGGGGACGACCGCGAGGCGGTGCGGGTCATCGCGCCGCACCGCCTGGTCCAGCGGGAGAGCACGGGAGCGTAGCGCGGGGTCGCAGCGCGGCCTGGCCGGCTCGCCCCGCTCTCTGTGCCCGGGCTCGTCCGTCCGACGTGTCGCGCCCGGCTCGTCGCAGCCGACCGCCTCACGCCCCGGCCGGTGCGGGCTCCTCCTGACCCGAGACAGAGACGCTGCCCGTGACGCTCGCGTCCAGCCGCAGCGCCGCGACGAGCTCGCGGTAGAGCTCGTCCGTCTCCAGCAGCTCGGTGTGCCGGCCGACCGCCCGGACCCGGCCGCGCTCCAGCAGCACGATCTGGTCGGCGTCCATGACCGTCGAGATCCGGTGCGCGATCGTCACGACGGCCCCGGTGCTCGCGACGTCCCGGATCGCCTCCGCCAGCGCCGCCTCGGTGAGCCCGTCGAGCTGCGCCGTCGCCTCGTCGAGCAGCAGGATCTCCGGCCGGGCCACCAGCGCGCGGGCCACCGCGACCCGCTGACGCTCGCCGCCCGAGAGCTGCGACGCGCTCACCTCGGTGTCCAGCCCGTCCGGCAGCACCGCGACCCGGTCGGTGAGCCGCAGCGCGTCGACCGCGGCCCGGATCTGCGCGTCGGTGGCGCCCGGGGCGGCGTAGGCGAGGTTCTCGCGCAGCGTGCCCGGCACGATCGGGGTGTCCTGCTCCACGTAGGCGATCCGGGACCGGATCTGGTCCGTGGTCCAGTCGGCGTAGGGGCGCCCGTCGAGCTCGACCCGGCCGGTCTCAGGGCTGAGGAACCGGAGCAGCAGGGACATGATCGTCGTCTTGCCGGCGCCCGACGGGCCCACGATCGCGGTATGCCCCCGGCGCGGCACGTCGATGCTCACGCCGTCGAGGGCCGGAGGACGGCCGTCGTCCACACCGCCCTCGCCCGGGTACCGGTAGGTGACCTCGCGCAGCCGGACCAGTGACGACTCGCCCCCGCTGCCGGGCTCGGCGCCCGACGCACCCGCCGCGGCAGCGGCGTCGTCGTCCGCCTCCAGGCGCATCTCCTCGACCTCGCTGATGCGAGCGGCGGCCGCGAGGCCGGACTGCAGCGACGTGAGCGACATCGTCAGGAGCATGACGGGCATCATGAGCTGGAACACGTAGAGCAGGAACGCGACGAGCGTGCTGACCGTGATGGCGTCGGTCGAGACGCGCCACGCCCCGACGCCGAGCAGCAGCATCACGGCCAGGTTGACCGCCACGCCGGTGATGGTCCAGGACACGTTCTCGAGCTTGACGGCGCGGATACCGCTGCGGGCCGACGCCTCGGCGTGCGCGGAGACCCGGCCGGTCTCGCGCGACTCGGCACGGGCCGACTTCACGGTGCGCAGCGCCCGGATCACGCCTTCGAGGCGGCCGCCGAGGGCACCGACGTGCTCCTGCGCCTCCTGCTGCGCCCGGGACAGCCGGGGCATGAGCGCGACGACGCTGATGCCGGCCACGATCAGCACGGCCACGGTCACGCCGAGCAGCACGACGTCGAGGTAGGCCATCAGCACGATCGCGCCGACCAGGCCGATGATCCCGTTGACGAAGTTGACCACGCTCGACGTCGTCGCCTCGCGGATGAGCAGCGTGTCCGAGGTGACGCGGGTGACGAGCTCGCCGGGCTGGCGCGCGGTCACCTCCGGCACGCGGGCGTGCAGCAGGTGGCGCACCAGCCCCGTGCGGGCCGCCAGGATGATCCGCTCGGCCAGGGTGCCGAGCATGATGCCCTGGACCAGCCCCACGACCGTGCCGGCCACGAGCAGGACCGCGAGGATCGTGATCGGGGTGGCCAGCGACGCGGAGGCCTCCAGCCCGTCGAGCACCGCCTTGGTCACGAGCGGCGTCGCCAGCTCGGTGGCCGTGCCGATCGCGCCGAGGACGAGCGCCACCACCAGCACCGCCTTGTGCGGACGCGCGTAGGCCCACAGCGCCCGGACCTTGTCCCGGGTGCTGCGCTCACCGGCTCCCGCGGGGCGGCGCACGCCGTCCTGCTCGCCGACCGTCCCCGTCTGTGGTCTTCCGTCTGACACGTCACCGCTCCGTCCGCTCGCAGTCCGCTCGGACTGCCGGTCCTCGCCGCTCGGTCGAGCCGCCGTCCTACAGGTGCGATCCATTCTGCGACACCACTGTCGCATTTCGCAACCGTATTGTGCCGCGCCGGGCGACGGCCTAACCTCGGCCTGTGACGACCACCGAGCAGAACGAGCGCGGCGCGCGGGCCCGCACGAGGTCGGCGGTGCTGGACGCGGCCGCGGCCGCGTGGGCCCACGACTTCTCGGCCTCGCTGAGCGCCATCGCCCTGCGCGCCGACGTCAGCCGCTCGACCCTGCACCGCTACTTCACGGACCGCCAGGCGCTCATCGACGCCCTGCTGCTCGACTCGCTGGCGCGTCTGGAGACGTCGGACGATGGCGCGGAGGCCGCCCAGCCGGCCATCGAGGTCCTGGAGCACTTCCTGCGCGCCGGGGTCGAGATGGGCGACCGCGTCATCTTCCTGTTCGCCGACCCGAACAGGTTCGAGGGCAACCCCCACTGGTCCGCCGACGACGGCGACGAGGAGATGCGGGCGCTCGTCGACCGCGCCCGCGCCGAGGGCGCGATCGGCACGGGCATCCCGACGTCGTGGGCCCTCAACCTGTTCTACGCGCTGCTCTACACGGCCGCCGAGGTCAGCAACCAGGACCTGCCCCGGCACGTTGCCGCAGACCTCGCCGTGCAGTCGTTCCGGCGCGGCGTGGCGCCCTGACCCGAGGCACGGCCCGGGTCAGGGCGCGAGCCGCAGATCAGCGCGGCGCGTCCGACAGCGGCACCGCCGCGGGCCGCTCGCACCGGCTCTCAACAACAACCGTCGTGCCCGACTCGGCCGACGCGAGCAGCGCCGTCATGATCTCCAGCACGTGGTACGCGAGGTCGCCGTCGGCCCGCGCGGGCACGCCGTCCGGCGTCGTCGCGAGGTCCGCGACGCCGTAGCCGCGCCCGGCGTCGCGGTAGCCGGCGCTCGGCGGCAGGGTCACCCAGGAGCCGCCGAGCTCGTGCAGCTCGACGTCGCCGTCGAACTGGTTGGGGTCGGGCACCACGAGCGAGCCGGACTGGCCGTGCACCTCGATGTTCGACGCGCGCGTCGCGACCGAGTCGAAGCTCATCACCAGCGTCGAGAGCGCGCCGGAGACGTGCCGCAGCACCCCGGTCACGTGCGTGTCGACGTCGACCGGGACGGTCTCCCCCGCCCGCGGGCCGGAGCCGATCGTGCGCGTCGCGCGGGTGTGGCTGGCCGCGCCAACCACCGACTCGACCGGGCCGAGCAGGGTGACCAGCGTGGTCACGTAGTACGGCCCCATGTCGAGCAGGGGGCCGCCGCCGGGCTGGTAGTAGAAGTCGGGGTTCGGGTGCCAGCGCTCGTGGCCCGGCGTCGTCATGGTGGCGGTCGCGGCGACAGGCAGGCCGATCGCGCCGTCGTCGATGGCCTTGCGCGCCGTTTGGACGCCGGTGCCGAGCACGGTGTCGGGGGCGCAGCCGACGCGCACCCCGGCCGCGCGGCCCGCGTCGAGGACGGCGCGGGCGTCCTCCAGCGTGGCCGCGAGCGGCTTCTCGCCGTAGACGGCCTTGCCGCCCGCGATGGCCCGCAGCGCGACCTCGGCGTGGGCCGCGGGGATCGTCAGGTTCAGCACGAGGTCGACCTCGGGGTCGCTGACCAGCTCGTCGACGGTCAGCGCGCGCACCCCCTGCTCGGCGGCCACGGCGGACGCCCGGGCGGCGTCGAGGTCGGCGACGGCGACGAGCCGCACGGCCTCCAGCCGCTCGAAGGTGGACAGGTACTGGCCGGCGATCGCCCCGACCCCGACGATCCCGACGTTCAGCGGCTGGCCCACAGGATGCCCCTCTCGATGATGGTGCGGACGTTCGGGTCGTCGACGACGGCGAGCTCGTGCCCCGGCGTCGAGACGAAGACCCGACCCTCGCCCCACTGCCGCGTCCAGACCGCCGGACACGTGACCGGGCGGTGCCACGGGTCGAAGTCGCGCGCGGCCAGCGTCGTGGTGGCGAGCACGTCGTTGTACTCGTCGGACAGCACCCAGTACTGCTCGGTCGTCAGCTCGAAGTCGGAGATCCCGGCGACGATCGGGTGATCGGCCCGCTCGGGCACGATGTCGATGGTGTGCCGCAGGAAGTTGTCGGCGGCCTCCCCCGCCAGCTCCGCGCGCGGCGCCTTGGGCGGATGGGTGGCGAACTGTCCGCCGATCAGCTGCAGGTAGTCGGAGCTGTTGCGGAAGGAGTCGGCGATGCCGCCGTGCCACCCCGCCAGCCCGGTACCCGCCGACACCGCCGCGATGAGGCCGCTCAGCTCCTCGGCCTCGATCGTGCTCATGGTCACGGTCTGCACGATGACGTCGACGCCGGCCAGGTAGTCGGCGTCGGCGTAGACCGCCGTCGTCTCCTCCACCCCGACCTCGTAGCCGTGCTCGGCGAGGAACGGCAGGAACGAGTCGGTGGTCTCGACGGGCTCGTGCCCGGTCCAGCCTCCTCGCACGATCAGCGCATGCTTGTCCGACGTCGTCGTCATGTGGTGCTCCGCTCCATAAGTTGCGCAACTTGTGGCCTGGTGTAGTGCCAGCGCACCTTTGATACACGAGGACTTTTGCCGGATCAACCCCCAGATAGTTGCGCAACTTCGTGCGCCGTCGCTACGGTCGCGGCATGGTCACTCCACGTCGGACGACGCTCGCGGACGTCGCACGGGAGGCCGGGACGACGGTGCCCACGGTCTCGAAGGTGCTCGGCGGCCGCTCGGACGTCTCGGAGCAGACCCGCACCCGGGTCATGAGCGTCGTCGCTGAGCTCGGGTACCGCGGACGCGCGGGGCGCGGCGCACCCGCGCGCGGTCCCGGCTCGCCGTTCGTGGACCTGGTGCTGAGCGGCATCGAGGGCACGTGGGCCAACCGCGCGCTCAGCGGCGTGGAGCAGGCGGCCGAGGAGGCCGGCATCGACGTCGTCGTCTCGGTGGCCCGCCCGCCCGACGACGCCTGGCTGACCCGGCTGCTCGCCCGGCGGCTGCGCGGCGCGGTGCTCGCCCTGGTCGACACGAGCGCCGAACAGCTCGCGACACTCGCCGCCGCAAGGGTCCCGGTCGTGCTGCTGGACCCGGTGCGACAGCCGCCGTCGTCCGTCGCGAGCGTGGGGGCCGCGAACTGGGCGGGCGGCCGGGCCGCCGCTGAGCACCTGCTCGCGCTCGGGCACCGGCGGTTCGGCGTCCTCGCCGGGCTGCGCACCCACCTCTACAGCCAGGCCCGCGTGGACGGCTTCCGCTCCGCCGTCACGCAGGCGGGCCTCGACCTGCCCGACGACGCCGTGGCACACACGGACTGGCGCCGCGACGGCGCCACGGAGCAGGCGCTGAACCTGCTGCGGACGGGGCCGACGGCGGTCTTCGCGTGCTCGGATACGATCGCGCTCGGCGTGTACGACGCCGCCGCCCGACTGGGCCTGCGCATCCCGGACGACGTGAGCGTGGTCGGCTTCGACGACCTGCCCGAGGCGCGGTGGCTCAGCCCCGCGCTGACCACGGTGCACCAGCCGATCGCCGAGATGGGCGGGGCGGCGCTGCGCATGCTGCTGCGGCTGGGCGGGGACGTTCCGGGTGACGCGCCGCTGGTCGCGCCCCGGGAGGAGCTGGCGACGAGGCTCGTGGTGCGGGGGTCGACGGCGAAGGTGGGCTGATATCAGGTGATGGGCTGATCACCCACGCCTGGCGAGGTCAGCCGCCCAGGCAGTCGCTGTCGCCGCCCGAGAACTCGGCGCAGCCGGACCACGGGGTGTGCGAGGGCTCGGGGCTGGACACCTCGAACGACGGCACCGCGCACAGGATCACGACGGCGAGTGCGATCAACGCCATCACGGCGTGCCAGAGAAAGATCCAGCCCGCCTCACGCCGCCAGGCGCTGATGATCGTCCAGACGACGGAGGCCACGACGACAGGTGCGACGACGGCGTAGGTGGCCTGGTTGCCGGGCTGCGGGTTGCCGCAGGCGTGGATGAAGCAGCCGTAGGCCGTGAACCAGTTCACGGCAAGGACCAGTACGCCGATCGGGATGAGGACGGCAGCCGTCACCTCGAGCGCCAGCGCGCGCGAAGCCCTGGGCCGGCGGTCCGTGCTCGCGGCGGGCATGGGCCGACTGTACTGGTCAGCACCCTCCTGAGGGGCGAGGATGAGGCCGCACGGTTCGCGGACCAACGAAGGTCAGGGCAGCCCCGCCCGGTCGTCGCCGAGCGACGTGTCGAGCGGGAGGCAGTCATGACGGACGCTGTGGCACCACGGGACGCGGCCTCGACGGGCGGGTGGGAGCACCGGCCGATGTTCTCCGCGACCGACAAGGGTTCCCGGATCACGTGGCTGGCCCCGGGCCGCTCCCCCGGACGCGTCATGCCCCGCATGTGGGCGACGGCGCTGCTGTGCCTCGTGGCCTGGGCCGCCGCGACGCTGGCCGGCTCGTCGGTGTTGTGCGCCGCGACATCGACGGAGTGCACGGTGGCCGTCGGCCAGGGCTGGCTGATCGGCGGAGCGCTCGTGCTCGGCTACCTGGCCGTCCTGGTCACAGTGAATCTGGGTGAGCGGGCGCAGGACCACCTCGGGCAGCGGCGGGCCGCGTCGATGTTCTACCTGGCGCCCCTGCTGACCGGCATCACCGTGGGCGCGGCCGTCGGGGCGGACCTCGCGCTCGGCGCCGACCAGCGCCTGCGCCAGGTGCTCGACGGCGTCCCGGGTACCGAGGCCGTCCTCGTGTCCACGGTCGTGGCGGTGCTCGCGGGCCTCTGGGGCGTCGTCGTCCTGGTCCGATTGCCGGGCGCTCTGCGCCTGGCCCGACGTCGTCAGGAGGCCATCGCCCGGCTCCGGCGCGAGGGCCAGCGCTACACCGGCCGACTCACGCTCGGCAGGGTCAGCCACTGGCTGCACAGCGACCCCGAGCTCGACGTCACGGTCGCCTACGACTCGCCGGGCGGGCGGCACGAGGTGGCGGCCCGGATGCGGACCTCGCCGAACCGGGTCCCCCGCAACAGCAGCAGCATGATCGTGCTCACCGACCTGCGGGGCGCCGTCCACCTGGAGCTGGACCTGGACGCCCGTCCCGTCTACGAGCCGGAGGAGCGGTACACACCGAGTGAGTGAGTGCCTGTCTCGGGTGCTTGTCGGACGTCGGGTGGCGGCGTGCGTTCGCTCTGGTCAGGCGCAGCCCCCGAGGTGGGGTAGTATTTCCGTCGGCCCCAAGGGGCCAAAACCGGTAGCCTTGAGCATGCTCAAGAACACCGCGGGCTGTGGCGCAGCTTGGTAGCGCACTTGACTGGGGGTCAAGGGGTCGCAGGTTCAAATCCTGTCAGCCCGACAGATCGCCCCTCACCTGTTCACGCAGGTGAGGGGCGTTTTTCATGCCGTCCCAGCGACATCCGCGTCACCCTCTCCCGACCCGTTCGTGTGGCCACTTTGTGACCACCAGGCCCCGAACATCGCGCCAGCGTCGTCAGCGCACGGTGATCCAGGTGCAGGTAGCGGGGTTCGAGGTCACGAACTTCTGCATGCGCGCCGACTACTCAGCGCTCGACTACGACATGCCCGTGGAGTACTGAGCTCATGTCCGTGACGATCCGCCCGCGCCGCGGAGAGGATATTCCAGCTCTCGCTACCATCCTCGTGCGCGTGTACGAGCGGGACGGCTATCCCGTAGAAGGCGTAGCGCATCCTGAGGGTTGGCTACGTCACGACCACGAGTTGCAGAGTTGGACAGCACTCGAAGGCACCATGCCCATCGGGCAGATCACGTTGACGCGCGCCACGGCGTGCGACGACGCAGCACGGGCATGGCACGACCATACGGGTGGTGAGGTTGCCGGTCTCGCAATTCCCTCTCGGCTGTTTGTGGACTCTGATCACCGAGGCAGCGGAGCCGGCCGACTTCTCATGGAAACTACAATCCGTTGCGCGCAGGCCCGACAGCTCGCCGTTGCATTCGACGTGATGCTAAAGGATCGGGGCGCAATCCGGCTGTACGAACGCCTCGGGGCGAGGCGTATATCCACGATCACCCATCGGTACGGCGATGGGCAGAGCCAAATCGCTGCAGTATTTTCAATCTGATCGACTCCACCGCGGGAAACGCTCCCGCCCACCCTTAGGACAAGAGTCGCTCAATCCGAACCGTCCAGTGCTCCACCCACGGACGCTCGAAACGCACGCTCATCAGCAACGAATTGACGAGCGAGGGCCTAATAGCATTAAGGGCAACTTTTCTCTTCTCCTGGAAATGATCTTTAATTAGCAGCTCAACATAGCCGACAACTAGCTTGCCTTTGACCTCGCGGCCTAATAGCCCTCGACGCTCGCGGGATCGGACACGGTCCTCAATCCAACGCCGCTTGCGGTCGGAGAATCTAGGATCGCCAGCCATCCTCTGGGAAATATGGGCCACCTTAGCGTCGACCACGGCGCCATAACCACCCGCGTTAACGGTTGAAATTTTCCCCGAACTAATCCCGACGCCTATGCGAAGGCTCGTAACTATGCAACAAATGATAGTCCATTCAAGCCATACGCTCGCCAACTTCGTCAGCGGCTCCCCCACATGCTGCGCCGCCTCCCAAGCTTCGTTGTGCGTGAGCCCCAGCGTTGCCGCTAGCGCCTCTTCCATATCTCCCCGGGCAAAGATTTCCGCTTCGACATCCCGATAATCGGTGTAAAGAAGATGCGGAGACCTTCGCATATTGCCGGTAATTCCGTCGAGATCTCTATCGAGCGCAAAAAAGAGCAGTTTCTCCTCACCATCAACAATCTGCCGAAGTTCGCCTCTCTTTTTGTAAAAGTCATGCATGGCAAGCAGTCGTTGTTTTCCGCCAGCAGTTGACCCTTCGAACTTGATCGAACTGGCATCGCGCACGTCGTGGCCAGCCGCGACTATCCGATCGCTGGCATCCAAGACGCGCTCATAGAAGTACACATCGTGGCCAATTCCTTCAACAATCAGCCAAATCCGACGGCCACCCATCATAACTCTTTTGGCAAATCCTGCCTGACTTCTCTCGATGATTTCGCTCATATCCGATGAATGAACCTCCGGTCGACATGTGCCATGACATCGGGACTGTGAGTCGCAAGGATCAACTGGCAAGCAGGATTTACGGTGAGCATCGTTCCGACAAGACGCTCCTGCCAGTCCACATGCAGCGAGATCTCTGGCTCGTCTACGATCACGCTGTTAGCACCTCCGGCCATGACATGCAGCAGAATAAAAAGAAGTTGACGCTCACCAGAAGAAAGTGCTCGCAGCGGAATCTCCTTTCGACCCATTCGCACTTCTATGCCACGGCGGCCGAGAGACAATTGCTTGTCGCCCGAATAAAACTCGGCAACTAGGCGCTCAAGTTCCCGCTGCGGTAGGAGAGCCCGGTCGACCCTCTCCGTTACTTCCTTTATGTGTTCGACAACTTCTGCGTAGTGTCTCTCACGCTGATAGCGCTGCATGAACGACTGACGATTAAAGTTCACCTTGATGTTCTGATCCTGAAGGAATGCCCTCGTCAGTTTGTAGGCATGATCGGGTTCAGTCGGGAGAAAGTCAGTCGGCGGCCTCTTCTCTTCGGGCCCGCCGAACAGAACTGACAATACCCTACCTAGACCTTGCTGCTGAATCACGCGAATCTCAGAAAGCGACGACGCCTGGTAATGAATCCATTGCTCGTTAACGCGCTTCGAGAAGGCTTCGTCTAAGGATGCTTCGTAATCGACTTCGGCGCTTGACGGCCTAGTGCCCCGCAAGCCGCGCACGAGACGGTTGATTGAAAGGTATTGATGCCCAAACTCCCCAACTTCATGGCCCACGTCGGGATCATGATAGGTAGTGCGCCAAGTCCTTTCCTCTTCGGGCCGAAGCATTCCCTCCAGCGCCATATAGGTGGCAAAGTTCATCTCCACCTCGGGGTCACGACCGAGGAACGCACGATCGATCTGGTCACGCCGCTGTGCCGACAGTCCTGACTGCTCACGCTGATAGCGGCGCGTCAATCTGCGCCCTTCGTTGTCGACGATTTCTATCGAAGCGCCGGTAACCGGAGAACCCACAAGGGAGGTCACATCATTTGAAAGTGCAGCGTTCAGGACACGTAGAAGCGTCGTTTTCCCGGAACCGTTAAGGCCCCAGATAACATTAAGATTCCGATCGAATCTAATCCTCAGAGTGTCCGCACGGCCGCCGATGCCATCGATCTGAGCCTTGACTATGTGCGCCATTAATTGGACTCCGGTGTCTCAAGCTGCTCTCTGCGACAAGCTGATCGCTGGTCACGGTTAGGGAGCCTAGCGCGGGTCGGATCGATCGTCATCGGGTCTACCGTCTATCGCCCGACATTCACCCGCAGACCATCTCTTGCTGTCGGAAACCGTGAGGACTTTCTATACTGGCTCAAGGCGCGGCTCCGCCGCGCGGGGGCGCGCCGTGCCGGCGCGCCCAGGGGCCCGCGACAGGGGAGCCGGCCCCCGCGCGGGCTCGCTGCGCTCGCTCCGCGCACCCCCATCGCACCCTGGTCGCGCCGGCACGGCGCGCCCCCACACATGACGAAGAGGGCCCCGGCCAGTGACCGAAACCGTCTCTCGTCGTGCAGCTCGCGCCCGTCGTCGTGCTTCCCGTAGATCGCGGGCGGTCATCGCCGGGTCCTAGTGGTCGGCTGGCCGAGTCCCGACAGGCGGCTCCAGAGGCCCGGGATCTGAACGATCCCGGACATCTCTGCCGCCTCAGACGAACCGGTGCCGGCCGGCCAGGGCGCCGAAGACCATCTGAACCACCAGAACCGCCAGGAGCATGGCCAGCGGGACGAGCCAGCTCCCCGTGACGTCGTGCAGCAGGCCGAACAGGAACGGCCCGAGCGCGGCGAAGAGGTACCCGAAGCCCTGCGCCATCCCGGACAGCCGCGCGGTGTCGGCGCCGGTGCGTGCCCGCAGCGCGATCACGGTCAGGGCCAGCGAGAACACACTCATGCCGAGTCCGACCAGGAGGCTCCACAGCAGCGGCGACCAGGCCGGGGCCAGCATCAGCCCGGCCGTCCCGGCGATGCCCACGACGCTGAGCGCGATGATCCACCCGCTCTGCCCACGACCGCGCGCGGCGAGCGGAGCGACGAACAGGCTGATCGGCACGGCGATCAGTGAGACCAGGCCCATCAGCAGGCCGGCCTCGGAGCGGGGCACGCCGGCGTCCATCAGGACCTGCGGGAACCACCCCATCGCGGCGTACGCGTAGAAGGCCTGCAGGCCGAAGAAGGCGGTGACGATCCAGGCCAGGCGGTTGCGCAGCAGCGAACGGCCGCCGTCGGCGGCCTCGGCCGCCCGGGTCGCCCGGCCGGCGCCGCGGGCCGCGACGATCCACAGCAGCAGCGCGACGACTGCCAGCACCGTCCAGGAGCCCAGGGCCGGGCGCCAGCCGCCGAACGCGTCGCCGAGCTGCGGCGTCACCGCCGACCCGAGGGCGCCGCCGCCCTGCAGGGCCGCGGTGTAGACGCCGGTCATCAGCCCGATGCGGGCCGGGAAGGAGTCCTTGATGACGACCGGGATCAGCACGTTGACCAGGGCGATCCCGGCGGTGGCGACGAGCGTGCCGCCGAGCACCACGAACGGCCCGTCGAGCACGCGCAGCACGAGCCCGGCGGCGAGCGTGGTCAGCGCGACCGCGATGGCGGCGCCGATCCCGGCGCGGCGGGCCAGCAGCGGCGCGACGAGGCCCGCGCCGGCGAAGCACAGCGTCGGCAGCGTGGTGAGCACGCCCGCCCAGACCGCGGTGACGCCCAGGTCGAGGCGCATCTCCTCCAACATCGGGCCGACGCCGGTGATGGCCGGGCGCAGGTTGAGGGCGACGAGCACCACGGCGACCGCGAGCAGCGCCCCGGCGGCGATGACGCCCGGCGTCCGGATCTCCACGGCGCCGTCCAGCTCGGTCTCCAGGCCAGGTGCAGTGTGTTCGGCGCGCATGACCGCTACGATGGCATACGTAGGATGATTGGACGAAAGGATTCCGCTGTGCCGTTGGCCACCACCCACCGGGTCGGCCTCGTCGACCAGGTCATCGAGCAGCTCCGGACCGCCGTCCGGGAGGGCGAGTGGCCCATCGGTGAGCGCATCCCCACCGAGCCCGCGCTCTGCGAGCAGCTCGGCGTCGGCCGCAACACGATCCGCGAGGCGGTGCGCGCGCTCGCGCACACGGGCCTGCTGGAGGTCCGCCAGGGTGACGGCACCTACGTCCGCGCCACGAGCGAGGTCTCCGGCGCGATCCGCCGGCTCGCCGGTTCGGAGCTGCGCGAGGTGCTGCAGGTGCGGCGCACCCTCGAGGTCGAGGGGGCCCGGCTCGCCGCCACCGAGCGGACCGAGGAGGAGGTCGCCGAGCTGCGCGCCCTGCTCGCCCGCCGCGCGACCGAGCTGGCCGAGGGTCGCTGGGAGGACTTCGCGCGGACGGACGCCGAGTTCCACGGAGCCGTCGTCCGCGCCGGGCACAACGGGCTGCTGACGGAGCTCTACCTGGGGCTGACGGAAGTCATCACCGCGAGCGTCGCCGCGACGTCCACGATCACGCCCGGCGTCGAGCACGCGCCCGAGATCGGCCACGAGGACCTGGCCGACGCCATCGCCGAGCGAGATCCGGAACGGGCCGTCGCCGAGGCCTGCGGCTTCCTGGACGAGCTCCTGGCCCGCGTCGAGAGCTCCTGAGCGCCCAGGCCGTGGGTGACGAGTTCGCCGCCCGTGCACGGCCGGCGACTACGTGGCTCCTCCGGGCCGCTCCGCCGTGAGCACCCCTGCCACCAGGAGCGCGACCAGAAGCTCGGCGTCGTAGTCCGTGTCGCTGCCACCGCCGATACACAGATTGCCGATGCCGCGCATGAGCGTGTAGCCCGAGACAAGCCCCCGACGCTCCGGTTCGAGTGCGGCGTCGAGCAGCGCGTCACACACCGGGACGAGCCGGTCGACGAAGTACTGGTGCAGGGTGTTCACGCCATCCGTGTCGGACCCGAGAGCGCTGGCGAGCCCGTGCTTGGTCACGAGGAACTCGACGAAGCCGGCCGCCCAGGCCTGGAGGGCGGCTCCGGGGTCGCCGGACTCGCGCAGGAGGGCAGGGCCCGCTTCGGCCAGCGCTTCCACCTGATGGTGGTAGACCGCGGCGACCAGCTCGGGACGCGTGGGGAAGTGCCGGTAGATCGTCCCCATGCCCACCCCGGCGCGTTCGGCGATCAGCCGCACGGGCGCGTCCACGCCGTCCGTCACGAACACGGCCGCGGCGGCCTCGAGCAGGGTCTGCTGGTTGCGCGTGGCGTCGGCGCGCTTTGCGCGAGGTGTCGGGCCGGCCGAGCCGGGAGTAGCCATGGGGTGCCTTCGTCGGGTGCGGGTTGCAAAACGGAACAGCGCTCCGTATTGTTTCGGAGCGGCGCTCCGCTTCCCATTGTGCCCAGCGGAGGCCTCAAGAGCAAAGGACCTGTGATTCCCATGAGTGGTACCCCCGCGACGACCGACACCGCGATCGTCCGTTCCCTGGACGACGTCGTCGGCGCCGGTGACCCCGTCGTCTCGGTCGCCCCGGTACGTCTCGACGCCCCGGGCCGGGCGCGTCCGCTCGACGTCCGCGTCTCCGCCCCCGTGACCGGGCAGGACCTGCCGGTGCTGTTGTTCTCGCACGGCAACGGGTGGTCGCTCGACGGATACGCACCCCTCACGACCTTCTGGGCGTCTCGTGGGTTCGTCGTCGTCCAGCCGACGCACCTCGATTCCCGTCGTGACGGCATCGCGTTCGACCACCCCGGCTTCGGCCAGGTCTGGACCGAGCGACGCAGCGATCTCGTGCGGGCCATGGACCAGCTCGACGTGATCGGACGCGTCGTGCCGGGCCTTGCCGGGCGGGTCGACCGCAGCAGGATCGTCGCGGCCGGACACTCCTGGGGCGCCCAGACCGTGCAGATGCTGCTCGGCGCCCGCGTCCTCGACAGCACCGGCACGGTCGGCCAGGACTACGGGGACCGGCGTGTGCTGGCCGGCGTCCTGCTGGCCGCGACCGGGATCGGGGGCGACGAGCCGCACCCGTTCGCCCAGGAGCACTTCCCGTTCATGAACCCGTCGTTCGCCGAGCTGACCACACCCACGCTCGTGGTGGCCGGTGACAACGACCAGTCGAAGATGTCCAGCCGCGGCCCGGACTGGTTCACGGATGCCTACACCCACGGCCCAGGCGCCACGGACCTGCTGACCCTGTTCGACGCCGAGCATTCCCTGGGCGGCATCCCGAACTGGGAGGCCGCCGAGACCACCGACGAGAACCCGGAGCGGGTCGCGGCGTTGCAGCGCCTGACCACGGCCTACCTGCGCAGCGCGCTGGACCCGGCCGACACCGGGTGGGCGAAGGCCACCGCGGCGCTGGCGGAGACCGGTGGGAGTCTCGGCCGCATCGACAACAAGGAGCACGCCGACAGCACCCGGGTGTGATCGGCCCACCCCTCCTCGGGCGTCGGCTCAGACGTCGGCGGGCTGTCCGGCCGACGCCAGGAGGGCCAGCTTCTCGGCGTCGACCGAGCCGGCGTCCGCGTGGAAGACCACCAGCCCCAGGTCCTCCGCGCCCGCGATACTCATCCGCTCCCGGTTGAGGGTCAGCTCCCCCACCTTCGGATGGTTGATCCGGACCGGCGCACCGTACTGCCCCCGCACCTCGTGACGTTCCCAGAGCTCGCTGAACTGGCCGCTGGCCGCCGACAGCTCGTCGGTGAGCTGTCCCAGGCGAGGGTTGTCGACGCCGGTGCCCGCCGACTGGCGCAGGCCGAACACGAGGCACTCGGTGACCCGCTGCCACTCGGGGTACAGGGTGCGTGCGTCGGGGTCCAGGAAGAGGTCCCGCAGCTGGTTGCCGCCCTCCCGCAGGCCCGGGTCGAGGGCCCCGGCCACGGGGTTCGCCGCGACGATGTCGAAGTGCTCGTCCTCGATGAACGCGGGCTGGGCCAGCGAGTCCAGGAACTTGCGGGCTCCTTCCGGCGGGGTCGTGGTGCGCGGACGGCGTACATGCGGCAGCGCCGCGTCGGCCACCAGCGAGCGCAGGTACCTCACGTGGTCGGCGTCCAGCCGCAGCACGCGGGCCAGCGCGTCGAGCACGTGTACCGACGGGTTGCGGTCACGGCCCCGCTCCAGCCGCAGGTAGTAGTCGGCACTGATGCCGGCCAGCTGCGCGACCTCCTCGCGCCGCAGCCCGGGTGTCCGTCGTACGCCGACGTCGGGGATCCCCGCCTGCCGGGGCGTGACCAGCTCGCGCCGTGCCCGCAGGTAGGTACCCAGGGGGTTGTCCGACGGGCGCCGCGCTCGTAGCGAGGGCCCTGCCGGACCCCGGTCTGCAGGGGGCTCTGGGTAAACCGGTGCGCTGCTCATAGCGTGCTGAACGGCCCGCACGGGCCGCGTATTTCACCGCCGCACCGAGCGGCCACCTCGCGAAGGAGACCGACGCATGACCATCACACTGATCACCGGCGCCAACAAGGGCATCGGCTTCGAGACCGCGCGCCAGCTCACGGAGCTGGGGCACACGGTGTATCTCGGGGCGCGCGACGTCGAGCGGGGTGGGCAGGCTGCCGCACGGATCGGCGCCCGGTTCGTGCAGCTCGACGTGACCGACGACGAGTCCGTGGCCAAGGCCCTCGCGACCGTCGATGCGGAAGAGGGCCGCCTCGACGTGCTGGTACACAACGCGGGGGTGCTCGGCGAGGGACCGGTGGACGGCCCCAAGGCCCTTCGGGTGTTCGACACCAATGCCGTGGGCATCGTGCGGGTCATGGAGGCTGCACTGCCCTTGCTTCGCCGGTCGGCGAGCCCGAACGTCGTCACCGTCTCCAGCAGCCTGGGGTCGTTCTGGGTGGTGACCAACCCCGACCGGCCCGAGTCCCAGGTGTCGTTGGCCCTGTATGCCGCTTCTAAGGCGGCGGCGACCATGCTCACCGTGCAGTACGCGAAGACGGAGCCGAACGTCCGGTTCAACGCGCTGAAGCCCGGCACGGCGGCCACCGACATGACGGCGGCGATGGGCATCGGGCGCCCGGTGGAAGAGAGTGCGCGCGTCGTGGTGCGGCTGGCGACCCTCGGCCCGGATGGACCCACGGGGACTCTCCAGGACGAGGACGGCATCCTGCCCTGGTAGGTCGTGGGGAGAGGTCGTCCGGCTGACGCCTCAGGGTCATCGTGCTGCTGGAACGCTCGGCCAGATCGCCTGGGTGCCTGGACACCCCTGTCGCCCGATCCTGCAAACGCGGTGCGGATTGTGAAAGACGGCTGCCGCGCCGCGCTCCTACGTTGAGTCGCGTACCACCCGACATACGCACGAGAGGAACACCCTGATGAGCGAGCTGCTTGTCGAAGCCGGCGCGAACCGCAACGTGGTCTGCGCGGTCGGTGGCATCGTCGAGAACAACGTCGAGCGCGTGTTCGACTTCACCATCGCCGAGGACGTCGTCACGAACTTCCTGAAGGGCGAGCCGGCGGTCACCGGCTACGACGTCCACCAGGGCCCGTGGGGTCAGACGGGGTCCTACCGCACCGTCTACTTCGGAGACCAGAGCGCCCGGGAACAGGTCAACTTCATCCAGCGGCCCTTCGTTTTCGACTACCAGCTGACCGACTTCTCCTGGGAGCTGGGCGACCTGTGCGACCTGGCCGTCAACCAGTTCCTGTTCCGACCGGTCGGCCCCCGGACGCAGGTCAAGTTCTACTACCAGTTCCGCGCGCGCAACGCAGAGGCCGTTCAGCCTCTGCACGAGTTCGCGACGAGTACCTGGCTGGCCTGGATGACGTCGTACCTGGACGCGACGAAGAAGGCCCTGGACAAGGACCCGTGGTCCTGACCCCGGTAGAACACGGCTAGAACACGGCGCCAGCCGGTTCTGACCTCCGGCGGTACGGCGCGCGGCCAGCCGACGGCGCAGGTCAGCCCTTGAGCTGGCTGACGCGCCGTACCCGACGGAGACGTACGCTCTCGAAGAGCGCCGTCGTCCAGACCTGCATCACGCTGATGCAGCCCTTGAAAGGGGGACCATGCCGCAGTCACCCCTCACGGCATCCGATGACGCGGTGATCGACCGCCGGTCCGGTGAGTGGGCCGGAGTGAACGTCACGGTGAGAACCGAGATGATCCGTGTGCCGGTCGAGTGGTCGTCCGAGCTCGAGTTCGGCTCGGTCGTCGTCAATCTCGGTGGCACGACGTCCCGGATGGAAGGGGCACTGGGGCGAGGCACCCGCTACCTCGGTCCCCCGACCCTTGGTGAGATGTCGATCATTCCGCCGCAGGAGCGCTTCGGCGGCGTCTACTCGGGCGAGTACGTGCGTTACGCGACAGTCGTCGTCGGACCTGACGCCTCGGCACGAACACCTCGGCTGCGGGCGGGCCTGGGCGTCACCGACCCGTTCATCTTCGGCGCCGTGCGCGAGCTCGCGAAGCTGACGGGCTCGGACGATCCCACGAGCGTCCTCTTCGCCGAGTCCATCGCGTTCGCCCTGCGCCTTCACCTCGAACGAGCACACACCGCGGACGCCGCGGGCAGCCACGCCATCCGTTCTCCGGGGGCGGTGACGATCGCCCGGGTCCAGGAACACATCGCCGAGAACCTCCAGGACAAGCTGACCCTGGCCTCGTTGGCCGGGGTAGCCGGCACGTCGGTGCAGCGGCTCGTCGCCGGGTTTCGGGATGAGCTGCGAACGACACCTGCCAGGTACGTGCTGGAGCGCAGGGTGCGGCGCGCGAGGTGGCTCCTTGCCCACACGACGATGCCTCTCGTCGACATCGCCTTCGAATGCGGCCTGTCCAGCCAGAGCCACCTGACGACGACGTTCCGGAAGCACACGGGAGCAACTCCCGGGGCTTACCGCTCCACCACCCGGAGCGATCTCGCGGCCCACATCCCCTGATCAGTTCTTCCAGGTGGTGACGTGACGACGTGACCTGCCGCGCCGAGACCCCGGTGCAGGGATGGCGCCAGGCCCAGGCGGTGTTGCCCGAGTGCCAGTCGGGGAAACACGTCCTCGCGCACGAAAGGGACTCGCATCATGAGAGCAGCAGTCATCACCGTCTTCGGCGACCCGTCGGCCCTCAAGGAGGCCGACGTCGACACCCCGAGCCCCGGTCGCGGGCAGGTGCTCGTCCGGGTGCGCGCCGCCGGCGTCAACCCGATCGAGGCCAAGGTCCGGGCCGGTGCCTTCGGACTCCCCGCACCCGCCGTCATCGGGTTCGAGTTCGCCGGGGTCGTCGAGGCGCTCGGCGACGGCGTCGTCGGCGTGCAGCCGGGCGACCGCGTCGCGGGATGGCCTGACAGCCCCGCCCAAGGCTCCTACGCGGAGTACACCCTGAGCAGCAACTACACCTCGATCCCCGACGGCGTCACGTTCGAGCAGGCCGCCGCGACCGTCATCGGCGCCGACAACGCAGCGCGAGGCCTCTCGGAGCTGCATCTCCGAGCCGGCGAGACCCTGCTGGTGACCGGCGCCAGCGGAGCGCTCGGCAGCGCGGCAGTCCAGTTCGCGAGGCTCGCGGGAGTCACCGTGATCGGTGTCGCGGGCCCGTCCAGCCTGCCGTTCGTCGAGAGCCTCGGCGCGACCGCGGTGGAGTACGGCGACGGCCTGGTCGAGCGGGTGCGTGCCGCCGCGCCCCAGGGCATCGACGCCGTCCTGGATACGGCCGGCCGAGGCCTCCTGCCTGCCGCGATCGAGCTGCGCGGCGGGAACGAGCGCGTGGTCACCCTGGCCGACGCCGACGCCGGCCGCCACGGCGTCCCCTTCAGCTACGGCAACGACAGCAACCGCAACAGCGGATACGTCCACGACGCGCTGGAGCGGATCGCCGCCGGCGAATGGGTCACCCGGATCGGCCACACCCTGCCGCTCGCGCAGGCGTCGGAGGCACACCGCATCCTCGAGACCGGCCACACCTCCGGCAAGATCATCCTCACCCCATGAGCACGGGCGCATCGCCGGGGTGAACTCGCGGGTGAGATAGCCCTGCCGGCCCCGCAGTTCGCGGCAACACGGCTCGGCACGGCCCGTCCCGACCATAGGCTCGCCGTCATGAGTCGATCCCCCTGGCGCGGCGTGCTCCTCGCGTCGAGCACCGCCGTCCGCAACACCGGGCTGCGGGCGGTCCTCGCGCTCGCCGTGGCCGCGGGGACGACCGGATGCGTCGTCCTGCCGGCAGAACCTCCCACCGAGGACGGCGCCGCCGTCGGGCAGGCACCCGAACGCTTCACCATCGCGCCCGACGACTACCACGTGCCCTACGCGGGCACCGCCGAGGACGGCCGCAAGTTCTTCCTCAGCGAGGAGCTGTTCGACGGCGACTCCGCCTACGTCGGGGTGTTCCTGTGGAACGCCGACGGCACGTTCGACGAGGTCCAGGTCGACGCCGTCCCCCGAGCCGAGGGACTTCCGCCCGGCCAGGCGGGGCCCTCCAGTGCGGAGGACCTCGTCGAGGCCCGACTGGCCGAGCTCGGCGAGTACGTCCTCGAGCCCATCGAGGTCGAACCGTTCACCCAGGACGTCGACGGCGTCACCTTCGGCTGGAACCTCGACCAGTACGAGGACGGCACCTACTTCATCAATGTCATGCCGGGCGACTTCATCGCCTACTACGAGCCCTGGGACGGGCTCGGGTACGACACCTAGACCGGCCCGTCACAGCTTCCCGAGGCGAGCCGCCTCCATCACGCGAAGCACGTCGATGCTGCTGGCAGGGTCGACCGGCAGCGGCCCGTCCCCCTGGAGCGCGCCGACCAGCCCCCGGTAGAACTCCGGGTACGCACCGGGCTCCTTCGGCACCGCGTGCGCCCCGACCGGCGTCGCGACCCGCACGGTCGGGTGCTCGGGATGGATGCCGTAGGCGTCGTCGCCCGGGCGGACGCCGTCGGCGAGCTGCGGTTCCTGTGGGTCCAGGCCCCAGGACTCGGCCACCGCACGGGTGCCGGTGACGCGGAACCTCGGGCGCTGCTCGGGGGTCACGACGCTCATCCAGAGGCGGGTGCGCACGCCGCTGTCGTGGGTGAGGGCGACGAACGTGTCGTCGTCGTTCACGGCGCCGGGCCTGCGCCGGTCGAGCTCGGCGTGCAGGGATGCGACAGGGCCGAACAGCTCGACGGCCTGGTCGATGAGGTGCGGCGCGAGGTCGAAGAGCATGCCGCCGCCGTCGGCGCCGGCGAGCGTGTCCTTCCAGGAGTCTCCGAGCGTGGGGCTCCACCAGCCGAACGCGGACTCGAACTGCAGGATCTCGCCGAGCTCCCCGCGCTCGATCAGGCCGCGGACCGTGCGGAAGTCGCCGTCCCAGCGCCGGTTCTGGAACACCGTCAGGGTGCGGCCGAGGCGGGCGGCGTGCTCGACGAGCTCCGCGGCGTCGTCGGCGCGCGGGGCGACGGGCTTGTCGACGACGACGTCCGCTCCCGCATCGAGGAACCGCTTCGCGAGCGGGACGTGCGTGGCGTGCGGGGTGGCGATGATCGCGAGGTCCGGCACTGGGCCTGAGGCCAAGAGCGTGTCGACGTCGGGCACGACCCGCGCCTGCGGGTAGGCGGACGACGCCGCGGCGACCCGCGCCGGGCTGGAGGTGACGACGGCGTCGAGCCGGTAGGCGGGGTCGGCGTGCACGAGCGGCGCGTGGAAGATGCTGCCGGCGACGCCGTAGCCGATGACGGCGGTGGTGATGGTCATGTCTCGGGCCTCTCAGGCAGGAAGAAGGTCGGTCGGGATCGAAGCCGCGATGGCGTCGATCTCGTCGAACACGCCGGGTTCGACGGGCGTGGTCACGGCGGTGACGCCCTGCTCGATGCGCTCGGGCCGGGAGACGCCGACGACGGTCGTGGCGATCCGCGGGTCGCGCGTGGAGAACTGCGTGGCGAGGGTCGACAGGGGTACGCCGGCCCGGGTCGCGACGTCCTCGATCCGGCGGACGGCGTCGAGCACCTCGGGCGCGGCGGGCCGGTAGGCGTACCGGTCGCTGCCCTGGGTCCCGGTGGCGAGGATGCCGCCGCCGAGCACGGCGGCGTTCACGACCCCCACCCCGCGGTCGACGGCGAGGTCGATCAGGGGGCCGGCGTTGCGGTTGACCAGGGTCCAGCGGTTGTGGGTGAGCAGCACGTCGAAGTGGCCGGTGCCGAGGTAGCGCGCCATGAGGTCGGTGGGGCCGCCCGCGACGCCGATGGCCCGGGCCACCCCGGAGTCCTTGAGCTCGCGCAGCACGTCGAGGGGTCCACCCGGGGCGGTCGCGGCCTCGAAGGTGGTGTTCTCGGGGTCGTGCAGGTAGACGAGCGGGACCTGCTCCAGGCCGAGCCGCTCCAGGCTGCCGGCGATGGACCGGCGCATCTCGGCGCCACTGAAGTCCCCGGTGGTCAGGTCGCGGGAGATCTTCGTGGACAGGAGGTAGCCGTCCGAGAGGCCGCCGAGCTCGCGCAGGGCGATGCCGATGCGTCGTTCGGACTCCCCCGCGCTGTACGCCGACGACGTGTCCAGCGCGCGGATCGGGCCGGCCAGCGCCGCCCGGGCGGTGGCGACGCCCTGGTCCTCGCTGACGTCGTAGCCGAAGTTCTTGGGCATCGAGCCCAGCGGCGCTCCCCCGACGGTCAGCGGTGTGACGCGCAGTCCGGTGGTGCCCAGCGGGCGGTCGTTCCAGGTCATCGAAGTTCCTTGTCTGTCGGCCAGTCGAAGAAGTTCTCGGCGCCGGGTTCGAGGTGCCGGCGCGCGGCCTCCCGGTCCAGCTCGACGCCGAGCCCCGGCCCGTCCCCGACGGTCACGAAGCCGTCGCGGACGATCGGGTCGGGCAGGCCCTGCACGATGTCGTACCACCACGGGTCCATGGCGGTCGGGTACTCGAAGGCGATGAGGTTGTCGGGCAGGGTCGCCGAGACCTGGATCAGGGCGGCCAGGCCCAGCAGCCCGTTGCTGACGCCGTGCGGTGCGATCTGCACCCCGTACAGGTCGGCGTACTCGGCGATCCACTTGAGCTCGGCCAGGCCGCCGACGTCGCCCGGGTCCGGCCCGATGACGCGCACCGCGTTGGTCTCGACGAGCTCCCGGAAGCCGTGCCGCAGGTAGATCTGCTCGCCCGTGTGGGTGGGCACGCGGGTCGCCTGGGTCAGCTCGCGGTAGCGGGGGGCGTCGACCCAGGGCACGAAGTCGCCGGTGAGCACGTCCTCCGCCCAGGCCAGGTCGAAGGGTTCGAGCCGGTTGAGCGTGGTGATGGCGTCCGGCACCGTCCACCCGGGTCCCATGTCCAGGGCCAGGCGGCGGTTCGGGCCGAGCACGTCCTTCATGGCGGCCACGCAGTCCACGACGTGGCTGATGGCGCCCGGGGTGAGCGGCCCGCGGTTGGGGTGCAGCGGGCCCGTGCGCAGGTCGTTGTACATGAAGTCGGGCACGTGGGGCGCCATGAAGCCGTGCAGGCCCACGCCCTCCTTGAACAGCGAGAAGCCCTCGGGCGAGTCGACCATGTGCTGCATCGAGGCGGCGTAGTCCTCGGGCGTGTGGTTGTTCAGCGGCACGCGGATGCCGCCGTTGTAGACCCGGATGCGGTCGCGGGTCTTTCCGCCGAGGAGGCGGTGGACCGGCACGTCGAGGGAGCGGGCCGCGAGGTCCCACAGCGCGATCTCGATCGCGGAGACGACGGCGCCCCACGGCTTGAACCCGCCCAGGCGGCGGATGCGCATCATGCAGCGCTCGACCTGGGTGGGGTCCTGCCCGACCAGCAGCTCACGGTAGAGACCGAGGGTCTGCGTCACGTACGGCTTGGAGTGCTCGATCTCGGCGAGCCCGTCGAGCCCCTCGTCGGTCAGGACCCGGATGACGGGGCTGCGGCCGATCCGCGCGGCCCGGATGTCGATGATCCTCATCCCTTGACCGCGCCTCCCGTCAGGCCGCCCACGAAGTAGCGCTGCAGCGCGACGAACGCGATGACGATCGGCACGGTGAGCACCACCGACGCGGCCATGGTCGCGCCCCAGTCGACGTCGAACTCCGTGGCGAACTCCGTGAGGGTGACGGGCGCGGTGCGCGCGTCGGACGACGTGGTCAGCACGGAGGCGAACAGGAACTCGTGCCACGACTGGAGGAACGCGAACATCCCCGCCGCGACGAGCCCCGGCGCGCAGACCGGGAGCGTCACGTACGAGACGGCGTCGAACCGGGAGCCGCCGTCGATCCGCACGGCCTCCTCCAGCTCGATCGGGATGGCCGCGACCTGGTTGCGGACCATCCAGGTGACCAGCGGGACGGTGATCGCGAGGTGCGCGAACGCCACCCCGGTCGTCGAGTCGAGCAGGTTGGCCGCCGTCACCATCTGGTAGAGCGGAAGCAGGATCACGGTCAGGGGCACCACCTGGCCGAGCAGGATGAACAGCGCCAGCGGACGCGCCGAGCGGAAGCGGAACCTGGCCATGGCGTACCCGGCGGAGAAGCAGAACACCAGGGTGGCCAGCGCCACCAGCACGCCGACGACGACCGAGTTCAGCAGGGCCTGCGGCATCGTGGACGCGGTGAACACGGTGGCGTAGTTCTCCAGCGTCCAGGTCGACGGCAGCAGCCGGGCCGGGACCTGGAACACGTCCTCGCGCGCCTTGAACGAGGTGAACACCATCACCGCGATCGGCGCGAGGGTCCACGTCATGAGCACGGCGAGCAGGACCCAGGTCCCGGTTCCGGTGAGCAGGCGTCGGGTCGGTCGGGCGCTCATGACTGGTCCTCCAGGTCGGTGCGCATGGTGCGGGCGAAGAAGAAGGCGAACACGCCGCCGATGGCGACCTGCAGCAGGGCGACGGCCGCCACGAGGCTCTGGTCCCCGTTCTGGAAGGCCTGGTAGAGCAGGATCGGCAGGATGGTCGAGGAGCCGGCGGGCCCGCCGCTGGTCATGACCCAGATGATGGTGAACGAGTTCAGGGCCCAGATCGCCAGGGTCAGGACGACGATCCCGGTGGTGGTCCGGATCGCGGGCAGGACGACGTACCAGAACACCTGCCACGAGCCGGCGCCGTCGAGCCGTGCCGCCTCGTAGCGTTCCTCGGGGATGCCGGCCAGGGCGGCCGAGACCATGAGCACGACGAACGGTGCCGTGACCCAGACCTGGACCAGCGCGACGGCGATCAGCACCACGTCGGGGTCGGACAGCCAGCGCACCGGCTCGGCGATCACGCCGAGGTCGAGCAGCGCCTGGTTGAGCACGCCGTAGTCGGTCGACAGGGTCCAGCGCCACACGGTGGCGCCGACGACGCCCGGGATGATCCAGGGCACCATGACGAGGCTGCGCCACATGCCGGTGAGACGGAGCGACTTCGACTGGAAGAGCACGGCGCCCGCGTAGCCGATCAGCAGCGCCCCGACGACGGAGGCGAGCGTCCAGACCAGCGTGTTGAGCATGACGGTCCCGAAGTTCGGGATGTCGAGCATGCGCGCCAGGCCTTCGCCGCGGTCCGCGACGACGCGGACGAGCGTCGAGCCGATGGGGATCACCATGAGGACGGCCGTCAGGAGCGCGGCCGGCAGCATGAGCGCGACCGGGTGCGGCCCGCCGGTGCGGCGACGCGGCACCGCTGGTGTCAGTGCGGTCATGGGTTACTCGTCTCCCTCGGCCAGCGTCATGATCTGTTCGGCCGCCTGGGCGACCGTCTTGCGGCCGAGCGCGACCTCCTGGATCTGGTCGTGCACCGCCTGCACCGACGCGTTCCACGCGGGGTCGTTCGCGGCGGGCACGCTGTGCTCGGCGAGCTGCTCGGTGTACGCGAGCCGTTCGGGCGTCTGGAACCTGGGGTCGTCGGACGCGCTGAGCCGGGCGGGGAACGTCTGGGTCAGCGCCGCCATGTTCTCCGGCTCGGCCAGGAACCGCACCAGCCGCTCGGCGCGTTCCTGGTTGTCCGAGGCCTGCGGGACGAGGTAAGCCCAGCCCACGCCCTGCGCCGTCCCCGGCCCGTCCGGGCCCGGGAGCACGGCCGTGGCGACCGGGGCGTCCTGCGCGAGGGCCTCGGTCACGTCGAAGACGCCGCCCGGGTACATCGCGATGCGGCCCTGGAGGAACAGCTCGCGGATGCCGGTGTTGTCCAGCTCGAAGGAGCTCCGGCTCGCCCAGCCGTCGGTGACCGACTCCCCCATCAGCTCCAGGGCGGAGGTGACGGACTGCTCGGTGAGCTCGGGCGTGCCGTGGTCGATGGTCGCGCCGTCGGAGACGGCGAAGTCGAGGAAGCGGAGCGTGAGGTCGCTCGGGTCGCCGGACATGGGCCAGGCCGTGGCGACGACGTCGCCGGAGGTGAGCCGCTCCGCGTCCGCGACGAACTCGTCCCAGGTGGCGGGCGGCTCCGTGATGCCGGCCGCGGCGAACAGCTCCGGGTTGTAGATCAGGGCGTTGGTCCCCCACCGGTACGGCACCGCGTAGACGGACCCGTCGAAGGTCAGGGAGTCGACCAGGCCGGGTGCGAAGTCCTCCGCGGGGAGCGCGTCGCCGTACAGGCCGCCGAGGTCGGCGAGCTGGCCCTTGGCGACGTAGTTCGGGACGCGCGCGATGGACTCGGTGATGACGTCCGGCACGTTCCCCGAGTCGAGGGCGACGGCCGTGCGGTTGGCCACGGTGTCGCCCGTGGTCTTGACGAGGTCCACCTGGACGTCGGGGTTGCGCGACTCGAACTGCGCGACGATCTCGACGGCCGCGTCGTAGTCCCAGTCCGGCACCCACCACTCGACCGAGGTGGTCGACTCACGCGATCCGGTCACCACGCTGTGGACCACGGTCCCGGCCAGGCCGAGCACCAGCGCCCCCGCGATGCCGGCGACGGCCGCTGAACGAGGCTTCATTGCCATGCGCAACTCCAATGTCGGGCAAGCCCGCCTCGTCGGTCGAGGCGGACTCCGACATCGTCCACATGTAATTACAGGATGTCAACCTGCCGTCGAGCGGGTCACCTCGATGTCCAGCCGGTTGCGGTCGCCGCGGTGGATGCCCGTGAACCGCTCGATGGGCCGCCCCGTCGGGTCGAAGGAGACGCTGTGCATCACGAGCACCGCCGAGCCGGCGGCGATCCCGAGCACCTCAGCCACCGCCTCGTCGACGATCTCGGCCTCCACCGTCCGCTCCGCCCGGTCGAACTGGACGCCGAACTCCCGCTCGAGCACCCCGTAGATCGACACGTTCCGCAGGTCCACGTCGAGCAGCGGCTCGCCGACGTCGCGCGGAAGCTGCGTCGACGTGAGCGCCCACGGCTCACCGTCGACCAGGCGCAGCCGCTCGATCTCCACGACCCGTTCACCGTCCGCCAGCGCCAGGTCACGCGCGACGACGGCGGTGGCGTCCACGACCTCGCGGCGCAGGACCGTCGACTCCTGCCGGCCGGACGACTGGATGTCCTCGAACGTCCCGACGAGCGCATGACCGAAACCGCGCGCGGTGCGCCGGTCGGCGACGAACGTGCCGCGGCCCTTCTCCCGCCGGATCACGCCCTCGACCTCGAGCTCGCGCAGCGCCTGCCGGACGACGGTGCGGGAGACCCCGTACTGGTCGCACAGCTCGTGGTCACCGGGCAGCCGGGCGCCCGGCTCCAGTCCACGCTCCTCGATGTCCCGGACGATCCTGGCCTTGAGCTGCCAGTACAGCGGGAGCGGTGAGGTGCGGTCGATCGCGACAGGGTTGGCCATGTGAAGCACCCTAACCAACCTGTAGTGACAGGTTGGGCCAGGCGGCGGCCCGTGGCGCATCGGTCGGCCATTTCACCCGCCCTGCGGTCATACCCGGACCCCACCACCCGCGTAGGCTCCCGGCAGGGCAGAGACCCGGGGACACCCGGGCCGGGACCCGAGCGAGGGGTCTGGGCCCTTGTTCGGGCAGGAGCTGGGACCTCCGGCATGGGGATCGGGGGTCCCGGCTCCTTGGGCTTATCGGGCCTCGATGGAACGGCCGGCACCCTGGCGCGAGGCCCGGTCTCGCCCGGTACTGCCCCGGTCGGTACGACTTCGGACGGCCTGCCGCGATCGCACCACAGCGGCCACCTACTCACACGTTCGCCTCACAACTTGTCTCCATGTGTCAGTGCATCGTTGCCCGGTGCTCCCAGCCATGCCCATCCCCCAGCAGCTCAACCTCCTGCGACTCCCCGCTCTCCCTCCGATCCCCCTGAAGCGCATCGTGGCGACATTCCTCCTCACAGTCCTCCTGTTCGGCCCGGTCACCGCCCCGATCACCTACGCCCTCTCCGCACCCTCGACCGGCGCCGCCGACGAAACAGGCCAGGACCCCGACCGCGCCGACAGCCGTGACGGCGACCGTGACCGCCGCGACCGCAGTGCCGGCCACGGCCGCGACCGCGCCGACCGCAGCAGCAACCGAGCGACGGTGCAGCACCTGCCCACCGGGCTCACCGCGAAGACCGTCGACGGCATACCGGTGTCCCTGGACCGGAACCAGCTGCGCCACGCCGCCACCATCATCTCCGTGGGCTCTCGCACCAAGGGCGTCGGACGGGACGGGATCGTCGTCGCGCTCATGGCCTCGCTGACCGAGTCGCACCTGCAGATGCTGGCCAACCCCGGTGCCTACCCCGCCTCGGTCAAGCACCCCCACGACGGCGTCGGCCAGGACTTCGACAGCCTCGGACTGTTCCAGATGCGCCCGGCCTCCGGCTGGGGAAGCGTCAAGGAGCTCATGCAACCGGAGTACCAGGCTGCCGCCTTCTTCGGCGGTCCGAACGGCCCGAACAACGGTTCGCCGCGCGGCCTGCTCGACATCGACGGGTGGAAGAACCTGCACAAGGGGGCGGCCGCCCAGGCCGTCGAGGTCTCGGCGTACCCCTACCGCTACGCCCAGTACAAGCCCGTCGCACTCGCCATCCTCGACCAGCTCACGCCGGCTCGCGGCAGGTAGGTCCTCCGACGCCGACGGCGGCGTCGTGGAGCGCGGCGGCGCGGCGGTTCCTCACCGTTCCGCGGTCGAGACCGCGGAACGAAGGAACTCCATCACGCTCTCCGCCGGCACCTCGCACGGCTTGAGCACGGCGCCGTCCGCCGTGAACCAGATGTTCGCGCCAAGCCCCTCGCCGTCGCCGAGCCGTTCCGCCTCGAACGAGACGACCTTGCCACCGGCACGTGTCGTGCGCGTCACTCCCCACGTCTGCCCAGCAACCCGCGCACGCGACCAGCCCTCGGGTATCGCCCCGATCAGCACGTCCAGCCCGTCGTCGTCACGTGACTCGCCCATGTGCTCACCCCTCTCGCAGCGTGGCGGCCCCGAAACCGGGGCACATCCGCCTCAACCTGGCCGCGCCGACGGCTTGTTCCCGGGACGGCTGGTCCACACGTCCGGGTTCTGTCAGGGACACTGGACCACAGCAATGTCTGCAACATGAGGAGTCTTAGGTGCCCCAGGGAACTGTCCGATGGTTCGACGCCGACCGAGGGTTCGGTTTCATCGACCTCGGGAACGAGGCGGAGGACCTGTTCGTGCACGCGTCCGAGATCGTCGGCGACGACGGACCGAAGCAGCTCCGCGAGGGGCAGGCCGTCGAGTTCGAGGTGGGCGAGGGTGATCGTGGCCCGATGGCGCGCCGCGTCGTCGTCACGGGCGACCGGGCCGCCGACGCGCCCATGGGCGTGCTCGGCACCGTCACCTGGTACGAGCCGGCCAAGGGCTACGGCTTCGTCACGCCCGAGGGCGGCCGCGCCGAGATCTTCGTGCACAGCTCGGCCATCGTCGGGGGCGGTGTGATCTCGGAGGGGCAGCGCGTGGCGTTCCTCGTCGTCGACGGAGAGAAGGGGCCGCAAGCGGACCACCTGCTGCCGCTCGGGGCGGCGGCTGCGCCGTCGGCATCCGACGGCGCGGACGGCACGGTGTCCTGGTACGACGACACCAAGGGCTTCGGGTTCGTCGCCCCCGACGCGGGCGGCGAGGACATCTTCGTCCACGTCAGCGCGCTCGGCCGGGGTCTGACAGAGCTCGCCGAGGGCGCACGCGTGACGTTCGACGTCGTCGACGGCGACAAGGGTCCGAACGCCCGCAACGTGCAGCTCGTGCGCGGCTCCGGGAGTGCGCGCCCGGCCACGGACCGCGGCCGGCCGAGCCGTCCCGCGGCATCCGGCGGACCGGTACGCGGCGGTCAGGGCACCGTCTCGCGTTACGACGCGGACCGCGGTTTCGGCTTCATCACCCCCGACGCCGGGGGCGAGGACCTGTTCGTGCACGTGTCGGTCGTGCGCGGCGACGAGATCCTGGAGAAGGGTGACCGGGTCCGCTACAAGGTGCGTCAGAGCGACCGCGGCCCACAGGCCGACGGCGTCGAGCTGCTGTGAGCCCTGAGTGGGAGCAGCGCCGCGCGAACCCGCACGAACGGCTACCGTTCTTGAGATCGACGGTGCGCGACGCCTGCTCCCACTCGTAGGCGCACGACAGGAGGCTGCACGATGACCAGGAACGACCGGTACGAAGCTCTCAGGACTGCCCTCGAACAAGATCCCGACCTCGACGTCACCGCCCGCGAAGGTGCTCTCTTCGTCCGCCTGACACGGTTCGCTTTCCTCGAGGGCGACGCGCTCGCCGTCCGCCTGCCCGAGGGCCGCGCCGACGATCTCATCGAGCGCGGCATCGCGGAGCTTCTCCGGCAGGACCCCGAGCTCAAGGCCCGCTGGGTGACGATCGCCGACACCGAGGACTGGTCCGAGCTGGCCGCGGAGGCCCACGAGCTAGCCAGCGGCCACGCGCCCGGCAACAGGTCGTGACGCCTCGGCCTGACCTCTGATGGCCGACGGCGACTGGCGCGAGAACGAGTTCTTCCGACGTCGGCCCTCCGCCGAGACCCTGGAGTGGGCGGCCGCCGCCCTGGGTCGAGGTAGCCGCGTCGTCGGCCACCGCCGGCTGACCGGCGGCGTCAACTCCGCCGTCCACCGCCTGACGGTCGAGCGACACGGCACGCGGACCCCCGTGGTGCTGCGGCAGTACCCGGCGAGAAGCATCGCGCTGCGGACCGCCCTGGAGCAGGAGATCGCCAACCTCGGGGTGGTGGCAGGCAGCGGGCTTCCGGTCCCGGCGATCCTGGCCGCCGACGTCGACGGCGCCGCCACCCGCGGAGCGCCGTCGTTGCTGATGACACGGCTGCCCGGCCACGTTTATCTCGACCCGGCGGAGCGCCGGCCGTGGATCGAGAGGATCGCCGAGTTCGCTGCCCGGCTCCATTCCGTCGACCTCCCGGCCCCGACCTTCCGGGCCTGGGAAGACTCATGGATCACGCCTCTCGGCGAGTTCCGGGTTCCGACCGGCGCGCAGGACCCTGCGGTCTGGAAGGCCGCCTTCGCCGCCATGGAGTCACCACCGCCTGATGACGACGCCGTCTTCCTGCACTGCGACTACCTGCCCGTCAACCTGCTGTGGTCGCGCAGGCAGATCACCGGGCTCACCGACTGGAACAGCATCCACCGGGGGTCTCGCGCCATCGACGTCGGGCAGTGCCGGCGGTACCTGGCCGCCCTCTGCTCACCCGACTGGGCGGAGGAGCTCCGCACTCTCTACGAGTCGGTCGCGGGCGTCCCGCTCCACCCGTGGTGGGACCTGTACAGCCTCCTGCACCACGACGACGACGGACCGCGGTCGATCT